>CAYVQU010000303.1:0-4254 GCA_964453155.1 uncultured Anaerolineales bacterium | reverse complement strand
CGTTTAGAGATGTACGTTTCCGCAAAAAAATCGCTTCGAGTTTATCGCCGCTCATAAAAAAAACAATCACTTTTAAATTTTATAAGAGTGATTGCTCTTGTACGATCGCATAAAACATCGCTAAATTGTCAAAAAACAAGTTGGGGTTAGAAACTGCAGATAAATATATATATTTATCTGTTGATATGTTATTAAATATGATATAACAGGAAGCATGAAAGTAAGTATTGGAAAAGCAGCCACAGCATTAGGTGTCTCGATCCAGACGTTGCGACGCTGGGAAAAAGAAGGGAAAATCCAAGCGGAGCGCACCCCCCATGGCCATCGTCGATATGATCTGGCTCAGTTGCAAGGACTGAAGCCCTACGAAACCAGCCAAACCAATCGACCCACCTTGTGTTATGCGAGGGTCTCCAGTCATGATCAGAAGGAAGATTTGGTCAGGCAAGTGGCTTTGCTGGAAACGTTCTGTGCGGCCAATGGCTGGACATATGAGGTTATGCAAGACCTTGGTTCAGGGTTGAATTACAACAAAAAGGGGTTACAAAAGCTAATCAGACGGATCTGCGATGGCAGTATTGGTCGTCTGGTGTTGACGAACAAAGACCGGCTGCTGCGCTTTGGTTCGGAGCTGATTTTCACATTGTGTGAAATGTTCAATGTAGAAGTCGTCATCATGAATCAGGGTGATCAAGTCCTGAGCTTTGAAGAAGAACTGGCGCAGGAAGTCTTGGAGATCATCACGGTGTTTTCGGCACGGTTGTATGGAAGCAGGAGTCATAAGAACCGTAAGTTGATGGAAAGTTTGCGAGAAACAGCCGAACAGCTATGAAGATTCTACGGGCTTTCAAGACTGAACTGGATTTGAACAACAAGCAAAAGACCGCTTGTGTCCGCCATGCCGGTGTGGCACGCTTTGCCTACAATTGGGGACTGGCACGCAAACAGGAATCTTTTGAGAAAGGTGAGAAAGCACCTTCAGCAATCGACCTGCACCGGGAACTCAATCGCTTGAAAAAGAGTGAACTCTCCTGGATGTATGAGGTCTCCAAGTGCGCACCCCAAGAGGCCTTACGCGATCTAGACAAAACCTTTGCTCACTTTTTCCGTAGGGTGAAAGAGAAGAAATCAGGCAAAAAAGTCAAAGTCGGCTTTCCGCGCTTCAAGTCCAGAAAGCGTAGTTTGGGCAGTTTTCGCTTGACCGGTGCCATCCATGTTTTTAAGAAAGCCATTCAACTACCGCGTCTGGGGCGGCTGCGTTTGAAGGAGCGCGGCTACCTGCCAACCGGCGGCGTACATATTCTGAATGCCACGGTCAGCGAAAAGGCCGGACGCTGGTTTGTGTCTCTCCAGGTTGAGATGGAGATTCCCGATCCGGTGATGGAAGAAAAGCCGGTTGCCGGCGTGGATCTGGGCATCAACCGCTTGGCACAGGTCAGTGATGGCACGTATTTCGAAAATCCACGAGCCTTGAAGAAATCACTCACCCGGTTGAAACGTTTGCAGCGGCGGGTATCGCGGCGACAAAAGGGCAGCGCTAATCGTCAAAAAGCCGTCAAGCAGTTAGCAAAAGCGCACTACCGGGTCGCTAACATCCGTAAAAACTGCTTACATCAGACAACCACCTGGCTGGCGAGAACCAAGTCAGCTATTGTGCTGGAAGACCTGAATGTGAGCGGGATGTTGAAGAACCGCCGTTTGGCGCAGGCAATTGCCGATGTGGGGATGTCCGAGTTCCGCAGGCAGTTGATGTACAAGGGTCAATGGTATGGCTGTGAAATCCTTCTGGCCGACCGATTTTTCCCATCCACAAAGCGCTGTTCGCAGTGTGGGAATGAGCAAGAAGTCAGTCTGGCTGAGCGGGTGTATGGTTGTGAGCACTGCGGCTTGGTTTTGGACCGCGATTTGAACGCTGCCATCAACCTCGAGCAATTGCTGTATTGTTGAAGCAGTAAACTACGGCGAGCTCCGCCGAAAGTCACGCCTGCGGAGAGCATGTAAGACCTGATTTCAGGCAGTGCTCTATGAACCAGGAACCAAACAGCCTTTTGCCATGAGCAGATTTGCATAGGTTTTGGAGAGCGGGATGGTTCACTTCAAGAAATCCACAAAATTTTCTTGATTGATGATACTAAGTTTTGAATCCGGGTAAGTTCTTAAAAACTCGTTCTGGGTTGCTTTGCGAATTTTTCCACCCTTCCACTTAAATTCATACCCATATAGCTTACCACCGTATTCCTCAATGCAATCAATTTCTTTTTGGTCATAGGTTCGCCAAAAGAAGGAATTCACCGTACGATCATTGGCCTGATTTGCCTTACGGCGTTCAATCATCAAGTAGTTCTCCCAAAGTTGTCCAATATCGTTTCGTAAATTTGGCGGATTGAAGTTTTGTATCAAACTGTTTCGAACCCCATTATCGTAGAAATAATAACGGGCATTTTTAGTAATCTCTTTTCGTAAATTACGCGAAAAACCTCCCACTTTGAAAATCACAAAAACTTTCTCTAGTAAATCCAGGTAACGATCAACGGTTTGTCGATTGATTGCTAACTGTGTCGCTAACTCAGCAATTGAAACTTCTTGTCCAATCTGAAAAGCCAATAATCGGAGCAAATCCACAATTTTCTCAGATCGACGTATCCCTTCTAATTCCAGGATATCTCTATAAAGATAAGATCCAACCAATTCGCCTAACAGTCGCTCGCGTAATTCAAGATGATCTGTCGTGACAATGGTGGGGTAACCGCCCCAAATCAACCATCGTTCTAATTGACTGCGAGCTTCTAAGTCACCCAATGTTTGGGTCATCTCAGCATAGCTAACCGGAAAAAGATTGAATGTTAGTTTGCGACCGGTAAGTGGTTCACTAATCTTATTGGCTAAATCGAAAGATGCTGATCCTGTTGCCATGATAATGACATCTGGAAAGCTATCGATTAAGATTTTTAAATTGATCCCAATCTCCGGTATGCGTTGCGCTTCATCGATTACTAGCAGTTGGGCGTCTCCTAACACTTCCCCAAGTTGTTGACGATTTTGACTGGATAAAGCTTCTCGGTAAATTAATTCATCAGCATTGACAAATTTGCTTTGTAATGGAACCCATTTGAGTAATTCGTGTGCTAGCGTGGTTTTCCCAACCTGACGCGGCCCATACAAAACTAATACTTTCCCCGGTATCAGGAAATCTCTCAATTTAGTCAATAGAGTTCTTTGAATTTTCATAAATTTATTATATCACAGCAACTGTATTTATATAATTTGGTACAGAATCCAAGAAATAATACGGGGAAATTCTAATGCATTCGATAGGTTATGAATTGGTAGCGCGAAATCTTTGGGGCACAGGAGAATGTTGATAAATCAGTTTGGGAAAAGGAAATAGAAAGCAGATTTAAGATATGTATTACTATGATACTATTCCGGAATGAACGAGTATCCTAGAGTTGCAGATTTGTCGAAGCTGCGACCGCATAGACAGTAACTGAAAAAATCACATAGGGTTACACCCACATAGTTACAAACTCAAAAACTATAACTGCAATCAAAAATGCACCTACCCCAGGTACCTTTGTTCCTTTAGCCTGGGTTTGAACTGTAGTCCAGATTTTGAGTCCCGCCTGTCTTCCGAAATAGTCCAAGGCCAAGCCAACATGCCAGATCAGGATACCCAAACCAATGCTGAACAGCATCTCCCATTCCGGAAACCAGATCAACAAATATAACCCCGCGAGAGAATCAGCTGCCCCCAACCAACCCAACTCCCACAACCCATAGAGAATCAGCCACCCAATCAACAGGGGATACACTTCGGGAAAAAATATTATCCCAAATGCCGATCCAACCACAGCCACAATCCGCCAGCGGGTCAAAAGATGAGTAGCCATCAAAGAAATCCCTAGCAGGATAGCAACCACCCAGTCTCCCAATAAAACCAGATAAATCAGTCCCAATAGCAAAGGGATCCAGGAAAACCAGCGCGGAATCTCTCGATCCCGAAAATCCCACATCGTCTCAATAAATAACCAGGAAAACAGGAGGGGGATAATGGTGTGTTCTGTTGGGGTTAGCATCATAATCTCACGGCAAACCATGGACCGGATACCAAGACACATACCAAGTTACCGGTACACTTTGAGCTGTCCATCCCGTGCTATCGACGGTATTCGCCCAGGCCGTCCACTGACCATCGACATCGACGCCAAAATATTCTGCATTCGCCCGATTAGCATTCAAAATGAATGGATTGTT
>CAYVQU010000302.1:0-4334 GCA_964453155.1 uncultured Anaerolineales bacterium | reverse complement strand
CGATTCTTCCAGACCATTTCAAAAATGGGATCTTATTTTTGCACACCTCCTTACATTGTGAAAGACGACCATGCCAGCATTGCCAAACTGGGCGAGGTGATCGAAACCGTCGCGAGCGGGGGGATTTACTTGAGTGACAATGCCTACCAAATGCTGATGGATAAAGTGCCGCCTGATAATAAATTAACCCCCCGCCAACTGGAAGCCATCTCTCTCTGTGCCTCCCAGCCGGGGGCCACCACTGCCCAACTGGCCGAAAAATTGGAGATCGCCAACTCCACCTTCCGCAACTTACTCTCCAGCGCCTACCTGCGTCTGAATGTCCGCAACCGGCCCGAGGCAATCGAAAAAGCCCGGCAGTTGGGGATGATCACGCCCCTCCAAGCCGGGCTTGAATTTTGATCCATTTGATTCCGAAATAATATCTTTGGATTTCATCGACGACCTCTTAAACGGGGTCGTTTTTTTCGTCTCGAAAGTTTCCCGGAAACGGCGAAGTCGAATTGAAATTCAAAAACTATTCAGCCGTTTCCGAGAAACTGGAGTCCCTCTGCGGTAAAATGCAGTACATTAATTCTTGGGAGACATTCATGCCGAAAAAATTCACATCCACCCTCGGTTTCATTTTCGAACGCAGCCTACCCTGGCTGGTGCTGGCGATTTTGGTGGCCTACACCTACGCTAAATTTTTCGTCGTACCGCATCCAGGGTTTGACTTTTCTGATGGGAAAATCAATCTAATACATATATCTACCCCCGACAACCAACTCATGATTGGTGACCAATTGGTACAAGTTGGCCCAATGGATATGGCCGAATTTGCCGCTGACCCCAAACTGGTGCTGTTTGAAAATGTGCAGGTGGGCGATGCGGTTCCGATCGTGTTTGAACGGGATGGCGAAGTAAAATCCATCGATTGGGAATATGTGGGCCAAAATCGGGCCGCACTGCTTGAAGATATTAATGGTCTATGGTGGATACCCTACGTTTTCTGGCTGGCGGGGACGGCCGCGCTGTTGTTTATTCGCCCCCGAGATTTGCGCTGGAAATTGTTGATCGCCTTCAATTTCCTGACCGCCATCTGGTTCGCGGCCGGGAGTGGCCCATCAAGGTGGCATGTCTGGCACAGCATGTTTGTCTTGCGGGCTGGGGTCTGGTTCTGTGTGCCCGTTTATCTCCATTTCCATTGGGTTTTTCCCAGACCCCTACGGCAGCTCCCCAAAATCGTTTGGATCATTTTGTACGCCGCCGGGTTGCTGTTGGCCGCCGCCGAGTGGTTGAATTTACTGCCGCTTTCGGCCTATTTTTCCGGATTTTTGCTCAGCCTGGTCGGGAGTTTGGTGCTGCTAGGTCTGCATTTCATTTTCCAACCAGAACAACGCCCCAATCTCCGGCTGCTGATCCTGGCCGTGGGGATCATTCTGATCCCACCCATCGGGATCGGCCTATTCGAATTTTTAGGGATTAATTTGCCAGCTTCCCAGGCTGGCGGCACACTACTCGCTTTTCCGGCCCTGCCCGGAGCCTATTTCATTACCAGTATTCGCGCTCAATTCCCAACCCTGAAAGACCGCATTCGCCAATTCATTCGCAATTATGTCATTGCCATCCTCATTACGACCCTGCTGATCATTGGGCTGACGGTTTTTATCGCCCAATTCCCATGGCAAGATTCATCGCTGGGGATCGGTCTGGCCATCATCCCCATCCTGGCGATTTTGGCCATCTTCAGCCTGCTGCCCTTCTTCGCCATCCCCGCCCTGGCCGCGAGCACCTATCAGCCGGGCCCGGTCGATGGGCAGTTGCAGTTACGGGCCAATCGAATATTGGCGTCCTTCACCTTTTTGATCCTGGTGGGGGCGGGATTAACCCTGGGTGCCGCCATCGTATTTCATTACGCCGGCAATGATATCTACAAAATCATGGGCGGAATCGGCGCCATTTTCGCGGCCATCTTGCTCTCGGTGTATGGCTTTCCGGGTTATCGCCGCTTTGTCGAGCGCCGCATTTTGGGGATTAAACTACCCCCCGCCGGTATGGTCGCAACCTACGCCGACCGGATCATCACGCGCCTGAACCGCACCGACCTGGCCCAGCTGCTCCAGGATGAAATTCTCCCCAGCCTGCTCATCCGCCAGGCCGCCCTGGTACCCCTCGAAAAAGACGAACCGGAGGCCCCCATCTTCAAACTAGGCGTTTCAGCAGATGAAGTCAACCTTGCGCTGGAAAATTCACCCCCCTCCTGGGTTCAGGTCGATCTCCCCCTGACCATTCAGGAGAGAACGATCGGCCGCCTCCTGTTGGGGACCAAAGACCCGGATGATGTTTATTCGCAGGCCGAAGTAGCAGTGCTGCAGGCCATCGCCAACCAGACGGCCATCGCGCTCCATAACATTCAGCAAAATGAGCGCTTACAATCCATCTACCAGGGCAATCTCGACCGCCATGAAGAAGAACGCAAACAACTCGCGCATGACCTGCATGATGAGGTCCTCAACGGCCTGGCCAGCCTGCTCATGTTTGTCGATTTGGAAACCGCCGCGCCCAATTACAGGGAAGAACATACGGCCCTGACGACCCGCATCCGGCGAATGATCAGCGGCCTGCGCCCGGCCCGATTGGACGATGGCTTATGGGCCGCGCTGGATACCCTGGTGGATGAATTAGGGGAGCGTGGGGCGGATCAAATTGGCATTCACTTCAATATTCCTGAAACGGCCCAACGCTACGAGACCAGCATCGAAGGCCACCTCTACCGCATCGTCCAGCAAGCCTGCGACAATGCTCTCCAGCACGCCGATCCCCACAATATCTATATCAGCGGCGAATTGCTGCCCGATACCGTCACCATCCAAGTTCGAGATGATGGTAAAGGGTTTGACCCGGCCAATATCGAGCAGCCCCAGGATCAAACCGGGCCAAAACATTATGGATTGGCCGTTATGCGGGACCGGGCTGAGACCATTGGGGCCAACTATGAACTGACATCTTTTCTCGATGAGGGCACCCAAATCACCTTGAAATTTGCCGATATCCTCCGCCGAACTGAGGAGCGCGCGGCCCGGATGAAGGCCGAAGAATCCCTCCTTGCTAGAGAAAAGAATTTCCAAGATTTGGTCGAGCATGCAACCTACGGCATTCTGATGGCCGATCAAAATCATAAGATTATTTACGCCAATCCCCAGGCGGCTGAAATTACTGGTTATTCTGTCCCTGAGTTAACTGCGCAACATATCATTGATTTAGCACAGCCCTCCGAATACGCAAAAATGCAAACCTGGAACGCAACTCGCGAGCGGGAACAACCAATCAGTGCCCGAATTGAGACCTCCATCCGGCATCAGGATGGGCGGGAAATCCCGGTTGATATGATGATCGCCCATACGCTGTGGCGCGGAGAACCCGTTGGGATGACCTTATTCCAGGATATCAGCCTGCAGAGAGAAACAACGCTGGCCTTGATGGAAATCGAAGGCAATTTCAAAGCCGTGGTAGAAAATGCCCAAGATGGGATTGTGATCGTCGATTCAATTGGCAAACATCTATACGTCAACCAGGCCTTTGCGGAGATGAGCGGCTATGAACGAGAAGAATTACAGCAACTCGGCATGACCGATATGGTTCATCCCGCTGACCTGGCAAAAATGTCCAATCGGCTGGAGAAAAGATCTGCGGGCGAACCGGCGGAATCGTTTGCTGAACTAAATTTAGTTAAGAAATCTGGGGAGGTGATGCTTGTTGAAGCCATCGGCGCGCCCGTCCAATGGCAGGGCCAGGCCGCCAGTTTAGGTATCATGCGCGATATCACCTACCGAAAACACGCCGAAATAGAACTCCGCAACAGCGAAGAAAACCTGCGAAATGTTATCGAAAATACCAATGATGGCATCATAATTGCTTCGACAGACAACCAATTTGTATATACCAATCAGAGCATGGCGAATATGGTCGGTTATGGTCAGGATGAAATCTTGGCGATAAAAATTCAAGATTTAGTCCACCCGGACGAATATGAGACTGTATACTCTCGCTTCCGAGACCGCTTAGCCGGGGAAGAAGTTGTCTCCCAGTACGAAATCACCCTGGTGACAAAAGAAGGCGAACCCATTCCGACCGAAGTAACGGGTAACCGAATTGTTTGGCAGGGGCAGCCTGCGGTTTTAGGGATATTCAGAGATATCACCGCTCGCAAAACTGCTGAAGAACAACGCTTCAAGAACGAAAGAGACCTGCGTAACGTGATGGATGCCGCCCAAGACGGGATTTTAATCGCATTCACTAATCAATACCTTCGCCAAAAAGGCGGATAAAAACGGCTTCTCGTAGTAAAGTTG
>CAYVQU010000301.1:0-4369 GCA_964453155.1 uncultured Anaerolineales bacterium | reverse complement strand
ATTGGGCTTTCGGCTTACTCCAATTCGGGACCCATCTTTAGCTGTTTCATAATAACTAGGGTTGTGCGGCCGTTGATTTCTCGATAGCCTACGCTCAAAATTATAACTTTTGCCTTACAGCATTGCACAAGATTTTTTGCGTCTTGCTTTACAAAAGTTGAGATGAAGGTGATCGCATTTTTTCAATTCGATCTACATTCTCAATATCTCACGAAAAATGCGATGACCGGGTTTGCGCTTTTTCACAAATTTTTTATGAAGCAGCTTTGGCTCTCATAATTCAGAACTTCTCGATATGCTCATTAGCCAATGCTGCGTGTCTGAAACTTGAAACAAACCAACTTTCAGGAAAATACAGCTTTCTCATCTCTTGGGTAGTTTATTCGTCATATTCTGCCATGTTTTGATAAAAACTAATTGGACCCGCAAGCGCTTCTAATAATTCTTCTGGCATTTTGTCAGTATCTATCAATCCTGTTACTACTGCATGGGCAACATTGAGAGCATTATCACCCTGATTATACTTATTGTACAAATCCTTTGACGGACCCCGATAAAACTTGTGAATAAATTCGCTCAATTGACCAGCGCTGATATCACCGCGCTCCCATTCCGTAAATCTTTCTGCCAATTTCTTCATCTCGGAATTAAGTTCCAACTCATATGCTTCGCCAGCATACTCTCGAAGCATCTTTTTAATTCTTTTTGGGTAAGTTCGGTTCATGTTGCTTTGCTCAAGTTAGAAAATTCAAATTTGATCGGAAATACTTTTTGCATCTTCAATGCATTGTTTTTGCAAATTGTCTAATTCTACTTCTGATCCCATTCTAGCGATTTTTCTGCCATACAAATCGATACCTTCAATGCAATAGTAATTCGTTGAAATCTCTTTGATGCAAAAAAACCAATTCTCAACCAAATCAGTTATTGGGTATTCTTTCTTTACGCTTTCTGGATTTGCTTTTTTGATTTTCTTTTCCATGACTTTGGATTGAATATTTTTCGCCGCACAACGGTTTGTTGAGCAGACCCGGCGACTCTGCCTACAGAGCATCCTAACACATCGCTCCTGGCTGAGCTACTCGCGCCGCGTACCCCCCAGGCGGAGCCGGGTCTGCTCCAACTTGGGTTAGCAGGCTCACGGCAAGAGCGACAACAACCCTTTCAATATGTTCAAAACTTGTTCAATGTTTCCCAATAAAGAAGCAACTAATGGAAGCAAAAGCGATTGTAAAAATCTCATGGAGGCTTCAAAATTTAATGCAGAGTTTCGACCATCTCTTATGCGATCATGAAAATCGGCTAACCGATTAATTGCATCCATAGTTTCTTTACTGGAAAGTTCATCCTTTGTTTTTTCCTGAATCTTTTTCTGAATTCCTTCGAGAGTTTCCATTTTGGATTTTCGAATAATTCTCTTCAGTGTTTGTTGACCATTAATAAATACAATTGAAAGAATTGACCACAGAACCAAGACAACAATAATCATTCCTTGATTATTTAAGAAGCCAAACATCGCTGCTCCAAACGTAAACACTGCCGCAAGAGCACCTCTTATTAGCAACTGACCATACAGATATGAGGCAATTCCTTTTACCACGCTAGAGCTGCTTGGATCAACAATGTACATCTCGTAACTGTAACTCCCAAGTTTGTATATCAATATCGAATTTGGAATAATGCCCCAAGAAGTCCAACTGATTTGAAAAAAGACAATCGTACTAATCAATAGATAGCTAATTTTTGGATAAGCTATGACTAGGATTTCATCCAACATAGTAACTTCAACTATCAGCAGGAGAAGTGTTAAAATGATGCTGGTCCTAAGCTGCATTTTGACATCAAATGATGTCTCCAACCATTTTTTGAGGTCTCTCAAGTCCTGAGTGGAATTTATCGCGTCTATAACATGATTATTTAGGGTGCTAACTAACGATTGAAATTCAGCTCTGAAACCGAGAAGCATTGAATAACCAAAACCAACTCCAAATAACACTGACCATATCACTATTGGTGTAAAAAACAGTGATACTCCTCCATCTAGCAATGATCCTAATAACCCAATAATTAGGACAAAAAAAGAAAGAATTAATCCATTCACCCAATAAGGTATTGGTTGTAATTTTCGTTCGACTCTTTTCGATTTACGTCCGATATATTCATCGAGAATAATGTCAGCAAGCGATCTGTAATTTCCATCAGAAATGTTCGCTTTGAGCGATTGCTTTTCTTCTGTAATCATAATTTGCCTACCTTTCGATAATTGATCAACCAACTTGTGCCTGCTAACGATTTGTTGAGCAGACCCGGCGAACTTTGCTCCTGATGCTACTTTTACCCGTTCCAGACTTGGCTTTTGACGCCGCGTTTCTCCCCGGCCCCGCCGGGTCTGCTCCAACTTGGGTTAGTTCGCATCTCGGCCACTTTCATATTATCAAGCAAATTGTGTTTGTCTTTTGAGCCTAAAGAATGGAACTGTCAGGCCAAGAGCAAAAATATTCAGAACACCAACGATCATAAACGGTAATCGGATGTCAATTTCCAATAATGCTCCGCCGAGTAACGTGCCTAACATCATGGCAAACGTCCACAGCAAGTGTAGCATACCAAACACGCGCCCATGAATTTCTGCATCTGCTGCAACTGAAACCATACTTGGTAAAAGTGTTGATAGCGCCCAAGCAGCACTAACTCCTAGCGTACCAAAAATGTACAACCCCCATACTGATTTCGGCGCAGTAATGATTGTGCCCAAAATCGCCAACAATATAACGATAAATGCTCCCGTTGTCGGGACTCTTACGCCCAAATGATCAGAAATTCGACCTGCAACCAACTGGGTTATTGACGCAATTATTGCGCTCATTGCCGCATAAGCGGCGACTGCCGTATTGCTGCCACCCTGCTGTTTGATGAGCAGAGGCATCAACACCATAACGCCATAATAACAAGTTGGAAGGAATCGGAGCAGACCCAATATAAAAATTCGACCACGTAGTAAGGTTTTATATCCTTCACTTTTGGCCTTTGGATCAGGCGTAACTTCAGCTTGGCGGAGCCCTGGCAGAAATAATGCCAAAACGGTTGTAAAAATCCCCAGCCCCATCAAACTGACCCCCAACAAATTGAAACCTCCTTGATCTAACAACAGAGCAGCTAAAGGATTGCCGATTGCACCCCCAACGGTATAACCCCAATTGTAAAGGGCTGAAAAAACGCCCAGCATATTCGCACTAGCGGCCAATGTTAGATAACCTTGACTGCTTAGTGTTGCGAAACCGATGCCGACACCACTCAGACCCCACAAAATCACAACAATCCATGGCATCTGAAAAACAAACACCAAACTGCTCAACGCTGATGCAACGATTCCCAGAGTCAAAACTCGCTTATGCCCCCACCTATCACTTAGGCTACCCCCGACAAGTGAGGCTATCATTCCGATTACTTGCCCAACGGCAATTACTTGTGAAACCTGGCGAACGGATAATACCACTGCTTCATTAAGGTAGATGCTGATGAAATTGCCAGCAGGCATTATGGCAATGCCGTTGAGAAGTTGAATAACCAACAACCCATACAACGGCCACCGACTTCGATTTGTTGATTTTTCTGCCATTTATTCGCCTGATTTTTCCTTAGTTTTTGTCATTCTTTGAATACTTGCGCCTCAATTTCTGCGAACTAACGGTTTGTTGAGCAGACCCGGCGGCTCTTGATTTCAATGCATCCTAACTCACATCTCTAGCTGAGCTACTCGCGCCGCGTACCACCCAGGCGAAGCCGGGTCTGCTCCAACTTGGGTTAGGCGCATTTAATTCTCATAGAGATAAACTTTTCCAAATATTTTCTCTTTATTTCAATTTAGCTCGAATGTCTCTACGAGTTTCGTCAGCTTTGCTAAGTGCATTCACCATTTTCATAAATATGTCGTGTGGTTTGCCCTTATTTTTGTATTTGATTACGATTTCAATGCTGTAAATTGTATCTAAGTATAACTGAGATAACATTTCCTTTAATTCACCAGAAGGATCAACGATTAGGGAAATATCTTGCGCTTCAGATGACTTCAACCGGATGGAAGCTATTTTTTGTGATATCGCACTTTCTATATCTACCCCTTGTAGGTTTTTTATAGCTAATTCAAACCTTTCTTGCGGTTCAAAAATTTTACTTTCAACAACCAGATTTCCATCATCATTTTTCTCATATTCCCCGTTCTCATTGATCATAACATGACTCGAAAGTTCCGCCTTAAATCTATACAACTCTACAAGCTCTCCATAATCATTTAGAAATGATGAAAGTTTTGCAATATTAGAGTTTATGCAGAATTAGCAGCGGCAGTTCGCCATCGTTGGGTCTGTGA
>CAYVQU010000300.1:0-4388 GCA_964453155.1 uncultured Anaerolineales bacterium | reverse complement strand
GGGGTATAAAAATCACACCCCAACAGGGGAGCGACTTTTATACCTATTCAAGAGATCAAACGGATTTGGTTTCAGATAGCTTGCGAAGCTGTTGGGGGTAACTTCGATGGAAGTGTTCGTGGAAATTAAGCACCAGATTGCAGTTGGGTTGCAAAAAAGGTGAACAGCGCATCCCAGTTTCAGCTGTACTGACAAAGGTCGAATCTTCATAGGCACAGACAGCAGCTTATTCCAGTTCCATTTGATTCCAAAATTCTCTGAACTTCTCAACCCGTTGGATATCTGCCTGATTTATCAAAAATGGCGATACATCCTCTGCAATCTCTTTGAAATCAAGCGCTGCAATCCTGGCAGATATCTCTGTTTTCAAATCAACTAAAGTTTTGATACCCATTTTCTGGTTCAAAAAACCCATATCTGGCTTTGTTCTACCTGACAGGTAAGTGATATCATAGAAATCTCTCCCCTTAGCTCGTGTACGGTTGACCGCTGTATAGATTTTTTGTGATAGGAGAATGCTCAGCGGGGTTACCCTTATTTCAGTAAAAACATCAAATTTGTTGATCAGGATAGTTTCAGGTTGATAGAGAAATCCTTGGGATACTGTGTCTACCTGGATGAGAATTTTCTCTTCTTGAAAAGGAGATAAACCTTGCTCATACAACAAGGCCGGGAACCTGAGATAACAGCGATAGGCACCCTTGGCGACATTCCTGATTTCTACCTCGAAGCCTTCTAATTCCATGAAGCGCTTTACTTTTTGGATCACTGCTTCGAACTCTTTCCAAGACAAACCAAAATTATCTAAATCAATGTCTTCAGAAAAGCGATTATTCCCATAAACCATCCGCAAGGCCGTTCCACCTAGGAAAACCAGTTTGTCGGCATAGCGACTATCGAATATGGCTTGGAGAACCTTATATTGCAGATATTCTCGCAAGATCGCCCGTTCGAATCTTTGCAGACTTTCCGGATACTGATCTTTGATTTGTTGGAAATCAAGCATTGATATACTCCATTAGCAGGCTTACCCTTTGGTCAAGGGCCTGATTATCAAATATCTTCAAGTACTTCAAAAACAATAGGTTATCCACTAGTATAGATAATTCCTGCTGGTTCCAACGTAATCCAGCAAAATCGTCCAAAGAATCTATCCGGGTGTTCCAATATAGATAATCCAAAACTGCCTTCTCCAGACTAGCCATTTTATATTTAACTGTCTTTTGCCGAGTAACCACACTGTAACCAAACATCAATACAGGCTTGATACTAGTGTACATAAATCGGCCCAAATGGCTATCAAATTGCTTTGTTTTACGAGCGCTGATACTGGTCACACCCAATACTGACTCGGGGATGATGTGGTAATAGGCCAGGGCCGACTCTCGACTAATGTAAGATGGCTCGTAAATCCGATTGGCCAGCATGAATAAGGTACTCTCATCCATTTGAATATCTGCCAATAAGTAGAAACCACCAACTAAAGTTTGGATATAGCCGCGGTTCAGCCAATCTCTGAGTTGCTGTCGATGGAAACCTGGATCGAATTTTCGAATATCATTGAGATTAAAAAGGGGTAAGTCCTTGATATGATCTTGAAAATCTCTGAATCTCATAATTTATTTCTCTATGTTAATATTTTTGTTTACATAAAGAAATATTTTAGCTGTTTCCCAAAGACCCGTCAAGCCAGTCCGATCATTTGATAACTGGTTGATAATCGATTGCCACAGGCAATCCAAGAATAGAATCACGTATCAATCGATCATAATACCTAATTTCATGGACGTACTACTTTCTGATACTTTGGCTTGCGCCCTTGCCCGATTGGGAACAATTGTCCCACTCTCCAGCATAATATCCGCTGTTGTTCTTCAGACGGCGCCATTGGGGTAGAATGATCCGCTGCGCCACTACCGGCTTCCCAAGTTTTGCCTCCATATTCAGGTGGCCATAATGGATATTGCAATCGATCCCACCCTACTGGTAAAGTCTTGTTCATATAGGCTTCATGCCATTGTTGGAAGGCTTCGAACCGTTCCCACCACAAGAGTTTTGCCAGTGAAGCCCGCAAGTCAGGGTTTGTCCGCCAGTGCATGATCCCAATGCACTTTCGACACAGCGGGATATGATTCTCCGGCCGGCCATAGCGCCAACGGCTTTCTTTGGGGCACCTTTTTGGAATCTCAATCACCTGTCGCCAGGTGCAGTTCTTGTCGCAGCGCGCACAAGAACCTGGGATTTCACCTTGCCACGGATGTCCAGCAACCGATGCCGCATGCAGCTCAGCCAGAAAAGGTTTCTCCGTTTCCAGCAAATCTTTGGACAGGCTTATCGCGCCCCTGGGGATGGAATAGCAACCTTCATAGCTGGCGATATAGGCGGCGGAATTGGTCAGCTGCCCTCGCTCCAGGACATCAAACTGCTGTCGGATACCTTCTAGCGTCAGCTTTCCAGGAATGAAGTCCTTCAAGCGGCGCAAGTCCATCACCGCAGTCGCCAGCAGGATAAAAAGTAACCGATCGAGGGAGGCATCCCGGTCCCAGGTTCCTGACCAGGTTTGGGGTGCAAGTTTGCTTGTGGAACGCGCTATCTCGCTCAATTCAGCCAGCGGAAGATCGATTTCGGGATCAGATTCAACCACCAGACAGGTGGCTGGTAGTGAGACAAAACCACCGGTTCTCACCACCTTGGCGAAGATGACGTGTCCATCATGGTCGAAGGCCTGGATGTGCAGGGGTGGACAAAAAAAGGTGTGGAATTTGCGCGGGGCCGGGTGGGGGTAAACAAAGGCCAGCACGGTTTCTCCCAACCGCTCACGAAACATAGCACCCCTGGCTCGCTGCCAGGGGGTGGTCAGTCTTTGAATTTGGGTCATGTTTGCGTCTCAGATTCAGGGTCGGGCAAGGTAGGTGCCTGGCCATCGCTGTGAAGACGTTGGAGGGCCTGCGCCAGTGAAGTCCGGTCAAAGGTCTCTCGGGCAATCCGGTCCTGATAAGCCCGGCTGAATTGGGCCCGGAGGATGGGTTCGTCTTCGACCTTACTGGCACACATTCCTTCCCAGCCCAGGTCGGCCACGGTCGCGGCAATCAGGGGATGGCTGAATTCTGGCTGCTCATGCCGGCCATGGGTTTGAAAGGCAGCTTTGACCTCCCGCCAAGCCTCGGCTGCCAGGGGATAGCGGTCGGCCAGAGCCAGTTCGCGCAAATCGGCGATGAAGGGAAACCGTTTGCCGTGGGCCAGCCATTCGGCCACGGCTTTAGCTAGGTCCTCGTCAGGAATATCTGCCAAGGAGGCGAAAAACACCTGGGGCGTAAGCGCGGTGGCGATGGTACTGGGGTAGGCGGCAACTAAGGCGCTGTAGAGCGCCATGAAGGTTTGGGTGGATGCCATAGTTTTCTCCGTTTTTATGTCTGTGTCAGGCCTTGGTCTTCCTGGTCTGATAACCAGGCGGCGAAATCGTAGAGATTTCGTAGGTTTTCTTCAGCCGGGATGACGTAATTGCTGGCGCGTTCTTTGGGCCGCGTGAGGGCCAACCCGCCTACCTGGATAACCGGGTAATGGTCATCGTGGTTAGAGGGAACCAAAGGTTTGCGTCCTGCGACTTGGGGCAGATTCTCCTGGGGAATGACAATCATGGATTTGCCCTGGGAATCAGACAACCGGGCTTTACTTGCCTTTTCAGTTTGTGTGTTTTTCTCTGTCTTGGTCAAGACCTTGCGCAGGTAGGCCACCGGCTGATTGGCCTGGGGGTTGAGATGAAATTTCAGCGCTTCGACGATCCGATCCCAAGCATCCGGAGCGGAATCCGGACGGTACTCATTCAGTTCAGCCTGCAACCAGGCCAACCGTTGAGCCTCGACTGGGGAAGGAACCCGGCCAACCACCTGCAGAAAGGCGGTTCGCACTTCTTCAGGGAGCGGAATCTCTGAAGTCTGGGATGGGTCAGCATGAGCGGCGGAACGCTCTTCAGAGGCGGAATCTGTATCGGGGATGGAACCCGAAGCTGAACCATCTGAACCGGTTGGGTCTGGATCAAATTGATCTGTTGATGTGTGTGGGGGCTGCCGCCGAATTTCTGGCAGCAGATAGCCAAAAGTACGGGCTACACTCAGACTGCCGCCCAGATTATTTGCCACGCGCTGCATGACAATAAGGATATCGGTGGTGGTGTACCCTTCGGATGCTAACGCCTGCAGGGTCTCCAGGTCTTTGGCATTGGGTTGGTATTCCCGGCCCAGTAGTTTGGCAAACGCTGCAAAAACAGTGTGGCAGTCGATTTTTTCGCCAGTGGCGTTAAAAACCTCCTCCCCTCCTCTATCTTCTAATCTACTATTTGTGTCAGTTGAACCGACATGGTGTGTCGGTTGCAACGACACGGTGGCACC
>CAYVQU010000299.1:0-4400 GCA_964453155.1 uncultured Anaerolineales bacterium | reverse complement strand
TCCCTTACAAGGAAGAGGTCGTTGGTTCGAGTCCAATTGCGCCCACTCAAAAACCCCCACCCGTGGGGGTTTTTGGTTTTAAGAACCCACATACAGGGGTGTGATCGACTGTGATAACTTAGTCTAACCCCGCTCCGGTGCAACCGGGTGCAACCGGGTGCAACCCGGTGCAACGTTTTGAAGCTCTATTGGGGTTACAAGCTCATCAATGAGTTGCGCTGCTGCAGTCTGCATCGATGGAATCAGGTGCCCGTAAATATCTAAAGTAATCGACGGACGGGCATGTCCCAATCTGCGCGACACTACGATAACCGGTACATTGTGGTTCAACATTAATGAAGCTGCTGTGTGACGTAGATCGTGGAAGCGGATTTTAGGAAGCCCTGCATCACGTAGTAACGCTTTGTAATTCCGAAGCAGGTTTCTGTAGTGGATCGGACCACCAAACGAATTGGTGAAGATCAAACCGTATTCTTTCCACTTTTCACCAGCCTTTTTATGTTCTCCTAATTGACGATCATAATGCTTTCGAAGCATTTCCATAGAATTCGACCCTAAATCAATAGTCCGCCTGCCAAATTTGGTTTTAGGTGAGGTAAATTCAACTCTATTTTCAGCATTTGGTCTGACAAGCTGGCGTTCGATTTTGATCGTACGCCTCATCCAGTCTAAATCAGTCCATTTCAATCCCAAAAGTTCCATTTGCCGCATCCCTGAAGTCACTGCTAAATAGTAGAGTGCTTCCCAGCGGTGTCCCTTTGCTGTGATGAACATTTGACTGACCTGGTTTTCTGTGAGAATTTGCATCTCCTTAGGCGGTGCGGATGGTGGTATGGTCGCATTGGCTGGATTGCGTGTGATGATACCTGTTTTGGCAGCGTAAGAAAAAGCGCTATGTAGGGCTGTGTGCAATTTCTCAATGGTGGGAATCCCAACTCCTTTGGCAGGAAGTAGATTGTAAAGACGCTGAATGTGTTGAGGTCTTAAATCTTTGAGCTTGATATTCCCAATATGGGGGACCGCATGTTTTCGGATCAACAATTCGTAATGGGTATATGTGGTGGGGCGTATGGATGCTTTCTTACTGGTAAGCCAGTCGTTTAGAAAATCCTTGGCAAAAAGTTTCGTGTTGGCGAATGTAAGACCATCATCAATCTTTCCTAGGGTTTCTCGAATCCAATCCTGACACTCTTTGCGAGTATCTGCTGTGAAGCCGAGTCTATGTCCATCTAGTGTAACTTGCGCCCGCCAGGAACCACTCTTCCGACGATGTATCGTGCCTTCATTATTCCCACGTTTTTTAGCCATTTCCTTTACTCCTTTCTTTCGAGAGTTTCAAGGAAAAACGGCTCCGAACAATCTATCCATTCAGATGTTAAGGTGCCGTAGTCTGAGTAAATAAATTGTATCATGGGATGCTGAAAATAAGAAAATATGTTCTGGTTATATCATTCAGATATAGGGATTGTATTTTGTTCAATAAAGGCTGATAGGCTTTTCGCGCTCACTCGCACAGCCTTTCCAATTCGGACGGTTGGAATTTGTTTTTGCTGCATTAGACGATAAGCCATTGACTTGCTGATGTTGAGTATTTCAGCCACCTCAATAGCTTTGAGCAATTTTGCATTTGAAATGTTTTGTGGGTTATGCATGGTGATCTCCTCATAGATATTTTGTATGGTGTCGAAATGATGTCTATACTGTACCAATGATGCCCGTCGAATTTTATATTTACGTCCCTATTTCGATAGTATAGGCAACTATTGAAAACCAGGAATACGTTCATCCTCCATTTCTATCATACGGGATTCCAAAATCTATCCAGAAATTCTACAGATTACTATTCAATGCAAGAGTTCAAAATATTTTGGATCCTGGCTACCATGCTGTTGTGATTTTGGTGTAAACGAAAGTTTTTACTGTATTTGTGTAAATATGCAATCGTATTGCGGATTTGTGCAAACTATATTTTGATCTGTAGACTGAAGTAATTTCTGGACGACAAAAAACAAAGGACGATTGGTAGGACACACACTCAAAAAACTGTGAATATGATTCGGAAATTCCAAGTGATCATGTGGGCAGGTCCGCACCAATGGGGGTATTGCAACTAACGATTTGTAGTTCTATCTCTATTACGAACCCATAGTTTTTGCCAAAAAAGGTTTAAATTTTAGCTGGTGTGAATTTTGATATAAAATTCGCCCCGGCACTCGGGAGTGCACCTAACTTTTAATAAGGTGATAACAATATGGCACTCCATAAACGTAATGTTTCGAAAAAGATAATCCTCAGTGGATTGGTCATTAACATGATTCTTTCCATAATACTATTGACCAGCAACCTTCCAATACTCCAAGATATTGTTTGGACGGTAAGGTTATTGCTAGCGCTTCAAGTTACTATCCTGGTTACTCAAATCATTGCCAGCCTTCGCTGGTTTCATTCAATCCAGCAGATGAAGAATTTAAGAAAGGATGTTCTTCCACGCGGCTATCGGATTGAACAATATTTGGGGCAACAGTGGCAGCAATCTAACCATAGTGAGCATGAAATCTTTACGCCCACAATGGCAGAGCCTCCCATGATGGAGCTTGATGAGAAAACCAGAAAGATCATCCGCGCTATTCAGAAATGGGACAATAGGAAGCGTTATTTCAACACAATGACTTTGGATGAGTTCTTGGGCAGAGAATTTGGACTTGTTGGTGGTAAACCCGTTATGCCCACTTCTTCATTCTATAACTATCGAGAAAAGTATTACAAATTTCTGAAGAAAGACGAAAAGGAAAAAAATTCTAGCGATTCGTAGGAAGTAATTTAATCAACTAAAACCATGCACTCTCGAGTGTCTCATTCGGGAGGACTTTCCTTTTTCACCAAGTGATGCCAGTTTCACGAGGAAAGCCGAATTTCTGGGGGATTTGAAAGTTTGTAGAAAATTTGGAAGAATTTTGGAATCTCGTGTGCTACAACAACTTCATCAAAACTCAATGATTTTCAAGGAGACCTTATGGCGAAAGTCGTCATTCATTTTGATGAAAATGAACACAGCATTTTGCAGCAATTGGCTGAACGTGAGTATCGCACAGTAACTGCACAAGTTGCATTGATGATTCACCAGAAATTGCAGGAATTGAACCTTATTCCCTGTGATGAAAATTTGATGGGGCAATCAACGACTGATTTTCGAACAGAAACTTCTTTGAAATGATCTTCAACTGAACAATAAATGGCTTTATGCAATCCCTTATCCCATCGTCAATCTTTGGTCTGGAAGTGGCCCGACAGACAAGGCAAACTCTTGTTCGACAAGTATATGCACCTGTAATGACTCATTGCTGTTTGGAAGCAGACTCCCCATCATTGCCTTGTAATATCAGTCAGATCATCAGTCAGCAGATCAATAAAACAATTTCTAGCAGCAGCCCAATACAATCCCTGGTTTTGATGATCGATATCGTTTGCGCGTTTGAAATCACTCACCCAGAAATGGCCAGCCAAATGGCTCAAGATATTTTTCTGCTTGTTGATCAGGAGTACCCCGATTTGCGAGATCGTTTTGTCGGTATCAGCAATGATCAGCAATGCTTGCCGCTTCGCCACATCATCCTGACGCGCAGCCTGGCTTTTGGAAAGATCGATAATCAAAACCTATTCATTTTCGAATAATCCATGATCCAAACCCCTAACTTTGAAAATTCATCGGGACCAAATGGCTTGGTCGTTCCCCACAACCGAGAGGCTGAAGAAGGTTTGTTGGGTGCAATCCTGATTTATCCGGATGCCTATCACAATGTAGCCAGCTTTTTGGGTGTAAATGATTTTTATATCCACCGTCACCGTTGGATTTGGGACGCGATGGCCAGGCTGCACGAACAGCGATCCCCAGTGGATATTCTTACACTCACAGATGCTTTGGAACGATCTGGACATCTTATGGAAGTGGGTGGCCCGGCCTATCTAACCTCTCTGGTCAACACGGTGCCTTCATCCCTGCATGCCGAATCATATGGTCATATCGTACATGAAATGGCCGTACGGAGGCAGATGCTCGATGTAGCTAATCTGATCGCACGATCCGCGTATCAAACTAATGACTCACTTGAAAGCTCAATTGGTGAAGCTGAAAGTGCAATATTTGAAATGGTGCAACAGCCATCGGATCGAGCATTGATTCCCGTTGGTCAGGTGGCTTCTGAAGTATATGATGAAGTGTCTACTCCTGGCAATCAGATCGTTGGCATTCCCACCGGTTTAATCGATGTCGATCAGATTTTGGGGAGTCTTCGAAAATCTGATTTTATCGTTCTGGCGGGACGTCCAGGAACCGGAAAGACTTCGCTTTTGTTGTCCATTTTAAAACGAGCAACTGTTGAACTTGGTAAGCACACTGCCTT
>CAYVQU010000298.1:0-4423 GCA_964453155.1 uncultured Anaerolineales bacterium | reverse complement strand
ACAAGAGTCTACACCATGACTGATCATTTGCATCCTAGATGTAGGGTAGAGAAATTATTATCAAAGCTGTCAAATGGTTTTAAATGATTCGACTGGGAGCTAGTTCATGAAAGGCGAAAAGGAGTTTTCTAGTTTCGCAACCAGATATACCGTCATTGGTTTTTTCGCGGGAATTTTTATTATCTTTCTGGGAATAACGTTAGACATCGTTACGCGCCAAAATACCACCTTCGCCCTCCCAACGATTCTGGAAACCCTCGTGTCTCAACCTTTTCACTGGATTCGGGCGATTCTCACACTGATCGTAATTTGCGGACTATCTTTTCAAATTGGTAAGCGCCAAGACAATTTAAGGACCCTCAATACTGAATTAGAGAGTCGGGTGGCTGCCAGCACATTGGAAACAATTTCCAAACAAAAAGAACTCCAAATCGAAAACGAACGCCGTAAAGATCTCGAGAAAATTTTGATCCGAGGCAAACGAGAGTGGGAAGCCACCTTCGACTCGGTCCCCGATATGATCATCAATACCGATACACAGGGGGTAATTACGCGCTGCAATCGGGCTACACTCAAATTTCTAGGGATTGGGTTTGACGATATTATTGGGCAGTCTTTCAACCAGGTAATAACGCTAGAATTTCAACCCACAAATGAGAAAACCCAGCCATTGTTAAGCTTGCCAGTCCGGATCAAGGGACTGGATGGTTGGTTTACGTTTTCGCAATATCCAATCACGCTCAATAACCAACCCCATGGCACCGTCAACATCATCCAAGATACGACCGAAAAATGGGAAGCTGAGCAAGAAGTTCAACGGCAGAAGCAGTATTTCGAGACCCTCATCAACACCAGTCCAGTCGCCATAGTCGTTTTAGACCTAGAGCAAAATATTCTCTCATGCAACCCGGCCTTCGAAAGTCTGTATGGTTATCGAGAAACGGATATTATTTGCAAAAACCTCGATGAGTTGATCGTCTCTGATGATGAACGTGTCACTGCGGTGACCAACACCCAAGATATCCTTCAAGGCAAATTCGTCCATAGCTTTGGGCAACGAAAACGGAGTAATGGGGAATTGGTAGAGGTGGAAATTTTCGGCGCACCTATTATCATCAATGATGAATTACAGGGGGCGTTCGGTATGTATCATGACATCACCGATCTAGTTGCTGCCCGAGAGCAAGCTGAACAAGCCGATAAAGCCAAAAGCGAATTCCTGGCCAACATGAGTCACGAAATCCGAACCCCAATGAATGGCGTCATCGGTATGATCGAATTGCTCATGGACACCCAAATGGATGAAGAGCAGCAAGATTTCTTGCAAACAGCCCGCGACAGTGCCGATGCGCTACTGGTTTTGCTCAACGATATTCTCGACTTTTCCAAGATCGAAGCCGGACAACTCGATTTAGAAACCATCGATTTCGATTTGCGCCCAACTGTAGAAGGAGTGGTCCAATCGCTAGCCCAAAAAGCAGAAGACAAGGGCTTAGAAATGGCCTGCTTGGTCTACCACAATGTCCCCTCAATGCTGCGCGGTGACCCTGGCCGGATTCGTCAAATTTTAATCAACCTGATAGGTAATGCCATCAAATTTACCCAATATGGCGAGGTGATCACGAGAGTGGATTTAGTCGAGGAAGACAAAGATCATGCCAAAATTAAATTTTCCGTTAGCGATACTGGTATCGGGATTCCGACAGACCGGGCCAATCTGATTTTTGGCCGTTTCCAACAGGCTGATGGGTCGACGACGCGGAAATATGGGGGGACCGGGTTAGGTCTGGCGATCTCAAAAGAATTGGTTGATCTGATGGGGGGCGATATCGGGGTCACCAGTCAAGAGGGAGTTGGCAGTACGTTTAGTTTTACCGTCCAGTTTGATAAACAGTCCGATGATGTGGTACTTATAAAAACTTTCCCCATTGATCTGCAGGGCGTAAATGTGCTGATCGTGGATGATAATGCCTCTAACCGCACTATTTTAACCAAAATGCTAGAAAGTTTCGGCGGCCGGGCAACCGCGATACCGAGTGGTTTAGAAGCTGTCGCCAATTTACGCGCTTCGGCTCAAGTTGGCGATCCATTTGAAATTGTCCTTCTGGATATGCAAATGCCCGAGATGGATGGCGAAGAAACCCTGGCAGCCATCAAAGCCGATCATATCGTCGGTGACGTCAAAGTTTTAATCTTAACTTCAATGGGCAAACGCGGCGATGCAGTCCGCCTTAAAGATCAAGGCTGTACCGGATATTTACTCAAACCGGTCAAACAATCGCAGCTGCGGGAGGCCATTTCCCTGGTATTGGGGCAGGATGGCGAAAAATCGCCGGCAGAGCCCCCCACATTCATCACCCGCCACACCATTTCAGAACAATCATCCAACGATTTACGGATTTTATTGGCCGAAGATAACGAAATCAACCGCAAATTAGTCGCAAAATTACTCACGAAAAAAGGTTATCCCATCGACACAGTTGAAAATGGACTTCAAGCCGTAGAGGCCGTCAAAAGTGGTGAATATAATCTGGTCTTAATGGATGTCCAAATGCCAGAAATGGACGGACTAACGGCCACCCAAGAAATACGGACATGGGAAACGCCCCGCATGCATATTCCCATTATTGCAATGACAGCCCACGCCCTCCAGGGTGATCGTGAACGCTGTCTGGAAGCTGGAATGGATGACTACCTCACCAAACCAATTTCACCCGATGAAGTCTTCGAAACCATCGAAAAATGGACCCGAACCCCCGAAACACTTGAAGAAGCCTTACTCCAGGAGGTAATCGACATGGCTGATCATCCCGTCCCCCTAGACATCCACAAAGCACTACCCTTATTTGGTGATGATAAAGATTTCTTCCTTGAAATGTTTGCCGAATTTGCCGAACGTATATTGGAAATCCACGAAGATTTACTCGCATCGTTGGAGAAACCAAACCGCGAAGATTTTGGCCGCATCGCTCATAACCTCAAGGGATTGGCCTCCAACTTCCAGGCCTATCAACTAACCGAACTGGCCAAACAGCTAGAATTCAAAGCCCCCGAAGGCGATATGTCAATTCTAGAATCCTACCTGGACAAATTAAAACTTGAGATCAACGCGATCCGCAGTTATCAAAAACAACTAACTAAATCAGATATTTAAGGAAGATCAGCAATGGTCAAAATTCTTGTCATTGATGACGAGCCCATTTACCACAAACTCACGCAACGCGCTTTGGCACTGCCAGATTATGAATTTGTTTTTGCCAATAACGGCCTCGAGGGCATTCAAGCCGCGCAGACCACGCAGCCCGATGTCATCATCACCGATTTAAAGATGCCCGATATCGACGGGTATGAAGTTGTAAGCACCTTGCGCCGGGATACAAATTTTGCCCATATCCCGATCATGATCTTGACGGCCAATACTGAGTTAGAAGACAAACTCAATGCCTTCGAAAAAGGCGCAGATGATTATATTAGTAAGCCGTTCAATCCTGAAGAACTACAGGCTCGAGTGCGAGTACTCGTCCAACGCGGTGATGTTGCCAAAACTGCCCGTACACTGATCAGTTCAACCGAAGAGATCGAAAACTATACCATCGCGGTTCACAGTTTGCGCGGTGGGATCGGGAGTTCTAGCATCGCCATGAATTTGGCTTTAGGCTTAAACGCCCTCTGGGAACGACCAACACTATTGGTGGATGGCGTGCTTAACTCAGGTCAAATTGCGCTGTTTCTTAACACTTCTTCAAAACGAACATGGGCCGACATACACATTCCTAAAGATGAGGCTCCCGATGAGATCGTCCTCCAATCAATCATCAATAAACACGAAACAGGTTTGCACTATATTGCCTCCCCGGCTTTCCCTGCTGATGCCGAAATAGTCACCCCGCACGCAGTCCAAAGTGTACTTAGTTGGGCTACTGGTCAATATGATTACACCATAATCGATGCCGCCCATAGTTTTGACCCAATAACGCTCGCGATGCTCGACATCGCAGATAGCATCCTGCTGGTCCTGTCGCCCGAAATGGCCGCCATCCGGGCTGCGGCCGCCGCCCTCAATACCTACAAACAACTTGGCTATCCATCTGAAAAAATTCGCCTGGTCCTCAACTGGACTTTCAAACGGCGGGGATTAGCCCACAAACAAATCGAAAAAGCGCTCAAACGAAAAATCAGCCTCATCATCCCACATGCGCCCGATATTTTTATTGGCGCCATCAACATGGGTCGTCCAATCGCAACCCATCAGACAGAACATCCCATCGGCATTTTATTCGAGAATACGGCCTATCAACTTAGCAAAGAGACCCATAAAAATCTCCCTCCCTTACAACCCTCCGACACCTGGAAACGAGTAAGTCAAAGAATAGAGTCTATTCACAATAAGGGGTGAACATGGTAAACCAGTCCAAACTGAGCA
>CAYVQU010000297.1:0-4432 GCA_964453155.1 uncultured Anaerolineales bacterium | reverse complement strand
TTACTAACTTCTCTTCTAATTTCATCCGCGAGGGTTCGACCAAGATATCGCCATCGGGGAAGACGATGGTGGGGACACTGCGGTAACCGTTGTTGACTTCCATCACGTAAGCGCGGCCGTCCTGGTCTTCATCGATATTGATCCATTCGAAATCAATCCCTTTTTCGATGATCTGGCGTTTGGCCCGGCGACTGGTTGGACACCAAGTAGTGCCATAAAATTTTATTTTGGTTTCGGTAGACATGGGGACTCCAAGTTTGGTTGCTAAGTCAAAGGTGCCCTGATTATAACGTGAAGCGGGAGGGCTGAAACGTGACACCTGGCATGGAAATAGGTCCCTGTTTGTCAGAAATGAAAACTCTCCTGAAATTTTATTCTTTCAGGAGAGTTGCAATAAAATACACCGTGATATGTGAATAGTGAGATTGAAATAACTCACGCAGCACGTATTCACGTTTCATATCAATCAAACCCATACCAATCGTAATAACACGACCGTTCTTCCCCATTGACCAGCACCCACCAGGAGTCATATTCGTTTTGATAGACTTGGGTTTTGGCGAAGTTAGCTTTGTTTTGCTGTAGTAAATTCCAGGCGCGGGCGTCAGACCAATGATAGGCCTGCCAGGATTTGTCAGCTTCAGTGGATTTCAGGATAAGTTGGCAAGCTAAAATCGCGGCCAGGTCGTTGCGGTCGGCTTCAGTCAGGCGCGGGTCTTGCTGGGCCTGGATCAGGGCTGCGGTGACATCGGTGGAAAGCGATTGCAAATACCAGGTGTCGAGTTCTTCTCCGGCGAGGGCGCGGCCCACATTTTGCCGCGCGATCAGCCCATCGATATTGATCACATTGAGCGTGATTACAAATCCGATTGCGGCCAACAGCATGGCCAGCGCAAAGGCCCGTTGGCGCCGGAGTAGTTCCAGAATAACAACGGCTGCCAGGAGTAATCCCAGCCAGATCATGAAAATGTGGGAATAGGCCCGCAGGCGAGTGAACCCGTAGGCCTGTTCATACAGGGCTAACCGGCGGAAGGCGGAGACCAAAATGACGCTGACTAAGGCCATCAAACTGATCCCTAAAGCGGAGAAAACTTGACGGTGGGATTTTTCTGTTCGTTTGGCGATTGAACTCAACCCGATAAATAACATCAGGCTGAAAACGGCCACCCAAACCAGTTCAGTGAACCCTTTTACCGCATATTCAGAATAGGTGTAGCCATTGATTTTGATGTTGGTTTGGCCCCCAAAGAAGTAGCGGAACTGTACGCCCACAAAGACCAGGAAGAGCGCGTCCACACTGCCTAAAACGATCGCCGCTTCAGTGAACCCCAGAAAGGTGGGCAGCCAGGGTTTTTCTTCTCCGATCAGGGTTTGTTCTTTTTCATGGCTGAAGGCATGGGTGTAAATCCCAGTCAATAGATAGCCAAAAATGGCAATGTAGACGCCGCGGAAAATGTATTCAGGCAGGTTTTCGATATCAAAAATTTTGACAAAATCCTCAACATATTCGGCAAAGATCGGATCAGCGGAGGCTAACAAGGCCGCGAAAACCCCCACAACTGGGATGGCGATCAATATCCCTCGGATAACCGGCAGCGACCGCTTCCACCGTGGGGTTGGAGCCGGGGCCTCCTCATCGCTTTCTTCGGACTCGGTTTTGCGTTGATTGAGTACCTGAATGGGTTTTGCCAGGGCGCTGAGCGCTAAATAAAACAGGGCCGCAACATAATCACTCAAGCTATAGTTCAGCCAGCGACCGCCCCGGAAAGTGTGAGCAAAAACGCCCATCAGTACCAGTGCCAGTAAATAATTCGTAAATGTAGTGAAAGGTTCGCGCCGCAGGAAGGTCCCCACGGCGAAGAAAACAATCGGGACCAGCAGCCACCCTGATTTCCAGGCAAGTGGGGTTTTCTCCCCGCGGGCCAGGATCAAACCTGCCAGTAGGGCGATCCCCACAAAAATCGCGAATGATATCCCCGGAGATTTATCCCAAAACAAAAAATCAAAGAACCAGGCGACCACTAAACTGGTCCACAAAACACGACTCGGATTTTTTAGCATTACTTCTCCTTGGTTTATTTTTTAACCGCGGATACGCGCAGATGAACGCGGATTTTTTGTGCAATATCTGTGGGTTTTATATATTTTCGAGACTATCAAAACCTGGCACAGACCGATCAAAACCTATCTAACGCGAAAACCGCAGAAAACGCCGAGATCACAGAGATCAACTTTTTTCTCTGCGTAATCCGCGCGCTCCGCGGTTTATGTTAGCGGCTTGAAACCGCGTACTGCAATGGGGGGTTATTGCAGGAAAGAAGCCAGCCCCGGCAAAACCATTGCGATGACGATCAGAATTCCGATCACCACCATGACCCGCTGACTGCGGTTGACGCGTGGTTTTGCTTTTTTCTGTTGGGGTGGTTTTTTCTTTTTCTTTTGAGGCATTGTGTTTCTCCTTACAAATTTTCTGGATGATGACTCTGGTAAGAACCATCATCCAAATTTATTATGCTAAATGCGCCTTGACGGCCTCTGCCAAATTCGCGTTCATTTTGGGTGCCGCCGCCAGTTCTTCTTCGCTCGCAGCTCGGATGGCTTTGATGGAACCAAAATGCTTGAGCAGCGCTTTGCGGCGAGTGGGTCCGATTCCGGGGATGGCGTCGAGCTGGGAAGCCAGTCCAAGTTTGGAACGCCGCTTGCGGTGCGCGGTGATGGCGAAGCGGTGGGCCTCGTCTCGAACGCGCTGGACCAAGTATAATCCTTCTGATTTTCTTGGCAAGAGGACAGAACGCGCTTTTCCGGGGATAAAAATCTCCTCTTCCCGTTTGGCCAGCCCCACCACAGGGACTTCATCGATGAGTCCAAAATCCTCCAGAATTTTCACGGCCCGGCTGAGTTGACCTTTGCCGCCATCGACGATCAGCAGGTCGGGCAGCAGCGCGAAAGATTGGTCTGGTTTTTTGCCGGGTTCTTTAGCTTTCTCCTGGGCCGACTGCCAGCGATTGAACCGGCGGCGCAAAGCCTCCTCCATGCTGGCGAAATCGTCGGGGCCAATCACGGTGCGGATATTGAAGCGCCGGTAATGGGCTTTTTTGGGCACCCCCTTCTCGAAAACGACCATGCTGGCCGTGATCGCTGTTCCCTGGGTGTTGGAGATGTCGTAACATTCGATCCGGTTGGGCGGCTGGGGGAGATCCAGCTTTTCGTGGAGTTCGGCCAGGGCTTTCTCCTGGCGAAGCGTATCGGCCTCCCATTGGGCCTGGAGCGAACTGAGGGTATCAGCCGCGTTTTCGGCCGCCATTTTGACCAGATCGCGTTTCTGCCCCCGCTTGGGGATCAGCATCTTAGTCTTCTTACCGCCGCGCTTGGTATTGAGCCACTCTTCGATGATCTTGGTCTCTTCGACTTCATGCGGCAGCATCACCTGGCCGGGGATGTTGGGGGCCTGGTCGTAAAATTGCTTGATAAATTCAGATAACACATCCGGGTCGGGGGTGTCATCGGTGCCCTCCATCAGGAAGTATTCCCGGCCAATTAATTTGCCCCCCCGAATGAAAAAGACCTGCATGCAGGCCTCCCGGTCGGAGCGGGCCATGGCGATCACGTCCGAGTCAACATAATCCGCAGGGAAGACGACCTTTTGGCGGGCAATGACGGTTTCGATAGCCTTAAGTTGGTCTCGCAGGGCTGCGGCGCGCTCAAATTTTAACTCTTCGGAGGCGGCCAACATGTCGACCTGAATTCGCTTAACGATGGAATCGGTCCGCCCGTTAAGAAACGCCTGGAGATCGGTGAGCATTTGACGATATTCATCTTTGGAGACGGCCCCGATGCAAGGTCCGGTACACAACTTGATATCGTAATACAGACAGGCGCGCGTATCTTTACCGGTGATCTCACGGTCGCACGTCAGGTAGGGGAAAATTCGCCGCAGGACATCCAGGGTTTGATGTACGGCCCAGACGCTGGTGTAGGGCCCGAAGTAGCGGGAGCCATCTTCGACCATGTGGCGGGTCACCGTGACTTTGGGATAATCGACAGCCCAATGAACCTTGATGTACGGGTAGCGCTTGTCATCCTTCATTCGGACGTTGTAACGCGGCCGGTGTTTTTTGATCAGGTTCATCTCCAAAATCAAGGCTTCCAGCTCCGAACCGACCACGATCCACTCGATGTCCACGATCCGCTTGACCAACTGAATGGTCCGGGGATGTTCCTGGTTGGCGTGGAAGTACGAGCGCACCCGATTCCGAAGATTGATGGCCTTGCCGACGTAAATTACCTTGCCATTCTCATCCTTCATGAGGTAGCAGCCGGGTTTGGTCGGGATGGTTTTTAGGATGCCCTGGAGATGGGTGCTGAGTTCAGACATAGCGGGGTAGATTATAACATTTGGGGAGTGGGGAGTGGGTAGTGGGGAGTGGGGAGT
>CAYVQU010000296.1:0-4458 GCA_964453155.1 uncultured Anaerolineales bacterium | reverse complement strand
AGCATGTTACGCAATAAAATCCCACTTGGAGTTTTTATGAAGTCAAAGTTCTCACTCATCATTGCACTATTATTCATTTTAGCCTCGGTTGTTTTCCCACCGTTGGCAGCTCAGGCCGATGAAGCCGTTGTGAAAGCGGTCTATTTTTTCTCACCAACCTGTCCCCATTGTCACGAAGTGTTGAACAATGTTTTACCAGAGATCAAAGCTCAATATGGTAACCAAATTCAAATTATTGGTGTAAATGTCGCGACCCCCGAAGGGCAGGCTCGCTATCAAGAATTTATCGAGGCCTGGCAACTCCCTGATGACCGGTTAGGCGTTCCGGCTATGGTGATCGGAGAAACCCACTTATTGGGCGGTGGTGAAATCCCGGGTGAATATCCAGGGATCATACAAAATGGGCTAGCTAGTGGCGGTATCGATTGGCCCAACATTCCCGGGATGGATGACATTTTGGCGCAAACAGCAGAGCAGCGTAATAACCCTACCAAACAACCAGTTTTAGTATCATCGGAAGTTTCTACAAATTTAAGCCTGATCGATCGTTTTCAACGCGATCTGGTTGGGAATAGTTTAGCAGTGGTCGTTCTCATCGGAATGGTGATCAGCGCGGTCATGGCCTGGATCAATATCTCTAAACCGAGACAAAAAACGGTTAATATTTCGGATTGGGTGATTCCAGTGCTGTCCATAATTGGTCTTGGCGTCGCCGGTTACCTGACCTATGTTGAAATGACCCTGTCTGAAGCAGTGTGCGGACCGATTGGCGATTGCAACACGGTCCAGCAAAGTTCGTATGCTCGGTTATTTGGAATTTTACCCGTGGGATTGTTAGGTCTGGGGGGGTATTTCGGTATTCTGATCGCCTGGATATTAGAGCAATACGGTCCTTTCAAATATCAATTGCTGGCCCGGCAATTAATGTGGGGGATGGCCTTCTTTGGGGTTTTATTCTCGATATACTTGACATTCCTAGAACCCTTCGTCATAGGGGCTACCTGTGCCTGGTGCCTGACATCGGCCATCATCATTACCCTCCAATTATGGTTGGCAACCGGTATTCTTCGAACCCGACAAAATAATCCTATTGGAGAGGTCTAAAGTCAAAAGGCCCGATCTTTTTCAGAAGAAGACCGGGCCTTTTGAATCACCACACCCCAGCAGCGGGAGTTCCACAACGAGCACAGGTGCCATTCGATAATTGGGCCGTACTCACCCAATACCCCCGCCGGGCAATTAGCGTTTCTCCACATTGATGGCAGACCGTATTCGTTTCCCCGCCCACGTTTCCGAGATAAACATACTGCAATCCAGCCTCCCGACCGATGATAACAGCCTCATCCAAAGTTTTGATGGAGGTAGGAGGAATATTGCTCATTTTATAATGGGGGAAGAACCGGCTGATATGCCAGGGAACTTCCGGCCCAAGTTCTTGCGAGATGAAATTTGCAATCTGACGTAATTCACCAGGATCATCATTGATACCCGGAATCACTAGGGTTGTGACTTCTACCCAAATATTCTGGGCGCGCATTTTAATCAGGCTGTCTAATACCGGCTGCAAACCTGAACCGACATATCGTTTATAAGTTCGCTCCTGAAATGCTTTCAAATCGACATTGGCCGCATTTAGATATGGATACATCCAGTCCAACATTTCAGAAGTCATATACCCATTGGTTACATAAATATTGGCAATATCAGCCGCAGAGGCTAATTTGGCAATATCATAGGTGTATTCAAAGTAAATGGTCGGTTCGGTATAAGTGTAAGCGAGGCTTTTACTTTGGGAACGAATAACATCCGCAATGATCTCATCTGGGGATACATCATAGCCCTGAACAATACCCCGTTCACGGGGCATGTGAGCAATCTGCCAATTTTGACACCATTGGCAGCGAAAATTACACCCCGGGGTTGCGATCGAGTATGCGGTTGAGCCTGGATAAAAATGGTACAGGGGTTTTTTCTCAATCGGATCAATGTTTTGACTGATGGCCTGGCCATAAACCAAGGTCTGTAATTCACCGTCAAAATTTTGACGAACATTACAGACCCCCAACTTCCCAGCCGCGATGGTGCAACGGTGGGCACAAAGGTTACATTTTACGCGGTTCTGATCTAGCTTTTCGTATAAAACAGCTTCTTTGCGAACCATGGTATCACCTGGTTATAAATTATCGCCATTCAATTTTCTTCAATTGCAGAGATTCAAGCACTATTCCTGAAAAAACTCAACGCCCGGGCGGTTTTTGCCCGCCTGCGAGGCTCTGCGGAAAAAAATGTTCGAGGTGTTCGTACCCGTTACATTTTTCGAAAAAATCTTGAAATTGAATCAAAGGCCAAACCGAAATCTGCTCAGGTTGACAGTAAAACCACCGGATTTAATTGTAAACGACCAACCACCACACACTTATGACAATATGGGATCAAAAATTCTAAAACTAGTGTAAAATAAAAGCAAACCATACTCAAGTACTACAGAGTTGAAAAATTTGGGCTTTAAAGGGACACAAATGAACAGAATAATCGGCGTACTGAATTATAAAGGTGGCACTGGAAAAACAACAACAGTGGTCAGTTTAGGCGCGGGACTGGCGTTGCAAGGTGCCAAGGTTTTAATGGTTGATCTGGACGCTCAGGGAAATCTGGCAACCTATTTGGGAGTCAAATTCCAGGCTACACTGGCAGAACTTTTATTAGGAGATGCCGAACCGTCCATGTGTATCCAAAATGCTCGGAAAAATCTCGATATCATCCCTAGTGATCGCAAACTATTAAAAGTTGAGGGGGAGTTATGGCGAATGGGTAAACGCCGCCATGCCCGACAAGTTTTCCCAGATCAAATGCGCAACCTGGATGATAATTATGATTTTATCATTGTCGATTTCTCGCCCTCGGTAAACTTGTTGAATGAGAGTGGTTTGCTCTATGTCGAAGAGATCATCGTTCCGGTTCGGATGAACCATCTCTCGCTGATCGGCACGCGCCAAGTCATCTCGACACTGAAGGCCATCAGTCAGGTTCCCAACCACAATGTCCGGTTATCCACCATTTTGCCCACCCAATATTTTGGCCATTACCGCAAAGACCGCAGTATTTATGAGAATTTAAAGACCAGGTTCCCAAATGAAATGGGAACACCAATCCGCTCTAATGTTAAAGTAGCTGAAGCGCCAGCCCATCAGAAAACCATTTTTGAGTATGCCCCGCGCAGCAATGGTGCCATAGATTACGCCGCGCTCGTTGAACGGATAGTGAATTCCAGCAAACCTGAAACGGATGAAGTACCGGAAACCGATTAATTCAGGTTTTTGTACATAAAGCCAAAAGACATCCAACGAAACGGGTGTCTTTTTTTTATACCAGCTTTCAACGATTTTTGGGGTCTAATTCTCCCACCAAACGGACATTTTCAATCAGCTCAGCCGGCGATACCATTCCCAATGAAAACGAGGGCACAGTTTCTAACCCAAAAATAAATTTAAGGGCCCCGCGCACATCTTGAGCTAACCGGCCATTACCCACCACCTTCATCCCTAAAACTGCTTTTCCATCCTGGTGTAATTTTAATATCAGGGGAACAACCTGCTCTGGATCCGCGTCCATATTAGTCCCGGCATAATTGATCCGCACCATTACGACTTCAGCCCAATCCGATTGGACAGCGGCTTTCAGCGCGCTCAAACTATGTACCGAAACACCTACGGCACGGACTTTGCCCTGCTCCTGGGCCTTTGAGAGCGCCTGCATTGCACCCCGATTCTTGACGGGCCAATTGGGCTGGGTGAGGGCGTGCAATAAAACAACATCGATATATTCTGTGCCCAACTCTTTTAGGAAGCGCTCAATATCCGTGGTCATTTGATCCGCAGAAGTGGCCAGGCTTTTCGTTAGCAAGGTTATATTTTCACGCGGCACCCGCTGCAATGCTCGCGCCAAATGAGGATGCGTACCATAAGCATCGGCCGTATCCCAAAATGTTACGCCAAGATCATATCCTTTAAGCAATAATTCCACCACAACGGGGATCCCCAAGTCCGATTGATCTGAACGGCCATTCCAACCCGTAGTGCCAGTACCGAATGCCAATCGCGAGACCCGTAAACCGGTGTTGCCAAAATCAACTTTTTGGATCAAGTCATTTTTCATTGGGTATTCCTAATTTATCTTACAAAATAAACATCCGGAGAAGATCCGCAGAACCGTATCGAACGAACGAGTCGCTAATTCCCGCTTCGACATGCACAAGCTATTCAACGCCGGCGCGGATCGAAGCCGAAGTATTAATTTATCTAAGTCCCGAAGCAATTTATGTGTAACTTGAGCTTATATTTTTTTAGGTCTTCCAAGTTTTAGAAAACCTGTAGGCCTGAACTCTTACAATAGTTATACCATCAAGGGTGTATTTCAGTTTGGGGGAAAGGTGTGAGAAAATAAGGTGACCAAGAGACG
>CAYVQU010000295.1:0-4468 GCA_964453155.1 uncultured Anaerolineales bacterium | reverse complement strand
AGATTTCACTACCGAAAAATATCGGGACCGGCTGATCAATATGGTGGCGACCCTCCAACCCGAACTTGTGATCATCGACTCGCTTTCCAGCATTCATAGCAAGGGGCAGAACAATGTCGAAGATGTGCGCGACTTATTGAGTTTCCTGATCCATTTAGCGGAAGCGTATCAGGTGGGGATGCTGCTGGTACATCATGTCCGCAAACCGGGGAATGGCCAGCAGATGCAGATGTTCGATCTCTCGATGGATGACCTCAGCGGCAGCGGCCATATCGTGGCGATGGCCCGCGTGGTATGGGGGCTGCACGTGGTCCAGACCGGGCAACAACCTGATCCCAATGGGCCGCGCAAACTCAAAATGCTCAAGACCAATCTGGGGCCGTATGTGGATCCCTTGGGGTTTGAGTTTGCACCCCTGCATCCCGCCGGTGTCACTTTGAAATGGACCCAAGATGCGCCGCAGCATTATCGCGAACCGACCAAAGAAGAAATCTGCGCCCACTGGCTAATGGAATTGCTGGCTGCGACCCCCATGAAACCGAAGGATGTGATTGCCGCCGGTGAAGCGGAAGGATTTTCCCGCCGTCTGATCTACAATGCGCGCAGCAGCTTGCGGGGACAGATCGTAAACACGGCCGGGAAAAACTCCCCGACCAATCAGTGGAAGCTGGCTGAAGCGTAGGATGCTGATGTATCTACTGTGCAAAGAGTGCAAAGAGTGCACTGTTTTAAGCCTGGGGCGCATTTTAAGAAGATGGGAGTCTCCCTGCACAGTGGGATTCTTTGCACTCTTTGCACAGCTTGCACAGTATGCACTCTTTGCATAGTTCCCCGGAGAATGGCACGATGTTGACAAAAGATGAGATCAAAACCCGTATCCAGATCGCTACTGTTGTCGAAGCGGATTTGGGTGCGCCTCAGAAGGAAAGCGGCAACTGGCTGATCTACTTCTGCCCATTTCATACCAACACCCGAACCCCGGCTCTGGGCGTCAATCAGGAGACCGGCACCTTCAAATGTTTTTCCTGCCAGGTGCAAGGTGATATTTTCACCTGGCGGACGCTACGGGAGAAGGAAGACTTCAAACAAACCTTGGCCTGGTATCGGGACAGTCTTGGGGATCTGTCCAAGCCAGGTGGCGTTACTCAGCCCCCCCGGAAGGTAGCTTCCCAGCACCAACCACCTTCCGCGCAATGGCAAGCCCGCGGGAGAGCGTTTGTGAAGTATGCCCAAGACCAATTGTGGCATAGTCCGGTAGGGCTAACATACGGTCTGGATGAGCTATTCCGGCGACAACTGAAACCGGAGACAATTCTATTTTGGGGGCTGGGTTACAATCCAGCCTGGATTTCTGATGATCCCACCCGCTGGGGGCTCACACCCCGCGCTGCTGATCACAAGGTTTGGCTGGCACGTGGGTTGGTCATCCCGGCCTGGGCGGAAGAGCAACTCTGGTATCTCAAAATTCGGGCCTTCGGAAACGATGGGAGACCAGTGAATGGTGCTGCCTCACCAGGGAAATATATCCAGCCTGCGGGTGGTCGTACTGCTTTATGGGGGACCGATACTTTGAATGAACGCTCCGGCGCATTGTTAGCTGAATCAGAGTTGGACGCCATCCTGGCCTGGCAGGAAGGCCGGGATTTGTTGTCCGTGGCCAGTCTGGGCGGTGCGGGAAAACGGTTGCACGCCCGTTGGTTACCCTATCTGATACCGTATCAAAAGATTTTCCTGGCTTATGACCGAGACCTCGCCGGGCAAGCCGGGGCCCAGAAAATCACAGCATTGAGTCAGCGCCTGGTCGTTTGGCCACCACCTCACGGAGATTTGATTAGTTACGCTCAAGGTGGCGGCGATTTGCGGGCGCTGATGGTGGCGATGCACACCAGTGTCGCGGCGTAGCAAGATGTGTCCGCTGCCGGACCGCCGCAATGCCATCGGAAGACCTTCACCGCACACTGCGGTTGGGTAGATATTTTTGATGTGGCCAACAGGCTGATTACTGTCCAGTTGTCCTGCGCTGTTCCGTCACCTGGCCGTTGGATGACCCTGGCCAGCTTTTGGCGGTTTGTCCCTTTGTTCGTCTGTCCAAGAAATCATCTTCAGAAAACGGACTACCCCTCCCTGGGGAGGGGTATGACTCTATTTTGCAAGTATGCCGATTATTTTTTTCGAGGAGAAAATCATGCTTCATTTGAGCGACCTTACCAATATCCAACCAAAACTCTCAAATTCGGGGCGCAAAGTCCACTTGCCGCCGATGTCCACCCAACTGGCCCAAAGTAAGGCCCAAGAGCTGCTCGCGCAGGGTTTGCCGCCCAGCCTGTGGAGAGCAGTGGAATTGTTGTCGATGGGCGGCGTGATGACTGCGGCCCAAATGGGCATCAGCCCGCGCACGTTACGCCGCTATCGCGATCGGCGGGTGATTGACCGGCTGCCTCATGCCACCCCGACCGTGGTGGAAACCTTTCGCCAATATGAGTTACCCATTCCCCAAAAACAGCACGCCTTATCACTCTATGCATTAGGGCCGGTGGGCAGCGTGATTTCTAAGCAGCGCTATGCGGTCAAGCCACCAGGAGGGTATTTGAGTTATCCGCTGAATCGCATCATGCATGATGTGATTGTGAATATGATCGTTATGCGGATTGCCCAGGAGGCCATTCAAATGGGATGGCAGGCCATTTGGATGAGTAAGTACGCAGCTACCTTGTATCGAGAAAAGCAAGCCGTTTTAGAACCTGACGCGCTACTCAGACTGAAACACCCCATCCAGGGCGAATGGCTTTATGCAGTGGAATATCACAATGAAGACAAAAGCACTCGAGCAGTCCAGAAAATCCGTAAATACGAAAGTGCCCACTACAATGGGATGTGGGCACAGGGGTGGGATTGTGAGTATTTTCCAACTGTGTTAGTTGTGTATCGACATGTTATCGTGGGACAGGGATATCATGAAGCCAGTCTCAACCGGGCAAATTTGAAGGGCGCCTATTATGGCCGTAGCCTGAGTCGGGGTCTAGAAAAGATCGATGACTGGTATTACTTCAACACCCAGCAGCGAGAGAATATCTGGCCGTGGTTGCAGGGTGAGGCCTGATACCCAAGCGGGTAAAGTATTCCACCACCGGTTGGCTGAATGCTTTACCCGCGAGAAAGCCAGTAACTTCAACTGTTTTGGGCATGAATTTGGGCCTGGAGTTCAGTCCACAGTGCGGTGAGACCCTTTTGCTGGGCCCAATGGTGAATGTACGCCTCATCTAACTTATCTCCCAGGGTCAGCACGATGGCTGTGATATCCCGCAAATGTTTGGTCTGTTGGCTCAGACTGTAATACCATAACTTGTATAGGATCAAATCTTCGGGTGAATGCAGGTAGACTGCCCCCAATTCGGGACCGAGATCAACCCGCTGGCGGCGCGCAAAAGCGGTTTCCCGCAGGGCATCTCCGGTCCGCAGCAGGTAAATATCCGCTTTGTATCCGCTGGATAGATGAATGGCGTTCAGGGGAAGATCGGCCCGATCTTCCAGCAAAGTATCCAGGATGATATCCGCTGGAACGTGCATTTCTCTGGCCGTCAATTCATCCGACAATCTTTGCACCGTCTCAATGGGGACGTGAACGACGACATCCAGGTCACGAGTAGCGCGCGGTTCGCCCCAGGCCCAGGCCGCCACCGCACCCCCCACCATGTAGGGCACTTCCGCAGCTTCAAGAGCAGAAAGAACGAGTTGAACGAAATCGCTGTAAGGCAAGATTTCAGTCATGAGCGGCCTCCCGTTGGGCCTGGCGATAAGCCACGACTTTTTGGGCTAGTTCGGTGATAGATAAGCCTTGCTGCACCCGCGTTCGGGGCGAAAACTGTGCTGAGATGCGAATTTGAGCGCGATCCACTTCCGCCGTGGCCCCCGCAACAATCTGTTTCAAAGCCCTGCCCATGCGTGCTTTGCCGCGTAGGTAATATCCCGGTTTGCCCTTTGCGCGGCTGTATGCCAGGTGCAGCCCGGCGGCTAGGAAAGCCTGCTTGACAACCCGCATATCCCGATAGAAAGTATCTTCCCAGGCGGCCGCCCCAAAACAACCAGGCTGTAATTTAGCTGCCACTCGTGCTATCAGGCCGCGGCGCGTCAGGTAGCGTTCCTGCCACAGAATTTCAGTCAGGAGTTTGCGCCGGGCGGTGACAATGTCGCGGTGAACGACATCTTGTAATAGTGTCTGGTAAATGTCAGTTGGTAGGGTATCCATGGCGCTATTATAGATAGTTAAAACTGATATGTCAATCAGGTTTACTTTGGCAAACATCAGTGTTTCAATTATCTGACGCCAAAATTCTCCCCTACGCCCCAAAAAACACTCCTTATGCGAGGCCTTATCACTGGAAGGCATCGCATAAGGAGTGTTATCTGAAACTAAGAGAGTTTATGCAGAATTAGCAGCGGCAGTTCGCCATCGTTGGGTCTGTGAATT
>CAYVQU010000294.1:0-4568 GCA_964453155.1 uncultured Anaerolineales bacterium | reverse complement strand
AACAAGAGTCTACACCATGACTGATCATTTGCATCCTAGATGTAGGGTAGAGAAGAAATGGAAGCATTTGAGTTGGTGCGCGCGGGCAAGTTGGCTGAAAGTCAAGCGATTATTACCGGAGCTGAATACGTTGAGCAAAAGCAAATATTAGGTCAATCTGCAGAACAGATGAATGAAATTCTGCAATACCTGCGCGACAAAAACCAGGCCCTTCAGAGAATAGAACTCATCAAAATGATCAGCATAATTTTGGTCATTGCCTTCCTGTTTGTAATTGTGATTTACATGCGAAAAATCGTAGAAAGCAAAAACATTCAGTTACAAAATATCAATGCTGAGTTGGCCCACGAAATTGTTGAAAACCAGCGCGCCCGGAAAGCAACCGAGGCCGCAACCCAGACAAAAAGTCTTTTCCTGGCAAATATGTCCCATGAAATCCGCACACCACTGAATGCGATTCTCGGATATTCCCAAATCATGCAGCGGGATCAAGGTCTCTCCAAAGAACAGCATAAAAACCTGGATACGATCGGCCGCAGTGGGGAACATCTTTTAGGGCTGCTCAACGATATTTTAGAAATGTCAAAAATCGAAACCGGGCGCATCGCATTCTCACCAGAGACATTTGATCTGATCTCGCTATTGGATGACCTGCGTTTAATGTTCAAGATGCGGGCCGAAGCCAAAAATCTGCTGATTACCTTTGATATCTTGGACGATCTGCCGCGCTACATCTATTCCGATGAAGGCAAACTCCGCCAGGTGTTGATTAATTTATTGGGAAATGCAATAAAATTTACTAAAGAAGGCGGAATTGCCCTGCGGGTAAAACTCCTTACTGATCATTCAAATCCCGAGGGCCATTTTAAAATTGTCTTTGAAGTGGAAGACACCGGAATTGGGATTGCAACTGAGGAGGTAAATGGAATTTTCGAAGCCTTTGTACAATCGTCCAGTGGTCGAAAATCGGGGGAGGGTACTGGTTTGGGATTGGCTATCAGTCAGGAGTATGCCCATTTACTGGGCGGTGATATCACCGTAACCAGCGAAGTGGGCCATGGCAGTCTCTTCCGTTTCGAAATGGAAACCGAATACGGTCAGGAAAGCACATTGAGCCAAACGATTTCTAGTCAGCGAGTAATGGGCCTGAAACCTGGCCAGGGCGAATATCGGGCTTTGATCGTGGATGATCGCGACACCAATCGCGATCTACTCTCTCAAATGATGACTGCCGTGGGATTCTGTGTAAAGGAGGCCGTCAATGGGCAAGAAGCAATTGATATCTATCAAGATTGGAACCCGCAGTTGATCCTGATGGATTTGGTCATGCCGGTGATGGATGGCCGCCAAGCCTCGGCCCGTATCAAGCAAATTGCCCCCGCCTCGCAAGTACCGGTGATTATTGCCGTAACCGCCAGCGTTTTAGAAGACGAACGAGATGATGTCCTTTCGGAGGGTGCCGATGATTTCATTCGTAAACCATTTCGAGAGGCCGATCTTTTTGAAAGAATACGCGTCCATCTGGGAGTAGATTTCGAATATGAAGATCTCAAAACGCGAGAATCAGTCGAGGGTAGTTCGGAAGGACAAGCCCAACTCAGGTTAGCCTTGAATGAAATTCCTCCTGATTTGCGCTCAAACATGTTGGCCGCGATTGAGGCCCTAGATACTGACAGGCTGAATAAACTCATCTTACAAATTACTACATTAGATCAAAATCAATCAGAACAATTACAAGATTTAGTAGATAATCTCGATATTGAAATGCTAGAAATATTGTTAGCAGGAGCAAAAAAATGAAACTGGGAAATATTTTAATTGTCGATGACACCCGAGCCAACCTGGATGTTTTAGCCGGTATGCTGCGGGAGCACGGTTACAAAGTCCGGCCCGCTCCCAACGGGCGCCTGGCATTACGGGCGGTCAATGCCGAACTCCCCGATTTAATCCTGCTCGATATTCGGATGCCTGAGATGGATGGGTATGAGGTCTGTCGGCGGCTCAAAGCTGATGAGCGCTTCAAAGATATCCCCATCATTTTTATCAGCGCTTTAACCGAAACAGCCGATAAGCTGGAAGCCTTCCGGATCGGCGGGGTTGATTATATTACCAAGCCTTTCCATGCTGAAGAGGTCTTAGCCCGGGTAAGTGTTCACCTGAAACTCCAACAAACCCTGGCAGAACTTGAGACCGCCCGGTCGGCTGCCGAGGCTGCCAATGTAGCCAAGTCCACCTTCTTGCGCAATATGAGTCACGAACTCCGGTCACCCCTTAATATCATTTTGGGATATGCCCGTCTGATGCAGCGGTTTAGTCGCAGTCTGCCGAACGAGCAGCGTGACAACCTGAACGTGATCCTGCGCAGCGGTGAACATCTCAATACCCTGATTGCCAATGTTCTTGACCTGTCGCGAATTGAGGCCGGAAAAATTGAGCTTGAACCTCACTCCTTCGATCTGCATCATTTTCTTGTGGACATCGAAGATATGTTTGCCTTACGAGCCAGTGACAAGAGCCTTGAGTTTCATGTTGAACCAGCTGAAAATTGCCCCCAATTTATCAAAACTGATCCAGTCAAGTTACGCCAAATCCTGATCAACTTGTTGAGTAATGCCCTTACTTTTACCCAGGATGGCGGGGTAGTTGTTCGGACCGGTTTAGCAGCCGGGAAAACGGAAATTGATGAGCGCGTTGATCTCTTTGTTGAGGTCGAAGACAGTGGCCCTGGGATTCCCCCCCATGAACTGGATCAAATATTCACTCCCTTTTTCCAGGGAGAAGCTGGGAAATTGGCCCAAACTGGTACGGGGTTGGGATTAGCCATTAGTCGCGATTTCTCCAAATTGTTGGGCTCAGATCTCGAAATCGAAACAGAGTTCGGTCGGGGGACGAAGTTCCATTTTCAAATCCCAGTGGAAATTGTTGCGGATATTGAAGACCCGACCGATGCCGAAAATCAACAAGTAGTGACCCTGGCGCCGGATCAGGCCAACCATAAAATATTGATCGCGGATGATAAATGGGCCAACCGGCAAATTCTCTTTAAACTGCTGCAACCCTTGGGTTTTGACTTGCGGGAAGCCCGGAATGGGAAAGAAGCGGTAGAAATTTGGCAAGACTGGGAGCCAGATTTGGTTTGGCTCCATCTGCGGATGCCGGTGATGGACGGGTTCGAGGCGACCCGCCAGATCAAAACCGTCGAGAATGGGCCTGAAACCATCGTTATCGCCGTAACAGCCAGTGCCTTTGATGAGGAACGCGCCATCATAGAAACGATTGGCAGCGATGATTTCTTACGCCGTCCATACCGGTTAACCGATGTCTATGCCATGCTGGAAAAACATCTTCAAGTCCGTTTTCTATATGATGGGGTTGAAGATAAACCGCGGGATGAGGATATTGCCAAAATACCGACTGACTCGCTGAAAAAGATTACTCCAGAAATATTAGCAGAACTTGAATCTGCTATCCAGCGGCTGGATATTGAAGTAGTCGAAAAAATAATCGCTCAAATTCGCACTCAAGATGAAACCCTGGCTGATGTTTTGGATATTTTAAGTAAGGATTTTAATTACGATCCAATTTTGGCAGAAATACGGAAAATTTGAGATTTTTGTAATGGTCAATAGTAGCTTGAACACTCAGTGAACGCCGGTTGAGTAGCTGCGTTTTTTTGCAGCGTATCGAAACCCAGTGGCGATAGGGGAGGGTTTCGATACGGGCAGGAGAACGCTGCCCTACTCAACCGACGGCAACCTGTTCAACCTTCTGTTGATGACAACAAAAATTTGAGATTTTCAAATTTTTCTAGTTCATTCACTCTTCTAAAAAGGTATTAGAAAGGTTGACCATCCAGGTGACTTATGCCCTCAGATCATTCAAAACTTTCTCCAGATATCATTTTGGTTGTTGATGACACCCCCGCATACCTGCGGATGACGAATCAACTACTCGCAGAGCAGGGTTATGTGGTGCGTCCCGCGCTGACTGGAAAACGAGCTCTGGAATACTGCCAGATAGAACTACCTGATCTGATTCTGCTGGATATCCGCCTACCTGATATTGATGGCTTTGAAGTGTGCCGGCAACTCAAAGCGGATACCCGCACCGCAGATATTCCCATCATCTTCTTCAGCGTGGCCCAAGGTGAACGCGATAAAGCCCGCGCGTTTGCCGAAGGTGGGGTCGATTTTGTGTCTAAACCTTTCCTGGCCGAAGAGTTATTGGCCCGGATTAAAACTCATCTCGAACTCAGAAAGCTGCAAAGAAATCTCGAAGACCAGGTCGATGAACGCACCCGCGAATTGCACGAAATAACAAAACGCTACCAGGTTTTCGTAGCCGATAACCCAGCCGCGATTTGGCACTATGAAATTCAACCACCGATGCCCATTGATTTGCCAGCTGAGGAACAAATTGACTGGATTCTTAATAGAAGTGTATTGGTTGAGGCTAACGAGGCCAATGCCAGTTATCTAAGAATTGAAACAGTCGATGATTTGATCGGCACATCACTTAGAACCTATCCGAAAATAGCCATGTCATGCAAAACATGAGCACAAGCGAAC
>CAYVQU010000293.1:0-4583 GCA_964453155.1 uncultured Anaerolineales bacterium | reverse complement strand
CGGTTGTGAAACAATGGCAGTTAAAACTGCCTTTGTGCGGGGAAAAAACACGTATACCACGAATTTTCCGAATAACACGAATGCCTTTACAAAAAAATGATTATGTCATGCTGAACGAAGTGAAACATCTCCTCATCCTGATGAGATACTTCACCTCGTTTAGGGTGATACCCTTTTTAGTAGACACACGAATGAAATTTCACAATAAAAACATTCGTGCAATTCGTTGAATTCGTCCTATTCGTGTTAAAGTTCGCCGCTTACTCTTAGCATTTCTTTGAGAAATGTGCCAATTTTGCGAATTATAGCACCAATTGAAAATCCTCGCACAAAAATTCTGTTAAAGCTTTTTAACGAAAACCGGGCACCGCAGTGCCCGGAAAAATAGTGAATAGTGACCAGCTAATGGTTAATTGTGAACCATGCTATCATCTGCTCAGGTTGTGCGGAAAAAATGTTGATTTTCTTTTCCAGTACAAACCGCACAACCCAAATTTCCAATTATGCCAAATCCAATTCCGCCAGTTTCTCTGGTGTCGGAACCCCATTCTCATCCCAACCACGGACTTCGTAGAACTTCGGCAGCATGATGTCCAGTTCAACCACTCGCCCTTTGGCGGGGCCTTCGGGCAGGGGTTCGTTGATCATCCGGTAAGGCAGGGTATCGTCATTGGCTCCCGAACCGGCCCCGATCAAGAACAGGCGTTCGAGGTTGTAGACTCGCTCTGCGGCAGTCATAATCTCTGCGGGGGTGTAACCAGCGCCGGTGGTCAGGTTCATTAATTCAGCCAAACGGGTGGGCCAGATCATGACATCTTTGTCGAAAACGTAGCGGACGGCCAAGAAGACACACAGGCCAGAAGCATCGATTAGGGCGAAAGCGTCTTCCCAGCGGGCGATTAATTCGGGTTTGCGGTCAGTGGTCAGGGGGTCGATCTTCTCGGGGACGCCGAAGACCTCAGAGTAGGCCAAGTCACCCGACATGTGGGAGGCCCCAATATTAGAGGTGGCGTACAGCAACCCCATCCCTTGAGCCCCACGGGGGTCGTAACCGGGGAACTCCTGTTTACGGGCCGTCACCGCAACTTCGGGGTGGCCGTATTTTTCCGCCATCCGGAAACTGCCTAGTGCCAGGGTGTCACCGAAACCGTCCCGGTAGGCCATTTTCTGGACCATATCAATGACCGCGTCAGCATCGCCAAAATTGAGCGGTTGGCCAATCTCCTCTTCGGAGAGGTAGCCTTTCTCGAACATTTCCATCGCGCAGGCGATTGTCATCCCGGTGGAGATTGTGTCGAGGCCGAGTTCGTTGCACCAGTAGTTGGCTTTGGTCAGGGCAGCTAGATCGTCCACCCCGCAGGCCGAGCCCAGAGACGCAATAGATTCGTACTCAGGGCCTTCGCCCTTCCCGGCGTATTTACCGTCGGGTACTTCGGTATCGCGACCGCAGGAGATCGGGCAGCGGTAGCAGGGCTTATGGCGGATCAGATACTGCTCTTTGAGGGCGATGCCGTCGATGTTGTCAGTCCCCTCGAAGGTCCCGGTTTGCAAGTTGCGGGTCGGAAAAATGCCCAACTCGTTGGTCACCTGGGGGACATAGGCTGTACCGTATTCCCGCAGAGAGGAACCCTTCTTGACGTCCATGCCAACTTCTTTGGAGACGGTCACGCTGAGTTTTTTCATCGTCGCGGCATCGTGCATGAGGGTGTTCTTCTTCCCCTGGCACACCACGGCCTTGAGATTCTTGCTGCCCATCACCGCACCACAGCCCGACCGGGCCGCCGCCCGATGTTTGTCGTTCATGATGGCTGCCATCAGGGCCAGATTCTCGCCCGCCGGGCCGATGCAGGCCACTTTGGCTTTGGGATCGGTTTCCTCAAGCAAAATTTCGGTGGTAGTGGGAACATCCTTCCCCCACAGGTGTTCGGCCGACCGGATTTCAACCTCATCTTCGTTAACCCACAGATAGACCGGCTCTTCGGCTTTTCCTTCGAAAATGAAGAGATCGAACCCGGTCCGTTTCATCCAGGTCGGAAAATCACCGCCGGAATTGGAGTTGGTTAGCGCCCCCGAGAGTGGCGATTTGGCGATGACCATATAGCGGTTGCCCGTCGGGGCCGGGGTGGCGGTCAACGGACCGGTCGCAAAGATCATTTTGGCTGCCGGGCTGAGGGGATCAACCATCGGATCCACTTCGTCGTACAGATAGCGGATCGCGACGCCCCGCCCGCCAATATAATCCTTCGAGACTTGCGGATCAATCTCTTCAATACTCACTTCTTGGTTGGTAAGGTCTACGCGTAGTAGTCGATTATGCCAGCCGTACATGTTTTTCTCCTGTGTAGTATGATAGTTGTTAGTTAATTTTGGTTTGGCAACAGCCAAACCAAAATTAACTAACCTCCCGCCATCGCTGAAAAAGCGGCTACATGGTCGCCATCTTGGAGTTCTTGATCCAGGCTCTCCGGTGTCAGGCCATTGACGAGGAAGACGCTGTCATCCGTCAAAGGGACCCCGTAGCTGCCCATCAATTCGCCGACGGTGGTGCCGGGTTCGATCTCGACTTCGAACTTATGTGAGTCGACCCCGGGCGGCAATAATTTTCGGTAGGTAGCTAAGAGTTTGACACAAACTTTCACGGGCATCATTCTAGCACACTTGAAAACCCCCGCAAATGGACGAACTTCCTATTCAACCCGGAACCTACGCCCTGATTTTGGAACTTTCCGCGCCCCAAGATTTACAGATTGGACGCTTGGGAAGATTCCATTTTCCCGCGGGGGTTTATGTCTACTTGGGGAGTGCGCGCGGCCCTGGAGGAATTCGCGCCCGTTTAGGACGGCATCTCCGCGGGGGTACCAAAACCCGCTGGCACATTGATTATTTAAGAGCGAGTGCTCGGGTTGCGGGGTATGGGTTTCAGGTTCAAGACGCTTCCCAAAAAACTGCGATTCATCTTGAATGTCAGTGGAGCCAGGAAATGGTCAAACTCCCGAGTGCTGTTACTCTTGTGAAAAAATTTGGGGCCAGCGACTGTGATTCAGGATGTCAGGCGCACTTAGTATTCCTGTCGGGCTGGGAAGATATTGAAGATTTTGACGGTTTACCGATACGTGATAATTTGGGTGGCTTCTAATTTATCCAACGAGGGTGTTGATGTTTGTACAGGTCATCGAAAAAATAAAAACACAAGGCTTCATACCTTGGTTTTTTATCGGTATGTTCACTTTGTATTTACTTGTAGGTCTTATCGGATATGGCAACGATAATGATTCTTATTTGATTATTCGGGCGGGCCAGCATTCAATAAATCATTTGGAATATCGGGCATCACGGGGACAAGGAGCGTTAATTCCAGAAATATTTATTGGCCTAACATCCCAATATGGCGGTCACATCTTCGCAAACACACTGTCTGCGATGTTAGGGGTTGCAACTCTGCTAGTTTATTTTTCGCTTCTTATGAAAAAATTTGAAAAACCAATCGCCTTTCTAGTTACCGTCCTAGTGGCCCTAAATCCATATTTTTTCATCGCAGCATCATCTTCAATGGATTATATTTACAGCTTATTTTTCATTGTGGTTGCGATCTATTATTTTTCTAAACATAAAATAAATCTAGCTACGTTGTTCCTTGCGTTCGGTGTTTCAGCGCGTTTTTCAAACGTTTTGATTGCCGTATCCATATGGATTTTTGCACTGATAGTGAATAGAAACTTGTGGCAGCATTTTCTAAAAGCTGGCTTGGTAGGAATGTTTGCGGTAGTGCTATTGTTCTTCCCCGTTTATAAGCAGTCTAATTATACTTTTCAGTTTTTAACTTACGCTATTGGCGATTGGAATCGCCTGGAATATGCTGCTCGATTCTTTTATAAAAATGTTTACTTGTTTGGGCTTTTGCCTTTTTTACTGATTACGGGCTCAATACTTGTATATTTATTTCGTTCTGATAAAAAAATTTCTTTATTGGAGTTTATGGGGATAATTATTGTCATACTGCAAGAAATTCTTTTTTTGAAAATCCCACTAGAAATTTCTTATTTGTTGCCCATTGTGTTGGTTGTTTACCCAATTTTTGTGATATCGACCTCATTTCGAAAATCAATTGTTGTGTTCCTAATCCTATTGACGGGAGTTTACAATTTAATTAATCTGGACATTCTCCAACCGGTCTATGATGAAAGAGGCACAACAGCAATAGATGCCCAAGTGGGGTTGTTCCTTGAAGCTGGTCCCTTATTATCAGATATTAGTCGCCGAGTTGATTCAAAACAGTATTATTTCGATTATTACAACATCCCCCAAAAATGAAGGTTGAACCGCGTCAATCCCCCCATTACTATTCAGCGTAATTACTCGCACTCGGTATCATTACCTTTGTTCTGATACATCATTTCATCTGCTAGATTGAGTAACTGGCTGATGGTTTCGATCTGGGGAGAATATCGGGCCCCCCCCATGCTGGCTGTGATGGTTAAATCCGGGGCCTCCACAAATTCAATCGTTTGGATGCGGCATTTCAAGCGTTGGATGTATCTTTTCAATGATTCGGGGGTGAAACAAAATCACACACCAACCCCAAG
>CAYVQU010000292.1:0-4619 GCA_964453155.1 uncultured Anaerolineales bacterium | reverse complement strand
ATGCCTATGTTTTTCGTTAATTTTCTGTTCTACCGCTACTTTTTGAGATGACACTGGTAATCGACCAAAACCGGTGGCTTAAGACTCTTGTCTTCCAACATTTGGAACGCGGCTTCGATGACCGCGATCTGAGCAGCGGAATCATTGGGCTGGTTGAGGGGATAGCTGTGCTTGAAAGGCACAAATAGCGCCCGTGGGGGTTGAACTTCTTCAGCGATAAAGCGCAGTAAAACCAGATTGACGGTGGAAATGCCAACTTTTTCGATTTCTCCAGCGATCAGGCTCACGACCTGAGAACACAGCGGTCAGACGGGGACCAGAAGTGCGATATCGACTTCATCCGCCAGCATCTTCTGGGCAACTTCGGGCGCTGAGTTGGTCGCCAATCGTCCGCAGGCGGAGATGGCACCCATAAATGAGAAATGTCGGTGGTTGACAGCTCCAATCCGACCCTGTTCGGCCAAATCTCTGACCCGATCAATGGGAAATGCGACGTTGATATCCTGCTGCAATCCGCTGTGATCGTAGGATTTGCTCGGATGGTCGTCGCACAGGGTTGAGGAATCAACATCAGAGGGGATTTCGCGATAACTAAAATCGCCCCCCTTAATTCGTTCGAATGGTTTTTGGTCGGGGGTGATAAACCCTGCACTTGAAACTAGCGCAACCTTGCATTCTGCTAGCGGTTTCTTCAATGGCGTCCAGGGAACCGGATCAAATTTTCTTTTAGGGTAAGTATTAAGAAAATCTTGCAATTTTTCAGAAAATTCGGTGATGTCGCCCATTCGTTATCCTTTTTTTCAGTGTCAATAAACAAAACTCAAAAATTGAAATGTGGTTAGATTTCTCACTCTTTGAGAAATGCTGTGGAAGAGCCAACTCCTCGGAAACTTTGAAATCAAATGCTCCAGCAAAATCGTGTATTGGAAGTTTCCGGGGAACTCATACCACCCAAATGCTCCGAGAGCCAGATTTCTTATCAAACCTCACACTCGATTTAAAAATACTCTGCGACTTGGGGTAAATTTTACCTGTTATAAACGAAGGTCGGACTGCCCGGTAGTGATTTTCGGTATAATCTCAAAATGGATCTTGATCCGGCCCTCATGACAACCTTTTTTTGTCTGGCACTCCTAATGTTGCCGGTGATTATTGTCTTGCCTTTTATTTACCTTGGACGTAGTAGCATGAAAAAAGATGGAATTTCCCAACATATTTTGAAACCTGGCCCCCGCCGTTATACGATTGCTGTACCGGAGAATTATTCTGGGACGGAGGCTTTGCCCTTGGTCTTGGCTTTGCACTACGGTGGTCACGGAGCCCCTTATTATGGACGTTTTTTCTTAACCGAAATTGTAAAACTTGCCTTTGGAGATTTGGATGCCATCTTTGTGGCACCCGATTGCCCAACCCAGGATTGGCTGCAGCCCGAAAGTGAAAAATTTGTTTTTGATTTGATCGATTATGTCCAAACTGAATTCAAGATTGATCCAGAACGCATCCTGGTTACAGGGTTTAGTCTTGGTGGGATAGGAACGTGGCACTTTGCGGGGCGCTTCGCTGAAAGATTTACCGCGGCGATCGTGATGGCCGGGTTGCCACCCGAAGATGCCCTGGATTTGAATTGGTCGGTGCCCCTCTATATCATCCAGGGACGAGAAGACGAACTCATGCCCCTCGTTGAAACTACCCGAGTGGTCGCTCGATTAGAAGAGCGTGATATTCCCTTGAAATACCGCATCCTTGAGCGGGTGACCCATTTTGAAACGCATAAATTTGTAGAGCCGCTGAAGGAGACTTTACCCTGGCTTCAAGAAGTATGGCAACACAAAAGAGACACCTAACGATCAGGGCATCTCTTTTGTGTTGCCAAATATTGTCCAAGTCTTGGTTGTTGAGAAGCTTCATCCTGAGTAGTGGCCGCACCCTTCGATACGGGCTACATTTTATTCCGCACTACTCGGGATGCTGAGTTCCTTGAATCTTATTATGCGTAGCGAAGAGTGATAGCGGTGTATCTTAAGCAGTGATTTTTTGTAAACGATTAGAGGCCTTAAGAAGCCTACATCACTTTTTTGTAGACGAAAGAATCCTCCCGATGATCGATCTTCTGAAATCCACATTTCTGCTCGTAAAAGAAATGGTTTTTGAGGGCCCACTCGGGGGTTTCTAACTGCCAACTGTTGGCATTCGGGTAGGTATCTTCGACAAATTGCCAGATCTCGGTACCTACCCCGCAATCCTGATATTCAGGATCAACGAAGATCACCCCGAGATTATTTTCGCCAGAGGGAAAAACCCAGACAATCAGACCGCCAATGAGTCGCCCAGTTGACAAAATTTTGTAACCTATGCTCTCTTCATAACCAAACAACCATTTGCGGAAGAATTCACCATCGTCATAACCAGGCGGTCCGCCGCGTTCTTTGCCCAGATGTGTTTGCGCGTCATTATCGAAGGAGCGGGTCATAACCTCGGTCAGGGCTGGGATATCAGCTTTTTTGATGGATTGAAAATCGAGTGTCATTATGTTGGCTTGCGGGTTATGCATTGAATGCCTACTCGCTGATTGGGAGATAGAGGTTGAATTCATACTCATCTAATGGGGTGTCGGGGGAGACCAATAATTCTTCCAACCATTGATGGTTGCCATGCCGGTATTTGCTGGCTTCGCGCCATTTGACCAACTCACCCCAGACCTGGCCAATGTTGGCTAGACCAGTGAAATTCGTCACGGCATACAGGCCACCGCGGAAATCAATGATTCGTAAATCACCTTCAGGTTCCACTTTCGGGCCGATAGGTAGCCAAATTTCGTAACCGTAGTTCGGGCTGCCGGGGGAGGGATCAGGGTTGTTGAAGCCGAACGTTCCTTGGGGTTCGCCCTCTTTGAATAGCCCTTTCTTGATGCCAAACTCCGAGATTTTCTGGGACCCAATGCCCTCTGGTTCGGCCCCAAATCCCAAGGCTGAGATTACCCGCATGGGTTTGAGGGTGACAATATCGACTTTTAATTCACTCATGGTGTGCTCCTAGATGTGGTTTGTTGGCTGGTCGGTTTGTCAGTTTATGGTATCCAGCGAACCAACGAACAAACTAACTAACCAACAAATAAATTCCGCGCGGTTCATTTTTTTGCATGCTGATCACATTCTAACATGTATACCTGACATCTTTTGTCAGGTATTTGCGGTAAAATGAGGGTTATGCGTGCCGATCGATTACTATCCATGTTGATGTTGTTACAAACCCGCGACCGGATGACGGCCGGAGAATTGGCTATTGAGCTGGAAGTTTCGGAGCGGACGGTATATCGAGATATCAATGCGCTCAGTGTTTCGGGGGTGCCGGTCTATGCTGAACGGGGACCCGGTGGAGGGATTTCTCTCATCGAAAGTTACCGGTCAGATTTGACCGGTCTCAATAAAAACGAAGTTCGAGCCCTATTCATGCTCAGCATTCCACCCGCATTGACTGAGTTAGGTATGGATCAGGAACTAAGGGCTGCAATGCTAAAAATATCAGCCGCATTACCGGCGACACTCCGGGGTGATGAGCAGGGTGTCCGGCAGCGGATCCATATCGATCCATCTCCCTGGGAGCAAAAACCAGTAGTTTCTTCTGTATCCTTCTTGCACCGGATTCATCAAGCTGTGTGGGAAATGCACGTTCTGGATATTCGATATCGGCCCCTCTTCCGTCCCGAAATGAGTCCGATCATATCTCGCGTTTGTCCCTATGGATTAGTATCGAAAGCCGGGGAGTGGCACCTGGTCGCCCAACGTCAGGATCATATGATCGTATTGGAGATCAGTCGGTTAGAAGTCGTTGAGCTGTTGCCAGAAAAATTTGATCGTCCCGCAGACTTTGAATTGATCGATTTTTGGGAGCATTGGTGTCAAAAAATGGCAGAAAATCGACCGCGATACCCTGTTGTCGTCCGGGTTGCACCAAAAATTCTTCCAAATCTGCAATATTTCTTCAAGGACCGGATTCTGAGGACAATCTCTTCGGCCGAACAGCAGGAGGAAGGCAGTTGGCTTACCTTAGAAATCGGGTTTGAATATCATGATCAGGCCCGGTGGCATTTGCTTCGATTGGGGGGGGATGTCGAAGTTTTGGAACCACTCGCATTGCGGTATTCAATCCAAGATTTCGCGGCCCAAATTCAGACGCGTTATGATGAAATTGAAAAATAGACATTTGTATCGGAATTTTAGGAGTTGCTCTTAGGAAAAGTGGTATTATTCACCCTGGCTTACAATTCTGTTAGGCTGACCTATAGCCTATTTACGCGGCAAGTTTTATACTAATTATACGGTAACCATAAGTCTAAAATTTCGTTTTTATCAAAGAATTAACTGTGTGGAATAGTTTGCGTCGACATTTACAAACATTGTTGCGAGCCTTAAGTGGACCGCGGCGGTTAGCAATTGCCAGTGCCAGTTTGACACTGGTAATTTTTTTTGTGGGGGGTGTTGTTTTCTATCCAGTGACTGCGCGTTATATTGCAAAGACAGAATGGGCATTGCATGCAGTTGGGGGGGGGATCGGGGTGTGGTTTGCGTGGTTGCCCTACCTGTTGCCCTCCCGGCAAATACGGATGGCTGCTGGGGTTG
>CAYVQU010000291.1:0-4718 GCA_964453155.1 uncultured Anaerolineales bacterium | reverse complement strand
ATTGGAATGATCATCGCCATCCTTACATCTGGCGTAAATCATATTCTAATTAATTGCGAGACGAACTACTTAAGTGATGCGGTATATTGTCAGTAGTTTTGAAGGTTTAACTGCTCCGCACTTATAGGTTGAGATAAGGACGCATCAAGAATTATTTCCCGAAACAAGATTACCACTACCGAAGCGATTAGGTTTGAAAATCGGAATTTATTTTCAGATGCTTACTAAGGAGAGCGATATGACGACAGACCTGCGGGAGAAATCTTGGCGATGGGTGGCTGCGGTGGGTTTTTATGTTGTCATTATGGGGGCGGCAGTGCTGTGGATCTATTATCGTGAACAACAGCGAATAATCAGTGATATCGATACCCGTCTTCGGAATGCAACGCTGGCGATACCATATCTGCTGGCCCCTGATTTTCATGACCGAGCGATTGCCCCCGATTCAATTAGCCCTGCAGAGGAGGCGCAAAACATCGCCGTATTGACCGCTTACGTGCAAGAAATCAACTTACCTACGCTGGCGACTTTCATCCAACATAATGGGGATTTAGTATTCACGAGTTCATCTGCGCCGCCGGATGAACTATCAGAAGATATTTATCCCTATCGCTATTTCGTGCCCTATGAAGAGACCCAGGTTATTGCTCAATTTCAAGATGCGATCAATGGAATCCGTCCCATGTATGGCAACCTCATTGAACGAGTGGGAACTTCCCGGGCAGTTGTTATACCGATGGAATCGCCGGGTGGCAATCCCTACATTGCCTCTGCTTCGATTTTTATCGATGACTTACTCTGGGAGGCCAATACGGCTGCTATTACCGCATTGATTGTGGGCGTAATTGCCTGCGTTGCTGGTTTTCCCATCGTATCGGTCTACACAAAATCCCAACGCGAACAAATCGAGATTTTGGAGACACGGGTGCAAGAGCGAACCCGGGAACTTTCACAAGCTAAAGATGAAATGGAAGCCGCGAATCGTGAACTTGAGTTTTTTAAGTTTTCGGTTGATCACGCGGTAGACACGGTCCATTGGGTTGATCCCGAAAATAGCCAGAGTATATTTATCAATCAAACCGGGGCTGAGAAATTAGGTTTTTCATTGGATGAGTTGGTGGGTGAGCCAGTTAATGCATTCGACCCTCTTTTTCCAATGGAAATTTGGCCCGAATTTGTCCAGAATCTGCGTTCTAATGAACTGGAGATTTTTGAGAGCCTCCACCAGACCAAGGATGGCCGGAGATTTCCAGTTGAGATCACGGCCAAGATCGTTAATTATGGCGACGAACAACGGATTATTGCGATTTCGAGGGATATCACTGAACGGAAACAGCATGAGGCTGATCTTTTACAGGCCAAAGAGAATGCCTTAGAAGCCCAGTATTCAGCCGAGGCGGCCAACCGGGCCAAGAGTGCCTTTCTAGCCAATATGAGCCATGAACTCCGGACGCCGCTGAACGCCATCTTGGGGTTTAGCAATCTGATTCGCAAGGGAGCCAATCTGAATGTAACCCAGCTCGAACATCTGGATATTATCCAAAATAGCGGCGAGCATTTGCTGACCCTCATAAACAGCGTTCTCGATCTTTCCAAGATCGAAGCTGGACGCATGCCACTGGTTGAAATCGAATTTGACCTGGGTCGGCTACTCGATGATCTCAAATCGATGTTTTCTTTACGAACCCAGGCCAAAGAAATTGATCTGATATTCGATATCGCTCCAGCGCTACCCCGCTATGTGTTAGGTGATGATGTCAAGCTGCGGCAGGTATTGATCAATTTGCTCAGCAACGCGGTCAAATTTACGGAGCAGGGTAGTGTCAGTTGTCGGGTTGCTAGTTTTTCCTGTGACTGCGCCGAAAAAATTGAATTGAATGGAGAGCAAGGCGATACGCATCCCCCTCTACAAACCCCAGAAATTCGAAATCTGCTTCACTTTTCTGTGGCTGACACCGGGGATGGCATCGGGGCTGATGAATTGGACACCATCTTCGAAGCTTTTACGCAAACCAGTGCTGGCATCAAAAGGGAGGAAGGAACTGGTTTGGGTTTAGCCATCAGTCAACGCTTTGTACATCTTATGGGGGGAGAAATCAACGTCGAAAGCGCGGTTGGTGTCGGGAGTACTTTTTCGTTTTCGATCCCACTCCAGATTATTGATGATAGTCGGGTTGCAGCCCCCCGCCCCAGCCAAAAAGTGACCGGTCTGGTACCGGGCCAGCCTAATTATCGCATTTTAGTCGTGGATGACGATGTCATCAACCGCCGGCTGCTGGTGGAATTGCTGTATCCCTTTGGTTTCATTCTCAAAGAAGCCGAAAATGGGGTGCAAGCTGTCCAAATTTTTGAAGATTGGGACCCCCAACTTATCTTGATGGACATGCGCATGCCGGTGATGGATGGCTACGCAGCCACCCAACAAATTAAGGCGACCACCAAGGGACAAGCAATTGCCATTGTGGCGGTAACGGCCAGTACGCTAGAAGAAGAACGGGCCGTGGTGCTTTCAACCGGCTGTAATGATTTCTTGCGTAAACCTTTCCTTGAAGGCCAGATTTTCGACATGCTCGAAAAGCATTTGGGGGTGCAATTTGAATATGACGAACCAGAAACAGTGATTGTTGAGACCGATCATTCCATCTCCCCACTCGAAATTGCCACTGTCCCAACAGAAATAGTGACTGAACTTTTAGCGGCGATTACGGTATTGGATACGGATCAAGCTACCGCGGCGATTGCCAAGATCGCCGATCAAAGCCCAGACCTGGCTGCGAAATTAACCAAAATGGTAGTAGAGTTCGAATTCGATACCCTTGAACAAATCTTTTCAGAGTGATTGTATGATAACAGACAAAAAAATTCCCCTCCGCGGCGTGGTTTTAGTGGTTGATGATACCCCCGCTTATCTACGCCTGGTACAGCAAATCCTGACCGAGGAAGGCTACACCGTCCGGTTGGCCCCCAATGGGGAACGGGCCCTGGATTTTTGTCAAATAGAATCCCCTGATTTGATTTTATTAGATATCCGCCTGCCTGGAATAGATGGTTTTGAAGTCTGCCGGCGGCTTAAGGCCGCTGAACAAACGCTGGATATCCCAGTTATATTTTTTAGCATCGTAGAGGACGAAAAGGATAAAGCCGAGGCCTTTGCGGTGGGGGGGGTCGATTTTATTACCAAACCGTTTCTGGCAGAAGAAATGCTGGCTCGGATCGATACACACCTGACTCTCCGGCGATTTCAAATCGGTTTAGAACAATTGGTTGATGCTCAAACGGAGGAGTTACTCCGCACAAATACCCAATTACGCGCAGAAATCGAAGAGCGCCGCCAGGTGGAGGTCGCCCTCGAACAACGCGCCGCTCAGTTGGCTCTCCTCAACCAGCTTGGCAGCCAGATTGCGGCCGAACTTGATCTGGATTCATTGTTGGCGCGGGCTGCTAATCTGACTCAAGAAACGTTTGGCTACCATCATGTTGGTTTATTTCTGGTGGACCCGGATACCCAAACTTTGGTCATGCGCGCCAGGGCTGGTGAGTTCATTAACCTATTTCCGGCGGACCATCGCATTGAGGTGGGGGATGGTATGGTCGGTTGGGTCGCAAGCAATGGTAAACCCTTGCTGTCCAATGATGTGGAAGAAGATCCCCATTATCAAAAATTCACAGCTAGGAAGATGCCTACTCAATCCGAATTAAGTTTTCCGATTCGAATTCGGTCCGAGATTGTGGGCGTACTCGACGTTCAAAGTCCGCAAAAAAATGCGTTTACTGAAAATGATGTCCAGGTGATTGAGACCCTTGTTTCTCAAATCGCTACGGCGATTGAAAAGGCAAATTCGGTGGAGGAAATTCGCCGGTTTTCCGAAATTGTGGCTCAGGTGGATGCCCCGTATTTCCTGACAGACTTGGACGGCACGATCGAATATGTTAATCCTGCGTTTGAGCGAGTAACCGGTTTTAGCCAAGATGATGCCTTAGGGCAGAATGCAAATATTCTGAAGTCAAATCAGATGTCGCCAGATTATTTCCAAAAATTGTGGCAGACTATTCTAGCTGGGAATATCTTTACCGATGTTGTGATCAACCGGCGGAAAAATGGTGAAATCTGGTATTACGATCAAACGATTTTGCCTTTGAAAGCTGAGGATGGCAATATTCTCAACTTTGTATCCACGGGAAAGGATATTACGGCCCAGGTTCAGGCCGAAGAAAGACAAAAGCAAAGCGAAAACCAATACAGCACGCTGTTCCAGAACGCGATGGATTGTATCTTCATTATGGATGGAGAAGAAATTGTAGACGCAAACAACGCCGCGCTCCGAATGTTTCGGGTTGAAATGGATGAATTTATTGGTAAAACTCCCTTTGATTTTTCACCAAAATTTCAAGCCGGAGGCATTAAAACGAGGGTACTGGGCCAGCCCTATCTGGATGGTGCCAATGCCGGTGAAAAACAACAATTTGAGTGGATTCATACTCGGAGTGACGGTACCATCTTTGATTCTGAAGTGAGTTTGAATCTCATAGATTTAAGTGGTAAGAAACTTTTAATCTCGATTGTACGTGATGTTTCCGAGCGAAAACAGGCCGAAGAAGCCCTCAAGGAGAGCGCCCGGCAGCTGCGCGAAGCCCATGAAATGGCTAAGTTGGGGTACTGGTTCTGGGATGTAGCAACCGGCGAAGTCGAATGGTCAGATGAAGTATATCGAATTTTC
>CAYVQU010000290.1:0-4730 GCA_964453155.1 uncultured Anaerolineales bacterium | reverse complement strand
GTTCATAACGCAGTCGTTCCATTCATGGCGTCTCAATAAGCAATTGGTATAACTATGACCCAACCCAATGACGAATCCACTGAAACTCAAGGCAAAAAATCCCGCTGGCGAACAATGCTGGCCCTCTCATTCGGTTATTTCATCGACCAGGGGGAGGGGCAGGCCATGTCGGTCTTGTTCCCGACCCTGCAAACTTTATGGGGGTTGAGCTACACCCAATTGGGGATGATCGGCACGATCCGCAATATTCTCCAATCGGTCACAGCCCCACTGTGGGGTTTCGCGGCCGACAAGTTTGCTCGCAAAAAGGTGATCGTCTTTGGCACTGGGATCTGGGGGATTTGGACTCTATTGGTCGGCCTGACCCAGAATTTCGGACAACTGCTGGCAATCCGGGCCATCTCGGGGATCGGGTTGGGCTGCTTGATGCCCGCAACATTCTCCATCATGTCGGACGCCTTTCCCCCAAAACAGCGCGGTCGGGCCTTGGGCATCATGGAGGGGATCGGGGTTCTGGGGATTGTGATCGGCACATTGGGTTTAGGCATGCTGGCCTCACCGGATTTGTGGCGTTGGGGTTTCATCGTTTTGGGCGCTTTTAGCATCGTTTCGGGGTTAGTGGTTTGGTTCCTGGTGGATGAGCCCGTGCGCGGAGCCTCCGAACCGGAATTGGCTGGGAAGATTACGGCTGAGGATGCCGCCAGTTACAGCTTCAAGATGGCCGATGTGCCTAAAGTACTCTCGATCCCGACGATTTGGGTCGCGATCGCCCAGGGTCTGGCCGGGAGCATGCCTTGGGTGGTCATGGGGTTGTACCTGATCACCTGGCTGGTGCGAGATCGCAATATGGATGAGGGCCAGGCCACCATCGCTTTCGCCGGAATCGTCATTGGAACCGCGATCAGCAACGTTATGGGCGGATTTTTAGGGGATTTTGCGGAAAGTAAAAGTCCCAAATATGGTCGCCCCTTCATCGGACAGATATCAATCATCTCTGGAATTCCTTTGACTTACATTCTATTCACCCGCACCGCAGATTGGTCTCTGGCCGGAATCGTGGCCTTAAGTTTCTTCACCGCCTTGTTAATCAGTTGGCCCGGCAAGGGCGCCAAAGAGCCGATGATGCAGGCCGTTACGCCGCCAGAATTGCGTTCAACCGCCTTTTCAATCGTCACATTTATCGAGAGTGGGTTTGCCGCCCTGATCGCCTATGTCGCCGGGATTTTGGCCGACAATATGGGGTTGACGCAAGCCCTGTTATGGACGGTTCCGTTCCCCTGGATTTTGTGCGCTGCAATTTTTAGTCTGTTCTATTGGGTTTATCCTAAAGACTCGGCTAATTTACGCGCCCTGATGGCGTCCCGGGCCGGTGAAATTGCTACCGGCGGAGATTGATATGCCCCACTACACTCGGGAAGTTGGTCTCAAATTTAATTCAGACGGGTCGGCCCGCGAATTTCCGGGGAATACGGTCGTTTGTCATGTGCCGCGGCCGTCACCCCAATTCGATTTATTAATCCAGTTGCGGGATTTGGCTACGGCGCAACCTTGGGGACGGAAATTCCATTTTCTGCCGCCGTCGAGTTACCACATGACGGTATTCGAGGGGGTTTGTGATCAGATTCGAGATACAGCTCAATGGACAAGTAAACTCCCCATCGACGCGCCGTTGGAGGCAGTCGATGCGCTGCTCCGAGAAAATTTTCCTAAAGTGCAACCACCCATAAAGCTGGAAATAAAACCCAAGTTGTTTTATGCCGCCCGGGGTTATATTGGGATGTATGTCCAGACAGCAAGCCCTTTAATCGAAAAAAATATTAGGGCTTATCGCGCTGAACTCTCAGCCGCTTTCGGAATCCGAGCATCCAATCATGATAACTACGGATTTCACATCACCCTGGCTTACCAAATCGAACATTTTTCGCCCTGGGAGCAGCTGCAGGCTGCAATTTTCAACAGGCGCGCTCACCGACTAGCCACAGGAAATTTTGGCACCCTAAAATTGAACACGCCCGAGTTATGTTTCTTCGCCGACATGACCCACTTCGGTGCTACCCGCCCGGATTTTCCGGTAGCTGAGTCGTTTTATGAAATTTAATCACGCAAAGCCGCCAAGGCGCGAAGAAAAAATCAAAAAAAGCTTTGCGTCTTGGCGACTTTGCGTGCAATTTATCAAACTCAAATGAATACCTACCATCACGGAGATTTAAAAAATGCCTTAATTCGGGCCGGAATTGAAATCCTGGCCGGGGAGGGAGTGGGCGGTTTAAGCCTGCGGAAAGTGGCCAAAAGAGCTGGGGTCAGTCACTCGGCGCCGTATGCCCATTTTGCCGATAAGCAAGCCCTGATTGCGGCCATTTCAACGGAAGGACATGCCAAAATTTTCGCCGCGATCTCTGAGATTATGATTCTGCACGCGAATGATCCACTGCTGCAATTAATCGGTGCGGCCCGGGCATATTTGGAGTTTGGATTAACCGAACCCGACCATTTCCGCATCACTTTTTCTGGGGTTGTGGAGCAGGAGCGGGACTACCCCGCCTTGGTTGAAATGACCCACAAAAACTTCGAGCTGATTCGTCAGATCGCCACTCGCTGCCGGGAGGTTGGGATCTTTGGACCGGGTTCTGACGATTTATTAGCCGTCAGTTTATGGGGGGCGGTCCATGGGCTGATCTCCCTCATCCAGCAAGATCAAGTCTCCAGCCGCGTTATGGACCACACGACCCCGGATGAATTATTGTTGTTTACTTTAAATCAGTTGACCCAAGTAAACCTTGATGGGTAGTTTCAATATAAAAACGTAAAATTTTACCGCTGAGACGCGGAGAACGCCGAAAGACTCCAGTTAGAAACACTCTGCGACCTTTGCGTCTCGGCGGTGAAAAACAGCATCAATCATCTTACTTAAAGGATTCAACATGACCTACAGTCCCACCTGGCAATCCCTGCAAAACTACACCACCCCCGACTGGTTTCGGGATGCCAAATTTGGCATTTTCATCCATTGGGGCGTCTATTCGGTGCCCGCCTTTGGGAACGAGTGGTATCCCCGCAATATGTATATTCCGGGCAGCTACGAACACGAATTTCACGCTGAAACCTTTGGATCACACACCGAATTTGGCTATAAGGATTTCATTCCCCAGTTCAAAGCTGAAAAATTCGACGCGGCGGAATGGACCCAACTCTTTAAGGATGCCGGCGCTAGATATGTCATACCCGTGGCCGAACATCATGACGGCTTTCCAATGTACGACTGCTCTTTTACTGAGTGGAATGCCGCCAAGATGGGACCCAAACGGGACATCATTGGTGAATTAGCCGCGGCAACCAAGGCTGCGGGGATGACGTTTGGAGTATCATCTCATCGGGCCGAGAATTGGTGGTTTTTCAATGGGGGCCGCGAATTCCCCTCGGATGTCCAAGACTCCGTTAATGCCGGATTATACGGCCCCGCCAGCCCTGGACCGGCGCAGGATGATCGCCCCGCCTGGGAGACCATCGATTGGCAGCCGCGGCCCCATGCCGCCTTTCTTGATGATTGGCTGGCCCGCACCCAGGAATTGGTCGATAATTATCAGCCCCAACTGGTCTGGTTCGACTGGTGGATCGAGCAGGCCGTGTTCACCCCCTATATCCAAAAATTTGCGGCCTATTACTACAACCGTGGTTTGGAATGGGATCAGGGCGTCGTGATCAACTTCAAAAAAGAAGCGTTTCCAGCCGGAACGGCTGTTTTCGATATCGAGCGCGGCCAGTCCAGCAAAATGCTTGATTTTCCCTGGCAAACGGATACTGCCGTCGCAAAAAATTCCTGGGGCTATGTCCGCAATCAGGTCTACAAAACGCCAGGGCAAATCATCGGTGACCTGATCGACATCGTCAGTAAAAACGGTTGCCTGCTGCTGAACGTCGGCCCCAAACCGGATGGCACCATTCCGGCAGAAGATGCCGAAATTCTACGCGAGATCGGCCGCTGGTTGGCCCTCAACGGGGAGGCCGTTTACGATACCCGTCCCTGGCAGATCTTCGGTGAAGGCCCCACCCAAATCGTCGACGGCCACTTCACCGACGGGGACGACAAAGGTTACGGCCCTGAAGATATCCGCTTCACTACGAAAAACAACACACTGTACATCTTCATGTTGGCCTGGCCCGGTGAACGCGTCACGATTAAATCGCTAACGCCTGAAAAACTCTCCGCCGAGAAGATTGAGAAAATTACACTGATCGGGTCAAGCAAAATCCTCAATTGGACCCAGGACGTGACCGGTTTACACGTCAACTTACCCGCCAAAATCGGTGAACACGCGTGGGTTTTAAAGGTAGAGAATAAGGATTAGGGAACAGGAGATAGACATCCCTAACCCTTCTTCCCCCTGACCATCATCCCCTTCCAAGGAGCATCCATGACAAGCTTTCTTACAACCGTCAAAAACTTATTCAGCAATGAAAGCCGGAACGGCACGATCAGCAACCGGGCCAAATTCTTCCTGGCCTTCCCGGCGATGCCTGTTACCGTTGGAAATGTGTTGATTCACAACGCCTATATCAAGTATTACTCGGACGTCATCGGCTTAGATGTCAGTTTTGTAGGGACGATTTATCTGATCTTCGGGATTTGGAACGCGATCAATGACCCGATGTTAGGGGTGTTTATTGACCGCTATAAATATACCGAAAAACGCGGGAAGTATGTCTACTTTATGCGAGTGACCGCACCGTTG
>CAYVQU010000289.1:0-4755 GCA_964453155.1 uncultured Anaerolineales bacterium | reverse complement strand
CTTAGCGAGTTAGGCATCAACTCCAATCGAACCATTCCCTCGCAAATTGAAGCGATATTTGCGGATGATTTAGTAGAGGGTCTTGAGCCTGTGATTCCAGGCCCCACGGTGGTCCGAGTGGAAGGTTTTTCTACCCGTTCGGGTGCCAGCAGTTGGGCCTATCTGGCCGTCATCCCGGCAGCGTTAGTCGTCTTTAGTGCGGTATGGGTCATTCGGAAAAGGAAATAAGGAGATGGAGATGAATCCTAAAGACAAAATCATGAAACCGGAAGATGAGAAAACCCCATACACCGCCCCTGAGATCATCCACGAGATCGAGTTGGAGACCAAAGCCGGTTCGCCTACTGGCGGGGATGAACTCCCGCCGGGGTTGGGTGGCCCGTAATCAAAACTTGAAGTAAATACAAAGACCTGCCAGGTATCAAAAACCTGGCAGGTCTCATCCATTCTGATCCTGCTAGCGTAATTTCGATCTCTGGCAGGATTATTGATTCAATAGCTAGGGTAGTACCATCAACTCTCCCCCACCACCCTCAACTCACCACCCACCACCCACTACACCTCCCCCGACCACAACAACTGCATCTCCTCGCAGGTTGCCAGCAGATCATCCAACTGGCCCTCGGCCTCGATTTTCCCATCTTTGAGCACGATAATATGATCGGCCCGCCGCAAAGCCGGGCGGCGGTGGGAGACGACCAGGCAGGTCTGTTCCCCGCTGGTGAAGAGCCGTTCCCACAATTGGCGTTCGGTGTCGACGTCCAGGGCCGATGACAGGTCGTCGAAGACCATCAACTCGGGGTTGCGGGCGAACATCCGGGCCGCGGCCGTGCGCTGTTTTTGGCCGCCCGAGAGCTTGACGCCCCGGGAGCCGATCTCGGTCGCCAGGCCGTCGTCGAATTGGGCGATATCGGTCTCAAACACGGCCGACCGGATGGCGGCCACCAAATCGGTCTCCGTTTCCGGGATGCCCAGCAGGATGTTGTTCTGCAGGGTTTCGGAGAACAATAACGGGATTTGGGACGTATAGGCCGTGCGCGGCGGGATGAAGAAACCGGCCGGGTCGGCCACCGCCTCCGCGTTCCAGGTGAGGGTGCCGCCATCTTTGGGGAGCAGGCCCAGCAGCACCCGCAACAGGGTCGTTTTCCCCGCGCCAATCCGGCCGGTGACGACCACAAAATCCCCTTTTTTAATATTTAAATGGATGTCTTGAATGCCGTTATCTGAGCCGGGATATTGGTAAGATAAATGTTGAGCGGATAACTGGACCAGCTGGTGATCGGCGGTTTTGGGAGTGTACGGCACTGTTGGGAAATCCCCGGCTAAATAAACCGGCGTCCGCCGGGTCAGATTTTCGGGAGGCGCGCCCTCGATCAGTTTGGCCATCCGCTCGAAGGAGACCCCGGCCTGCTTGAAGCGGGCGAAGAAAATGCCCGTCAGGGCGGTCAGATCGGTGACGAACCACAGATAGTAAACAAAGAGGGCGAAGTCGCCGATGGTGAAGGTCCCATCCTGGAGGGAAGAAGCCCCCAGGAGCAAAATGGCCCCGGTCCCCAGGTTGACCGTGTTACGAAAAATCGACCCCATGATCTCGTTGAACAACCGGTCTTTGAGGGCCGACTCTTTGCGCCGCTCGTTAAGGATTTTGAAATGCGCCAGGGTTTTTTCTTCGGCCGTCGCGGCCTTGATGGCCTGGGCGGCGTCGAACATCTCGCCGATGAAGCCGGTCACGCTGCCGGTCGCACCCCGGATGGCTTCGCGATATTTCTGAATCCGCGACATGGTGGCATTCGCGAGCGCGACCACGCCCACCAGCGGCATGAAGACAAAGAAAGTGATCCGGGCGTTGATCCGTACCATGATGATCACGGCCACAATCGCAAACAGAGCCTGCGCCAGGATGAACAAAGCCCAGGCGGTGAAGTTCCCGACTTCCTCCGCGTCCCCCCGGAACCGGCTGACGGCCTCCCCCGTCGAACCGGGCAGGGCTTTGGCCCCCGGCTGGTTCAGGATGTGCTCGAACATATTTTTGCGCATCACGGCCGCGCTGCTGAACGACCAGCGGAAGAACATGTACATGTCGGTCAGGATCAACCCGCTGCGGAAAATGGCCGATCCCACCACCAGCAAGGCCCACACCCACGGCTGCCAACCTAACAGCGCATCACCAGTCAGGGCGTTAAAAAACTCGCGCTCCAACAACCCCGCGACCTGAAACATGACGCTGAAGATCAAGATCCGCAAAAACGTCGTCGCGCCATACAAGCCCGGATGGGTTTTGATCAACTCCCACCAGTAGCGCCAGGTGGAGAGGGGAGGGGGGGATTTTATTTCGGTGGTCATTTATGATCTTAGTGGGTGGTGGTGAGAACCTTTAGCCTTGATATCTATCCAAAAATTCAATTCAGCGTCGGTTGAGCCTGTCGACATCGTGCCCACTGGGTAAACCAGCGTCGGATTTCGATAAACTCAATCGGCGCCGCTTTTTTCGGACAGGTTTTTAGGCCAAAACCGCCTCCATTCCGGTTTGCAAGAGCTTTGCAAACTGGCTATCGCGATTATGTGCCAACGTTTCGCGTTCACCATGTTCAATAATGCGGCCAGCCTCCAGGATCATGATTTGGTCGGCGCGTTCGACTGTGGCGAGACGGTGGGCGATGATGATCCCGGTGCGACCCGCCAGCAGGCGATCGACGGCCCGTTCGATGCGGCGTTCGGTGGCCGGGTCGAGGCGCGAGGAGGCCTCGTCCAGGATGACCAGGCCGGGGTCTTTGAGGAATATGCGGCAAAAGGCCAGCAGTTGGGCCTCCCCAGCCGAGAGATCTCCGCCGCCCGCCGCCAGAACGGCGTCGAGGCCTTTCTCGAGCGAATCGAACCAGGTGGTCAGGCCCAGTTCTTGGATCACAGCCATAATGGCCTCGTCGGGGATGTCGGCGTCAAAAAATGTCAGGTTGTCGCGAATCGAAGCGTTAAACAGTTGGATATTTTGGGTCACAATGCCCACCCGCTGCCGTAACTCATTCAAAGACGCATGGCGAATATCCTTGTGTCCTAAACGCACCTGCCCTTTGAGCGGATCATATAACCGGAACAGCAGTCGGGTCAGCGTCGTTTTCCCGCTCCCCGTCCGCCCCAGCAGCCCCAAAACTTTCCCGGGTTTCAACTCAAACGAAATATCCCGCAAAACCCACTCCGGCCGCCTCGCCTCATCCGCTTCATACGCAAAATCGACCTTTTCAAGCCCAACAGTCAACGCCCCCTCTGGCAAAGGCAACAAGTCCTGCCCCTCACGCCACTTCCCACTTCCCACTTCCCACTCCCCCCCCGAAAGCTTGCTTTCAATCTCCAACAACTCCTGAATCCGCGCCACCCCCGCCCCGGCCTCCTGCAAACGCTCGATCTCCTGGGAAATTCGCTCGATGGGGCGTGAGAGCATCCCGGTGTAGTGGGCGATCAGGTAGACGGTGCCGAGAGTCAACAGGCCTTCGGCATAGAGATTGGCGCCAAGAATAAAAGCGGTGGCTGTGCCCAGAGAAAATAACACCCAGGTGATGTTGACCATTGCAAAGGCCATGATCCGGGCTTTGACCGTGGTCTGCCAAAAGATGCGCAGTTTTTCGAAAAAGCCCCGCATGACATACTCTTTAGCCCCGCTGGCCCGGATATCCTCGGTGCCCATCAGCCGTTCTTCGAGGAAGCTGAAATAATCGGCGCTGGCCTCCCGCGATTTCTTCCAGTGGGGGACGGCGATATTCCGCAGGCGGTTGATGACTCCCAGGGTTACGGCCACAAAGATGGTTATTGCCATCCCCACCGTCAGGTTTTCGCGGAACAACAGGACCAGCACCCCGATCAGGAGCAACCCGTTTCCCAACACCTGGAGGGTGAACTGGGAAAAGAAGTTGGAGAGGGCATTGATGTCGCCGTCGATCCGCTCGATCATCTCACCAGGTGTGTGCTCGTTGTGGAACGACATATCCAGATACAGGCAGTGTTTGGCCAGGTCATAGCGCAGCCAGTTGGTCGCGGTCCAACTGACATTTTCGCCCAAATACGTCACCCCCACGGCGCTGATCTGGTGGACCAGCGCGATCCCAATGAACCATAAAGCCATGACGGTCAACTCGGCCATTTCACCCCCACTCAAAGCCGAGTCAATAAACCGCCGCATGATAAGCGGGTTGACCAGTTGCAGCCCGATATTGGCAAATAAGGCCACGCCCAAGAAGATCACCCGCCCCTTTTGAGGGCGGAGGTAATCCACAAGTAAATTCCAGTATTGCTGCAGTGATATCCGCATGGTTTTGGTGTTGGTGAATTGGAATCCAGTACCCCGGCTGTCCTGGCGGAGAGCACCCTATTTTACCCTAAGATGGGGTGGACCTTTCTCTCGGGGAAGTTTTAATTTAAATTATTGATGTTACGCGACCAGCATCCCTTCGACAAGCTCAGGACAGGCCTGCGTAGGCCCGTAGGGCCGTATCGAAGGGTGTGGCTCATCCGAAAATTTACCCCCTTCGACAAGCTCAGGACACCGCTTCGATACGCTATCGTTACTCAGAGCCTGCACTGAGCGCAGTCGAAGTGATGAATTTTCTGTCTCATTTCGCAAATTCTGCGTAACCTGAGTTAAATTAATCATTAGTTGGAACATGAATAGCGCGAATGTTACGAATGACACGAATAAAAGGTTTGTGGAAAAAAATGATTACAATAAAATCTGACAAAACGGCAGAGAACGCCGAATGCGCGGCG
>CAYVQU010000288.1:0-4761 GCA_964453155.1 uncultured Anaerolineales bacterium | reverse complement strand
AGATTTCACTACCGAAAAATATCGGGACCGGCTGATCAATATGGTGGCGACCCTCAAACCAGAACTCGTGATCATCGACTCGCTTTCCAGCATCCATAGCAAGGGGCAGAACAACGTCGAAGATGTGCGCGACTTATTGAGTTTCCTGATCCATTTAGCGGAAGCGTACCAGGTGGGTATGTTGTTGGTTCATCATGTTCGCAAACCTGGAAATGGGCAACAGATGCAGATGTTTGATCTCTCGATGGACGACCTCAGTGGCAGCGGTCATATCGTGGCAATGGCGCGCGTCGTGTGGGGTATCCATGTGGTTCAAACTGGGCCACAAACCGATCCCAATGGCCCGCGCAAACTCAAAATGCTCAAGACCAATCTGGGACCATATGTCGATCCCCTGGGATTTGAGTTTCAACCGCTGCATCCTGCCGGTGTCACTTTGAAATGGACCCTGGATGCGCCCCAGCATTACCGGGAACCGACCAAAGAAGAAATTTGCGCCAACTGGCTGCTGGCATTGCTAGTTGAAGCTCCAATGAAACCGAAGGATGTGATTGCAGCCGGTGAAGCGGAAGGATTTTCCCGCCGTCTGATCTACAACGCGCGCAGCAGCTTGCGGGGACAGATCGTAAACACGGCCGGGAAAAACTCCCCGACCAATCAGTGGAAGCTGGCTGAAGCGTAGGATGCTGATGTATCTACTGTGCAAAGAGTGCAAAGAGTGCACTGTTTTAAGCCTGGGGCGCATTTTAAGAAGATGGGAGTCTGCCTGCACAGTGAGATTCTTTGCACAGCTTGCACAGTATGCACTCTTTGCACAGTTCACCGGAGAATGATCCAATGCTGACAAAAGATGATCTCAAAACCCGTATCCAGATTGCCGCAGTCGTCGAAGCTGATCTTGGGGCTCCCCAGAAAGAAAGCGGGGCTTGGTTGCTTTATTTTTGTCCCTTTCATACCAATACCCGCACGCCCGCCTTAGGCGTCAACCAAGAGACCGGCACTTTCAAATGTTTTTCCTGCCAGGTGCAAGGTGATATTTTCACCTGGCGGATGTTGCGGGAGAAAGAAGACTTCAAACAGGCCCTGGCCGGGTATCGAGACAGTTTAGGTGATCTGCCCGAACCAGGTGGCGTTACTCAGCCCCCTCGGAAGGTGACATCCCAACACCAACCGCCTTCTGCACAATGGCAAGCCCGCGGGAATAAGTTTGTGAAATATGCCCAAGACCAGCTTTGGAACAGTCCGGCAGGGCTAACCTGCGGTCTGGATGAGTTATTCCGGCGGCAACTGAAACCAGAGACGATCTTGGCCTGGGGATTGGGCTATAATCCAGCCTGGATTTCTGATGATCCCAACCGTTGGGGGCTCACACCATGCAATGATGATCACAAGGTCTGGTTAGCGCGCGGGCTGGTGATCCCGGCCTGGGCGGAAGAGCAACTCTGGTATCTCAAAATCCGAGTTTTTGGCAATGATGGGCGACCGGTGAACGGGGATGCATCACAAGGGAAATATATCCAGCCTGCGGGTGGTCGTACTGCTTTATGGGGGACCGATACTTTGAATGAACGCTCCGGCGCATTGTTAGCTGAATCAGAGCTGGACGCTATCCTGGCCTGGCAGGAGGGCCGGGATTTGTTGTCCGTGGCCAGCCTGGGCGGCGCGGGAAAACGGTTGAACGCCCGGTGGTTACCCTATCTGATACCGTATCAAAAAATTTTCCTGGCTTATGACCGAGACCCTGCCGGGCAAGCCGGGGCCCAGAAAATCACAGCTTTGAGTCCGCGCCTGGTCGTTTGGCCACCCCCATATGGGGATTTGATCCAATATGCCCAGAATGGAGGTGATTTGCGCGCCTTGATGGTGGCGATGCATAACAGTGTGGCAGCGTGTCAATAAATGTCCGCGGCCGGACCGTCGCAATGCCATCGGAAGGCCTTCACCGCACACTGCAGTTGGACGGATATTTGCGAAATGGCCACCAGGGTGATTGCTGTCCATGTGTCCCTCACAGTGCCCTCACTTGTCCAAAAAGTGGCCTTTACCCATTTGGGGTGGTTTGTCCCTTTGTCCGATTGGCCGCGAAATCCTGTTCAAAAAACGGACTACCCCTCCCTGGGGAGGGGTATGACTCTATTGCACCAGTATGTCGATTATTTTTTCAAGGAGAAAACCATGCTTTCAATGAGCGATCTTACCGATATCCAGCCAAAACTCTCAAATTCGGGGCGCAAAGTCCACCTGCCGCCGATGTCTACCCAACTGGCGCAAAACAAGGCCCAAGAGCTGCTCGCGCAGGGTTTGCCCCCCAGCCAGTGGAGAGCGGTGGAATTGTTGTCGATGGGGGGCGTGATGACTGCGGCCCAAATGGGTATCAGCCCGCGCACCTTGCGGCGCTATCGCGATTGGCGGGTGATTGACCGGCTGCCCCATGCCACACCAACCGTGGTGGAAACCTTTCGCCAATATGAGTTACCCATTCCCCAAAAACAGCAATCCTTATCGCTCTATGCATTAGGGCCGGTGGGCAGCGTGATTTCTAAGCAGCGCTATGCGGTCAAGCCGCCGGGGGGATATCTGAGTTATCCTTTGGCGCGGGTCATGCACGATGTGGTTGTGAATATGATCGTTTTGCGGATTGCCCAGGAGGCCACTCAAATGGGTTGGCAGGCCATTTGGATGAGTAAGTATGAAGCCACATTGTATCGAGACAAGCAAGCCGTTTTAGAACCAGACGCCTTACTCAGACTGAAACACCCCACCCGGGGCGAATGGCTCTATGCGGTGGAATATCACAACGAAGACAAAAGTACGCGGGCAACCAAGAAAGTCCGCAAATACGAAAGCGCCCACTTCAATGGGGTATGGGAACAAGGATGGGATTGTGCGTATTTTCCAACCGTGTTAGTTGTGTATCGACATGTTATCGTGGGACAGGGATATCATGAAGCCAGCCTCAATCGGGCGAATTTGAAGGGCGCCTATTATGGCCGGAGCTTGAGTCGGGGTCTGGAAACGATAGATGACTGGTATTGCTTCAACACCCAGCAGCGGGAGAATATCTGGCCATGGTTGGCAGAATGAAATAGTGGTGGCAAACGTTCTACTAACTGGTAGATTGCCTGAAGTCTGAGTGCTACCTTTGCATGTGTGTGAACTCCGTCATTCGATTTCCTTTCGCTGGTGGATTGGTGGTTGGTAAACAACTTACGATGTCGAAGAACCGTTTGCATTGCGTTGTCCTGCGCTTCAATCTCAAACCGCCGGAAGGCAAACTATTGACGGAGAGGACCAGTCAAGGTGGAATGTACAGGAGTTCAGCGAACTGATCAGTTTTCAACTTGATCTTGAGATCATTAAGCATCCAAACTCATAAGGGAAAAATCGACCAAAAATTGGCTGTTTTCAGTGGGATTTATAAGCAGATGCTTCAACGTTGGATCGACCGAAAGCATCTTCTACAATGGGATGATTGAGGCGATCTCCCTATCCAACTCGTGAACCTTCGTGAATGGCGGAGGTACAAGAGCACAATGCAGATGAATTCAAAAGAGCACTCATTTACACAAACGATTATACAGTCTCCTTTGACTCTCAACTCGGGGAAAGAAAAATCAGTTTCGATCCAATGTTAAAATGATTCTTGATTACTAAATCTCTCGATTGGAGTTCAATATTCATGATCTGGTTCATGATCGCGCTTCTCTTTTCAACTATTGTCGATATCATCACCATCGGTTGTAAATCTACATTGGAAAAAGACCTGGAAATCCTTGTTCTTCGCCAGCAGCTATCCATTCTTCAGCGTAAGACCAGCACCCCCATCAGGCCAAACCGAGTTGAGAAATTTGCGCTTTCCGTTCTTACTGTGAAGCTGAAGGGCATCTCCACCAAAACCACAAGCCAACTTAAGGGTGTTATTAGGATCTTCCAACCTGAAACCGTTCTACGCTGGCATCGTGAACTTGTTCGGAAGAAATGGACTCATCCAAGCAAGAATAAAGGTGGTCGTCCATCCATCAACAAAGAACTTGAGAACCTAATCATCAGCCTTGCACAAGAAAATCCAGGGTGGGGTTATGGCAAGATCCAAGGAGAACTCATCAAGCTGAGTTTCAAGGTTTCACAATCGACGGTTCGTAATGTTCTTGATAGGCATAGTATCCAGCCAGCTCCTGTTCGGAATGGCTCAATTGGCTGGAAAAAGCTGATGGAGCACTACAAAGATCAAATCTTGGCTTGTGACTTCTTCACCGTTGAAACGATCTGGCTTGAGACCATTTACGTGCTCTTCTTCATTGAATTGGGCTCCCGTCAAGTCCGAATTGCGGGGATCACGAGAAATCCCTCCGATTTCTGGATCACTCAACAAGCCCGTCAACTGGTTTGGGAATTACCAGTTCAATATAGATCAATACGCTTCCTAATCCATGATAACGACACCAAGTTCAGCAAAACTTTTGATGCTGTGTTTGAATCCGAAGGCATTCACGTCATCAAAACCCCTTTCCGTGCTCCAAACGCAAATGCTTTTGCTGAACGCTGGGTTCGCACAATCAGAGAAGAATGCTTAGATCATATTTTGATCCTGAATTCTAATCACTTGAAGAACGTACTAGTTGAGTATTCACTCTACTACAATGTATCACGTCCCCACCAGGGTATTGATCAACAAACCCCAATTCCTCAACAATTTCCTTCTAATGGCCAATACCTTCGCCGATTATGGTGGTGAAGGGTGTACATTAACAGCATGAATAC
>CAYVQU010000287.1:0-4792 GCA_964453155.1 uncultured Anaerolineales bacterium | reverse complement strand
TCCCCCCTCACCCCTACCCCCTAGCCCCATTCCCTCCCTCACCCCAACCTCCTCTCCCTTCCCCCCCCCCCCTACGCCTTCCATCACTCCTTCACCCCTGCCCCCTAGTCCCACCCCCACCCACACACCCTGGCGGCCAGGCGGCGGGCTCTTCCCCGACTCGGAAGTGATCTATGGACCCTCGGCCAGAGCATTCGAGGTGGCAGCCTATCTCGAGGAATCAGCGGGTTTTCTGAGTACATATCGCCAATATTTAATGGTGACCAAATGGTCTTCGGGCGCCGATATCATCCAGATGGTTGCGCTGGAGAACTCGATCAATCCCCGGCTGTTGCTGGGGCTGTTGGAATATCAGAGTGGTTGTGTATTAGGACCAGTCGACAACCCAGAAGAGTTTGGGCATGCCATGGGAGCGGCTATGGCGCCGCGGGCCGATCTGTATGGGCAGTTAGTTTGGGCCGTTCACCAACTATCAGAGGGCTATTATGGCTGGAAAACTGGGGCGTTGACCGAATTTTCAACCACTGATGGCAGCCGCATTCAACCGCTCCCGTCAACGAATGCGGGAACGGTAGCCCTGCAATATTTTTTCGCGCAGTTATATGATCAGGTGGGCTATACCCGTGCGATTGGTATTGAGAATGAATTTCTTACCATCTATGAGCAAATGTTCGGCGATCCCTGGGCGCGCGCCATCCCGGTAGAACCGCTGGTGCCTGAAACACTCGTCCAACCTGAATTGACTTTGCCCTTTGAGCCCGGGAAAGCCTGGGCTTATACCGGTGGACCTCATAAAGTCCATGAGGGCAGCGGCCCATTAGGAGCTTTAGATTTTGCCCCTCCAACCGATCAAATCGGCTGTTATCAGTCCGAAGATTGGATCATCGCGATGGCCGCTGGCTTGATCGTCCGTTCGGATTTGGGCGTCGTTATCCAGGATTTAGATGGGGACGGCAGTGAACTGACCGGCTGGGTCCTCATGTATATGCACATTGAGGGCCGCGATCGGGTACCGGTGGGGACCGTGGTCAAAGCCGGCTACCGCCTCGGACACCCCTCATGCGAGGGGGGGCGCGCAACGGGGACACACACCCATATCGCTCGCAAGTATAATGGGGAGTGGATTCCGGCCGCGGGTGAGATTCCCTTTATCATGGATGGCTGGCAAGCTCATAATGGTGACGCGGCTTATTTAGGATCACTGACGCGCGGCGACGAGGTCGTCACCGCCCATCAATATGGATCGTACATATCGCGCATCGCACGCGATGAGACTAGTGATTAGGTTATTTGGCAAAAAGTTGATCGGGTTTGCAGGTGAACGCGCCACTAAGTCGCTGTTTACCGGTTTACTCTGTATACCGGTTTTCCTTTTCACCGGATGCCAACCCCAGGCCGCGTCAATCTCAGCGCCTGCGATTACCCCCTCCCTAGCCGTCACCAGCGAACCCGAAATCCCCCTACCCACCCCCTTCCCCACCCGACCCAGTTATGGTCCGGGTGAGTTGGTAGATTACAGTGCTCAAACGGGAGATACCCTGTCGGTCGTGGCCATTCGATTCAACACGACGGTGGCCGAAATTTTGGCAGCCAACACCTTCATCCCTCCGGAGGCCACGACCCTACCCCCCGGGATGCCGATGCAAATCCCGATCTATTTTGAACCATTTTGGGGATCGCCGTTTCAGATCGTCCCCGACAGCCGCTTTGTAAACGGCCCATCCCAAATTGATTTTGATACCCAAACCTTTGTCGATAGTCAACCCGGCTGGCTACGCACATATTCAACCTACGCCGGCGGTGCCATGCGCACGGGGGCCGGCGTGATAGACTATGTGGCGCAAAATTTCAGCGTCAGCCCGCAGTTTTTGCTGGCCGTACTTGAGTATCAAACTAGAGCGTTAACCCAGGAAACTCGGCCCCAATATGTGGATGACACCTATTTACTGGGGCATGAATCGCAGACCCACAAAGGACTGTATCTCCAACTTGTTTGGGCCGCGAATTTACTCAATGATGGGTATTACGGCTGGCGCACCGGACGGTTAACTTCCCTGGATTTGGTCGATGGGACCATCGAAATTCCCGATCCCTGGCAAAATGCGGCTACCGTTGCCCTGCAAAACTATTATGCTCAAAATCTAACGGTAGCCGACTATCGCCGGGCAATCAGTGCGGAAGGATTTAGCCGGGTTTTCATCGAATTGTTTGGCGACCCGTGGGCCGCGAACCAACCCCATATCCCTGGCAGTTTGCAACAACCGGAGTTCCAGCTACCGTTCGAAAGCGGGCGGACCTGGGCCTACACCGGCGGCCCTCATACGGGTTGGGGCACCGGCTATCCCTGGGCCGCGATTGACTTTGCTCCACCATCGCAGGGCACCGGATGTTATCCATCTACAGAATGGGCCACCGCCATCGCCGCGGGCCTCATCGCCCGGACAGATGTGGGTGTCGTTGAATTAGATTTAGACGGAGACGGGGATGTCCGCACCGGTTGGGTGGTTTTCTATCTTCATCTCGCGGCCCAAGATCGGATCCCGGCTGGCCGAGTTGTGGCTGCTGGAGATCGGTTAGGGCATCCTTCCTGCGAAGGGGGTACCAGCACCGGGACTCACATTCACATCGCGCGCAAATATAATGGCGAATGGATTCCGGCTGTTGGAACGTTGGCTTTCAATCTGGAAGGCTGGATCACCCATGGAACAGACGAACCCTATGAGGGCTCCCTTAACCGCTTTTCCCAGCGAATATACGCCAGCCCAAACGCCGTTAAATCCAGTTATATTACTTCAGAGATCGAATGAGCAGCTTTCAAAATAAAATCCTAAAATTGATTCTCAGGTTTCTCGTTCCAAAGTGGCGGTCCGACTTACCCATCGCCCAACAGCGGCAAAACCTGGAAAAAATAGCCCAGATGTCGAAGTTAATCCCAGGGGTTCAAACTAAACCGGTGGATATCGCGGGCGTACCCGGCGAGTGGATTTGGACCACCGGCAGTAATCATCCCGGAGCGATCTTATATTTTCATGGGGGTGGTTATGTCACCGGGTCGGTTAACACTCATCGCGATCTGATCGCGCGAATCAGCCGGGCGGCCAGCATGCGCGCGGTGGGGATCGACTATCGGCTGGCCCCTGAAAACCCCTTCCCCGCCGCGGTGGAGGATGCTGTTACAGCTTATCGCTGGCTGCTGGAACAGAAGTGCCAGCCTGAAAATATCATTATTGCCGGAGATTCGGCCGGAGGTGGATTGGCTTTAGCATTGATGCTGAAACTACGCGCCATGGAACTCCCGCTCCCAGCTGGAGGGATATTACTCTCCCCATGGGTCGATCTGGCCGGAACCGGCGAAAGTATGCAAACCAAATTCGAGGCGGATATCACTCTCAAGCATTTTGATCCGGCCGGAAAAGCCCGGTTTTATGCCGGGACCGAGGACCTGAAACAGCCCCTGATCTCACCCCTGTATGCGGATTTAGCAGGGCTCCCCCCGCTGTTGATCCAGGTTGGAACCGAGGAGATTTTACTCGATGATTCTCGCCGGTTAGCCAGCCGTGCCTCTGAAGCCGCCGTTGAGGTTGAACTAGAAATTTGGGATGATATGCCCCATGTTTTCCACGCCCAGGCCATCATTCTCCCCGAAGCCCGGCAGGCTATTCAAAAGATTGGGGAATTTATCCAAGATTTAGTAACCTGAGCTTGGCATAAATGAATAATTTTTTTGGACGCAGATAACGCTGATTTTTTTACATCTTGCGATTCACAACTCGCTCAGCGATTGCCATCAGACCATCTTTGTAAACCGAGGGGGCGAAGTGACTGATCGCCTGCATCCCTTCTTCAGCCAGACGGTGAGCTTCTTCCATCGACAAATCAATCGAATCGGATTGTTGGATTTTCTCGATCACCCGTTGAGAGCGCTCCGAACCGCCGTTCTGGTTGGCCAGGACGGCCAATAAATCTTCATCTTGGGGATATTTTTCCGAATAGAAAATGGCGGGCAGGGTGAAAATCCCCTGCCGCAAATCACCGCCAACCGGCTTCCCCATTTCCTCAGCCGTGCTGACGAAATCCAAGACATCATCAATGATCTGGAAGGCCATCCCCACCTGGCGGCCGTACACCGTCAGGGCTTCATAATCCCGGTCGCTGGCGCGGCCTAACACAGCCGCGCTTTGGGTGCAGAGCACAAATAAGGCTGCGGTTTTAGCATAAATCCGCTGGGCATAATCATCCCGATTGATCCGCCATTTGGAAAATTTTTGCGTCAACTCGCCATTCAGGATCACACCCAGCGTATTGGCGAACAAATCCATCACCCGCACGCTTTCCACTTCCGCAATTAGGTTGGCACCGCGAGCGAACAAATAATCCCCCACCAATACCGATACATCCGCCGACCAGATTGCATTGAGAGTGGGAGCCCCTCGCCGCAGCAAGGCACCATCAATCATATCGTCATGGACGAGGGTGGCTGTATGGAGCATCTCGACGGCGGCGGCGACCGCGATGGCATGTTCTTTGTGAGCATTGAACACCCCCGCGGTGAGTAAGGTTAAGGCCGGTCGGACGCGTTTGCCACCCGAATCATAGAGACTTTTGATGGCATCCGTCAACATCTCATGATGCCCGGCGGGAATTTCACGCATCCGGTCTTCGGCGGCGGTTAAATCCGTCTCGATCGCGGTGGTCCAATCGGGATTGGTTGTCACTGCGGTTTTAGCCGCAATGGGGGGGATATTGGTTGTACCTGTCGTTCGGTGAATATCAACTGTCATTTTTATACCTG
>CAYVQU010000286.1:0-4875 GCA_964453155.1 uncultured Anaerolineales bacterium | reverse complement strand
TCGCTTCAATTTGCGAGGGAATGGTTCGATTGGAGTTGATGCCTAACTCGCTAAGTAAGGCCCTTACCTCCGTGGTGCTATCCGCGGTAGCAACCGAACCAGTACTCGAGGCCGCATTGTCGCAACCGCTGCCATCAGTCCCGTCCTTTAATTGAAAGCTGTTTTCCGAGATTTCGAGGGCATAATCGGCCTTGAAGCCGCCCCCGCAGCAATCCGAGGTGCCGTTACTCTGATTATTATCCGTATCCATGCAAATAAAGACAGTATTCAGTTCCATCCAATTAGTTTCCGCATAGGTATCAAAGCGCCAGTAGAGATATGTGGTGTCGTTGGTGAAGTAGATGTCCGATAGGTCTCCTCCAGGCTCCATTGCATCATTAGGATCTGTGGTTAAGAACGCACCTCCCGGCCAGTCGGCGGGGTTGCCATCCACGGTGATGGTGGTGGCATAGGCCACGCCAAAGATGAGCAGCGCGAGCAATAAGGCCGTCGGGATACTTAAATATGATTTCTTTTTCATCTTATTCTCCTCTTTTGGGTTGTTGGTTGGTTAGGATGTTGGTTGGTTCATAGGCAAGCTCCCGGCTGGATCGTTAGGTGAATCAAAAACACCAACCCGGGCAAGAAAGCGCGGGTTGGCGCAGGTTAGGAATTAAAAACAGTAATTCTAAGAGTGAGTGAGTGAGTGAGTGAGTGAGTGAGTGAGTGAGTGAGTGAACTTTCAGCGGGCATGGCGATTGCTCGGTTTATGGTTGGCGGTTTTAGGCCACTGGTCCCGGTGTGCCATGCGAGGGTGTTGTTCGGGGGGCGTCAATGGAATTGCTGATTATGGCAATTCATCCTAAATATTGTACACGGTCTGGATTGTCTACACAAGTACGAATTTCATAAAAAATGAAACCAAGAATGGATTCTAAAGAAGACCAGGGTTAAGTGCGTGTCGGTTTGTGTTTAAAATGAAAACTGACAAAATTTAACGCCACGCCTGAGCAGTTCCTGGCAGGAACTGCGTTCCTTTTTCATCAAAATTTTGATTGGATTGATACAACCTCGGATACCCCCACGTTGGGAGCGCTGGTCCCCCCAGGCTTGTCCTGAGCTTGTCGAAGGGATTGGGGGGTTAGGGGGGCAATGGTGCCAATTTCATTTTTAACTACAAACCGACAAAACTTAGGCTATAATCCCCGTAAGACTCGCCTTAGCGGCCCCACCCTAACAAAGGTTAACCACCTCCACATTTGAAGGGAAATCCAATGAAACGCAGCCTGCTCTTGATCCTGTTCGTCTTCTTATTGTCCGCTTGTGGTGGCGCCGCCGAAGCCCCCCCAGAAAAAAGCCCTGAAACATTGGAAATCGCTGCCGAGGCGCTCCCGGAAGAACCTGAACCGGTAGTGGCCGATACCTTCATCACGGCCTGTGCCTATGGCGACTCGAATGACAGTGGAGGCTTCGATGAGGGCGATGCCCCTTTAGGTGAATTCGCGTTCGCCGCCACCCTGGCCAATGGGGCTGAATTTGAGGCGCAAACCCTGGCCGGCGGCTGTGGCACCCTTACGGTCCCTGGTGATGATGAGATTTTCCCGGCGACGATCACCCTGATGCCGCCCACCGATTCTGACCAGGAAGCCATCACCCCCTTGGAAGTGATTTTAGAAACCGCGGGCGCGCAGGCCACGTTCTTGTTCCGGATGAGCCCTCCGCGACCCGAGATCAATGACTTCGATCTTCAACTGCTGCCCGAGAACGCCCTGGTCCGGTTGGGGCGCGGTACGGCCGAGGTCTATGCGTTTAATCCGGATGGTTCACAGGTCGCGGTTGGGGGCACCTTGGGCATCTGGGTTTATGACACGGCCTCGCTAGAAACCGTCTTCTATCTGGCCGATCACACCGGTCCAGTTCTGGCCCTGGATTGGTCACCCGACGGCCGGTATCTGGCCAGCGGGAGTGAAGATGCCCAGGTCATCGTCTGGGATATGGACCAAGGGCTCAATCAGGCGGTGTTGCCCCATCCCGGTACCGTGGAGCAGATCAACTGGTCACCGGTCGGACAGCGGCTGGCCATTTACACCGAACCCGATGATGGCAGTCTGGGGGTTTATGTCTGGGACGTTTTCGCCGGGGTCAACCAGTTTATCTTCACCGACAACAATGTCATTGGCGGCTATTTCTCACTGATGGACATGGATTGGTCCCCCAGCGGGGATGAGCTGGCGGTCGCCGCTGGCGATGGCCTGGTGACCATTTGGGATACGAATACGGGGGCGAATACCCGCATCTTGAACCAGTATGTCACCGATAAACCCTTCTTCACCATTGAAGACCTGGATTGGGAACCGGATGGCAGCTCCATCGCAATCGCGTGGGCCGAAGGGTTCCCTGGTGAATACGATCATGAACGCTGGGTGATGCTGTGGGAGGCCCAAACCGGGACCGTGGAGGCCACCCTGGAACCTCTCAGCGGTCGGGTTTTGGATGTCACCTGGTCACCCGACAATACCTATCTGGCCACCACCTCCACCGACCAAACCGTCATTCTGTGGGATGCGGTGACCCTGCAACCCGCCCACAGTCTCGACATCGTGACGACCCATATAAAAAATCTAAGTTGGTCAACCAGCACCGGGGACTTATTGTTAGGTATGGACGGGAATGAATTTGGGATTTGGTCGGCGGCAGACGGGTATCAAACTTTCCAACTTGCTGGCCATCAGCAGCCCGCCCGCGATCTGTCCTGGTCGTATGATCAGCAAACCCTGGCCAGCCTAGACGACAATGGCCAGGTTACCTTGTGGGATACAGCGACCGCCACCAGTGTCGATCAGCTGGACATGGGAGTCAGTCAGGGCGATATTGCCTGGTCACCGACGGACGACCAATTGGCCATCAGCCGCGACAATGATTTCGACCTCTGGACCACTCTGCCCCCTCAACTGCTCAACTATTGGGACCTAAATCCCTTGTGGGTAAAGTCACTGACCTGGTCACCGGATGGGACCAAAATCGCGGCCGCCCTGGAAGATCGAGAACTGCAACCGTTCTTTGTGATGTTCAATGGGGTTGAAATCGTGGTGTGGGAGGCCGTAACCAAAGCAGAAATTTTGCGGTTAGATTCAAGCCCCCTGTATGTCAACGAGATGGTTATGCCCACCAATCACCTCAGTTGGTCACCCGATGGAACGACCATCGCGGCTACCACTCAAAATGGAGATTTAGTCTTATGGGCTGCCGCGGATGGGGCCCATTTAGCCACCTTTTCGGAGTTAGGGGCGAATAACCGCCCATTTGCCTGGGACCCAACCGGATCATTTATCGCCGTGGGCACCTGGAGCAATCAGGTCTTGATCGTCGATACGCTGAGTGGCGATTTCGTCAAAATTCTGGACGAATTTGATTTTGGGGTAACCGGGCTAGACTGGTCGCCCAATGGCACCCTGTTGGCGGTTGGCGATGGTAATGGCGCGATCAACATTTGGGAGGCAACCACCTGGACATATTCCGCCGTTCTGGAGGGCCACAATGAGGCTACTACGGTCTTATCCTGGTCCCCCGATAACGAAGTTCTGGCCAGCGGCTCCCGAGATGGAACGATCATTTGGTGGGATTTTAGGCCCTAACGTCAAAAGGGTCTGAAAGGTCTTATTAGTCTGAATGGTCTAACAGGTCAAAAAGGTCGTTATTTTCAATTTGCAGACGATTTCGACCTTTTTGACACTTTCGACCCCTTAGACCCCTTGGACGTTTTCGACCAACAAGACCCTTTAGACCATCTTCACCGCCCCCAGCGGGCATTCAATCGTACACACCCCGCATCCCAAACACATCAGCGGCGGATCGGGCTTTTCGTAAGGAGCTTCCTGCTCGATCAAGTGTCGGGTGCAGTTGTCTGCTGATTTACAGTAGCCATCTTTACTACACCTGGTGGGATCACATAAGTCGTAATCAATCAGAGCAATTTTTTTAGGCATCCGCGGCCTCTGCTGCTTTTTGTTTGGCGATTTCGGTGGCCAACTCGTCTTCTAAATCTTCCAGCGCGATCAACAAAGCCGCGGGCACCGAATGCGCGGGCCAGCGTTTTTTAAGCTCCTCAATTTCAGCTTGAATTTCAGCAATTCGATCGGTCATGTTTCTTCCAAAATTTCAGAAAAATTGTAGTGGGCAAAAAGATATTGAACACCGCGGAGTCGCAAAGAACGCAGAGATTCAAGTGTTTTTCCTGAGAAAAACTCAGCGCTCTCTGCGGCTCTGCGGTTAAAAATGTGTTCAAGATGTTCATACCCATAACAAAATTTCAGAAAAATCCGTGACATCGTGCCCTTTGGGTAAAATCCGCTTTGATCCGTGTCCCCAAAAAATGTATTTTATGCCCATTGTAAATAATCGTCTAAAATAACTTTCCGAAACGATCCGCTTCACCTCCCTTCGACGAGCTCAGGACGATGCTTCGACGGGGCTCAGGACGATGCTTCGATACGCTTCTACTTTGAAATGCAAGAAATCCAGCATCCTGAGTAGTGCAGAGCTCGCGAAGCACGTATCGCCTGTACTGAGCAAAGCCGAAGTGAAGGGTGCGGCTCATCCGAATAATCACCCTTCGATACGACCAGGAAAAAACTGGTCTACTCAGGCCTGTCCTGAGCTTGTCGAAGGGATGCTACTTGTAAAAAATTGACTTATCCGAGCACAAGTTTCCTGAGCGGAATGAAATGCAGTCGAAGGATACGGCGCCAACAAACCCGCTTCTTCGACTTCGCAAAGCTCCGCTCAGAATGCTAGTTGGTACGTAAAAGGGAAAGAAATTTTCTTCTCTTTCCTTTTAGATGAATTTCACTACCCTACATGTAGGATGAGTTTATCAGGTTGAAAGCGAAAAAAGAC
>CAYVQU010000285.1:0-4936 GCA_964453155.1 uncultured Anaerolineales bacterium | reverse complement strand
ACTTTTGCTGTTTTGAGGAGGGTCTAGCACCCTTTTTGCAGTAGAGTCATCTAAGAGTCTACTGAAAAAACCAAACGCAAAGGCGCAGAGAAGCAAAGGCGCAAAGAAAAACTGTTATTTTGTCACCAAAATGACAGTTTTAGCACCTAATGATCGTTTTATTTCACAAAAACCTTTGCGTCTTCGCACCTTTGCGCCTTTGCGTTAAAAATTTGACCTTTTTTCAGTGGACTCATCTAAAGGATGCCGTTTTTTGATCCAAAACAAAAAAATCCCAATTACTCCGTTTCCTTTACAACTTCTTGGGGCGATTTTACCTTGTGACTATCATGCCGGTTTTCAAATTCTTTCATGAAGGCTTCGTCTTCAAATGCTTCGGGGTTGTGTTCTTTCAGCATCATTCGTTCTTGCATCACGTTATAGAATTTGAAATTGAAGAAATATGCCATGAAAGTAGTATCTTCTTCTAGAAAAACCATGGAATGGGGCATACCCGGCGGAACATGAACTAAATCACCCGCTTTGGCTGTGAAAGTTTTGTTGGCCAATGTCACTTCAATTGAGCCTTTTGTCAAGTAAAAAGATTCAAAGCTGGCGTGATGTTCATGATAATTAACTTCCACACCTTTATCGAAAACCATCTCCCAAACTTCGTACGCCCCGGCAGTTTCCCAGGAGGCTACTTTGAGATGATAGGTAACCCCTTCACTTTGAATTGTATCGATATCTTGGCCGGCTTTTCGGTGTTGGTGCATTTTGTTCTCCTTGAATTTTTATTGCCTGCAATTTGGTTTTAGCCTTGTATGGTCTTTCTTTGATGAAGTTTACATCATATTTATGTTTGAGTAAAAGAAAATTCTAAGCTGAATGATTTGACCAATACTCTAGTATTGCAAAGATGTTTTTTGCTTTAGTGGCAACTTGAACAAGATGATTTTGTTGGGCAGCCCCCACATCGAGCCTTCGATATTGACTCACTATGATTCGTACTCGCGCCAACCACTACAAACATATCTCCATATTTTCGTGAGATATTCTCACAGTTGCAAGCCTCACAGTTGGGCCTGTTTTGATCAAAGTCATCAAAAGATTGTCTGAGTTCAAAAAAGTGCTGACATTCATTGCAGACGTATTCGTATAACGGCACGGGCTTGCTCCATGAAAAAAGAAAGGCACCAGAGAGTTCTCTGGTGCCTTAAAATGGTGCTATTGATTTAATTTTGTTTTACTAACCGAGCAGTAACCGAACGATAGGTGATTACGGCCATAATCACGATGGGTAAACCCATAAATACCACGCTCATCCACGCCGCTTGAGGTTCTCCTTCCGCGAAAGAGGCAATAAAGGTTTGCCCTAAAAAGAGGAAGACTGCAAAGCTGAAGATTACTAAAACCCATTCATACCACACCAGCTTGATGGCCTTTTCCTTGAAGAAACCCCACAGATAAACCGTGCAGCCTCCGAGGATGAAGCCCAGTAATACGTACCAAAACCATTGCCAACTAACAGTCATTTTTATTCTCCTTTATCACGAGCGCGAGGAATCGAGACCAAATAACGGGATGTCCATGGGGTCAACGTCCCAAGGATTTTTGTCTGGTCCACCAGGCTGCCCATATCCGAAGACGTCATCCAATTTCTTGATGATGCCATTCAATGCCGGGGTGGAACTGATGGAAGCTTTGACTAAATCGTGCATGACGGCCTCATCAAATTTGCTGAAGGGGCAGTCGGCCTGACAGCGGCTGCAATCTGGATCGCCACCCAACATGTAAGAGTAGCATTTCTTCCCGTCCACGTACCAGCCCTTAATCCCTTTGGCCTGATACGCCGCATCACCTCCCCAAAAGGGTTCTTTTTCAGTGCTAATCGCACCAGATGGACACATATCCGCGCATTTCATGCAAGTGCGGCAGAAATTTGTGATACCGGCATCGATTGGTTTGGTGACTGCCAAGGGTAAATCAGTGAAGGTGACCAGGGTTTTCCGGAGGTTCGTGCCAAACTGGGGGCTGACCAAAATACCAGCGCGACCATATTCGGCCATTCCGGCCATAACGCCAAAGCCTACATTTCGGCAGCCTTCACCATAATGCTGGTAGCCCAATCCCCGCAAGAAGACGTTGAGCCGGTTAGAATAGATGCCTGCCCGGGAATAAGCTGCTGTATTGCTCTGGGCCCAGCTCATCCGATCCGTAAATTGTGCCATCCATAAAGACTGCGGGATGACCGAAACGATTGCCCACAGATCTTTGTTCGGCAATACGCTGATATGTTTCTCAGGGTCTGAATATCCTGCCTCGACGTCTTCAAAGATTACATTGCCGTGCAGGAGTTTTTTTGTTCTTTCATCGAGTTTGACAAAGCCCATATCTGCCGCGCCGAGAATCCGCCCGGCTACTCTTAACATGCGCGAGTTTTCCTCGGGCGAGCCCTCATACCTGGGGACGCCAAAATCTTCGGGGGTGTAGAACATAGTGGGATGCTCCCACATCGGATTGGGCTGCACGTCCGGCCCGGTCCAGCCGGGGTCAATTGAGCTGATCGCCCATCCCCAGCAATTTGCATCACCTAATGCCCGGTCTTTCAAGGAATAACCTGGTTCATTATTCTTGACTTTTTCGGTCGTGCTGTCAATATTCGATTGTTGGATTTTCTGCCATTCTCCCTCTGGCCATGAAGCGGGATTGAAAAGGGTTTTATGGAAGCCGGGGAAGATTTCCATATTATCCCAATCAATCTGTACCGTAGGTTCATCAACTTCCTTGACCCAAAATGGCAGCTTTCGTTCGGCCGCAGGGGAGGCCATCATTGCATCCAAGTCTTTGAATGGCCCATTCATCATTGTGCCACCGGCAGTTGCAAATGCGCCCATGCCGACGATTTTCATAAAGTCTCGCCGGCTGACCGTAGAGTGGTAATGGGTCTTTCTTGATTTTTTCATAGCATTCTCCTTAAAAAAATAAAACCGACATATGCCGGTTATCTTCTGACGAGATAAAGCGTGAAAGTGAGTATCTGGCTAACCCAAACGATGTTTGAGTTTAACAGTTGCGGGACAGCGCCGGACTCTCATTCGAAGAATGACCACCGGACTTCCTCAGATTCATAGAATTTTCCTAAGGATACTGAAAAAATTGACATTCAAAAACACCCCCCAGGGTGAATTTGTTTTATTCGTATTTGTCACCCCATGGGGTGATAAATCACTGAATGATATTTAATTCTTTAGCTTTGTTGAGCGCTGGAAGCAATCCATTTACCCCTAACTTTTGATATATGCGCTTGGTATGGGTCTTAAGGGTATTTCTAGATATTGAGAGAGTCTCTGCCGCGAGGGCATATGATGCCCCGGATGCTAAGCATTTCAAGACTTCAATTTCGCGGGGGGTTAGGGGATCAGTTCCAGATTTTAATTCCCCCTGATCCTTGCGGGCCCTAAGGTGAATGTTTTCTAACAATTGCAGCACAAAAACCTGTTGTTCAATATTTTTAAGCGTAGCCCTTTTTACTTCTTGCAGCAACTTTTCAATTTCCAGGCCTTCATTGATGAAAACTTGGGAATATCCTTCAACCGCCGCGATTTGGAGGGCGGATTTTAAAGTCTGGATAGCTTCAGAGGTGCTATTTAGTCGCTCCAAAATCAGAGCTTTTACAATTTGCGCTTCGATCAGGTATTTGGTACAGCCACCGGGAGACATTCCCGAGAGAACTTCTTTGATTGCCCTCAGTGCATCTTCTGGTTCGTTCCTGGCCAAGTGCAACCTAGCCGTTGTGATACCCAAAAAATCGGAATATACTTTGATTGGATTTTGGGAAACCCGGTAAATTCCCACATAGGCATGATTTTCCAGGTCAAACAGATACTGATCTTCATGAATCTCAAAATCTGGTTCATTGATAAAAGTATTAACTCGCTGCCATTGACCCAAAAAGACGCGAATATAGGTTTCCCATGACCATATAATTTTCGATGCATTTGATGACAGCGCATAACCACTCAAGACGGCTTTCATTTCAGCTAACAATGCTAAGGCTTGTTCTTGATCGCCATTTGCAATCTGAATTAGGATCAAAATTGAATACCCGTCTATAATTGAATATACGTCACCATGTCGGATTACATGATCCAACCCCATCTCAATATAGGTTTCAGCAGATTTTAATTGTCCATTCTGGTACATTAACTCGCCCATCAACAAGTACACGAGTTTAGCAAAAGGAAAACTGCCTCCATATTGGCGATCCACATCAATCGCTGTTTGACAAGTGATCATTGCCAATTTTAGTTTATTCGTTTCCAGATAGGCTTTGGTAAGTACTGAATAGGCGATAAAAGCTTGAAAAAAGAGTTTGGCGTCTAGGACGCGTTCTAAAACCCCGCTAAATACATTAATTGCCAATTCGTAATAACCCAGGGCGCGATTCATAAAGGGAATTGCACCCGCAGATAAATTTTTCCAGATAATATTTCTTTCAGATAACAATTGGTCCGCTAGTTCTGCACTTTTATAGGCTGCATCTATTGAGAAATCACTCGAAGCATAAATAATTGTTTTTATAGCCGCTAAAATTCCATGGTTTTCAATCTCGTCAGAACTACACCCATCCAGGTTTCCTGGTAGGAGACCTAAATTATTTTCAACAAATCTCTGATGACGAATGCGCTCGTCCAATTTCCCCATCTCATGGAGCATAAAAATCTTGACAATATCTAACTTGGGTTTTTCCAACAACTTTTCACGCGGTATTCTCTCAACCCAGGCCAGATAGTTCCTGAATTTTCCCTGCGCCATGATTGAATTCAACGATTTTTCAATGCACTGGATCACCAAGTCATAGTCGTGGATTGCAAAAGCATGGTCAATGCTTTCTTCTAACATCTCCTCATTAGCAAACCATTGGGATGATTTGCGGTGTAGCGTTTTTATGGAA
>CAYVQU010000284.1:0-4939 GCA_964453155.1 uncultured Anaerolineales bacterium | reverse complement strand
TCTTTTTTCGCTTTCAACCTGATAAACTCATCCTACATGTAGGGTAGTGAAATCACTGTTTACTATTTATGATCACCAAGTTGTCCAACCCCCATCGACGACCAGATTGGCCCCAGTCATGTATTTCGAGGCTTCGGAGGCCAGGAAGAGCAGGGCACCGTTCATTTCATCTTTTTCGGCCATCCGGCCCATGATAGCTTGCGCCGAATATTTCTGAACAAATTCGTCATCGTGGTCATTAAAGACTCCCCCGGGAGTGATGGCATTCACCCGAATATTCTTACCGGCGTAATAGGCCGCCAGGTATTTGGTCAGACCTAAAATTCCGGCTTTGGTGACAGTGTAGTAAACGGGTTTGAATTGAGGAGGATGACCTTTTCGCTGGTACAGGTTTTGATTGGGAGCCGCAACCCCATAAATTGAGGACAGGTTAATGATCACGCCCCCATTCTGGGCTAACATTGATTCGACCGCAGCTTGTGCACACAACATGGCCCCAGTCAAATTGACATCCAGAGCCCGCTGCCATAGTTCCAAGGGATAATCTTCAAACGCGCCGGAATGAGACCGGGCGGACCGGGGATCAAATTTTGGATCCAGGGCCGCGGAATTGACCAGGATATCCAGGCGTCCGAATTTCTGAAGGGTGGCGGCCACCATTTGGGCCACAGATTCAGGGGCAGTGATATCAGTTTGATACCCTAAGGCTGAGAATCCTTGGTGGGTCAAGGATTTCGCCAAATTGTCTGCCGCGTCACCGTCAATGTCCGCGATGGTAACGGCCGCGCCTGCTTCAACCAGGGTTCTACAAAATTCAGTCCCTAATAGACCGGTTCCGCCCGTAACAACGGCGACCTGACCGGTTAAGTCAAACAATTCTTGTGTTTTTGACATTGGGAGAAAGATAGCAGCCATCACAGAAGATGGCTGCCATCTCGAAGGAAAAACTTAGTTGATGAAACCTTGCTCTTGGAGATAGGCAATAATCTGGCGGGCAAGTTCTTCAGGAGTGTGGTCAACAGTGTTGAGCACGATTTCGGCATCTACGGGTTCTTCGTAGGGATCGTCGATACCGGTGAAGCCTTTAATTTCACCACGCCGGGCCATGGCGTAGAGGCCTTTGATGTCACGCTGTTCGCAAACTTCGAGGGGGGTGTCAACAAAAATTTCGACGAAGCGATCGGTGCCCGACATCTTGCGAGCCTCGTTGCGAGTGGAGCGGTAGGGGCTGATCGCAGCACAAACCACAGTACCATTGTGCCGGGCAATTTCTCCGGCGACGTAGCCGATCCGCAAAATGTTGATGTCACGATCTTCTTTGCTGAAACCTAAACCTTTAGAAAGGTGGGTTCGAACGACATCACCATCGAGAACGGTGGCCTGGCGGCCGTGTTCCATCAGCATGGGGATCAGGGCGCTGGCAATAGTTGATTTTCCGCAACCAGAGAGGCCGGTAAACCAAATATTGAGACCCTGCTTGCGTTTGGGCGGGTGAACTTCGGCCAGAATTTCGGCAGTCTCTTTGCGAGTGAACCATTCCGGCAATAATTTCCCAGCCGCCAGGTAATCTTCCCGGACCTGGGTCCCAGAAATCGTATTGACTTTCGCACCCTCCGGAACCTGATCAATGGGTAAGTATTTCTCATCATCGGGGAGGTAGACCATCCACAAGAATGGAACCATTTTTACGCCGATCTCATCTTCATACTGCTGCATCATTTCTTGGGCCTCGTATGGACCATAGAAGGGATTACCAGCGCTGTCGTTGCCAGGACCAGCATGGTCGCGGCCGACGATGAAGTGGTTGGCCCCATAATTACGGCGAATAATGGCATGCCAGACGGCTTCACGGGGACCGGCCATGCGCATGGCGAGAGGTAGTAGACTCAGAACAGTGCTATCCTGAGGGTAATAGTTTTCTACCAGCGCTTTGTAGACCCGGACTCGGGTGAAATGATCGACGTCACCAGGTTTGGTCAGACCAACCACGGGGTGGATCATCAGACTACCACCGATTTCTTCGGCGGCGAGTTTGGTCAATTCTTCGTGAACTCGGTGCATGGGATTGCGGGTCTGGAAAGCAACCACATTTTCATTACCCATTTCTTCGAGCATAGCGCGGGTCTCGGCTGGGGTCCGGCGAATATCCACAAAGTCGAAATAAGTGGGCAAGTTGATAACTTTGAGTTCGCCTGAGATACAGAGGTCGCCCCATTGTTCCATCTCGGAAACGAGGGGATGTCGGCTGTCGGTGGAACCAAGTACCAAGCGTTGTTCACGGGACGGATCCCAGGTAAAAACCTCTTCCATTTTCATAACCGCGATCAAATTCAAGCGGGCATCGCGGATCGCAACCCAATCGCTATCGGTGGGTAAATCTTCTTTTTTAATCGTCAGGGTAATGGGCATGGGAAACAAAGTTCCGTCCGCCAGGCGCATCTCAGTAAGAACGCGCTGATAGTCGGCTTTGCTCATAAAACGATCGAGGGGTGAGTAGCCACCAAGGGCCAATAATTCTAAATCATGCAGTGCTCGATCAGAAATTTGAATGGAGGGGTAATGGTTGGCTTCTTCCCGGAGAGCTTCGCGTTCAGCCCCGGAAGTTACCAGGTTAACTAATTTTCCTCCATAGGGAGGGATCAAAACACTATCCTTACTAGTGGTCATTACAAAATGCTCCTTACTTTGTACTGTGCCGAATTAAGGCACTATCTTTATCGACATAAAAATTGGTGGAACGATGGGTTCCACCAAGCGCTGAATTATAGCAGAAAACAATCAAAATTAAGTTGCAGAATCATCTATCTTTTTGGCACGTTTCTGGTTGACCACCATGACCGGAATCCCCACCAGATCAATGACATTTTTGGTCACATCCCCCATAAACCAGCCTTTAAGACTCGTCCCCACCCCAGAAGCACCAATCATCACCAAATCATAATCTTTGCGGTCAACCTCCCGGACAATTTCATAGACCGCTTCTCCATGCTTTAGTTTAATCTCAGATGGAATTTGCAAATGATCCAAAATACGGGCACAGCGGCGGAGATGTTTAGCAACCGGCGTCGCAGTATGCATCAACTCATCCAGGGTTTCTTCCACAGTTTCTAATCCCGTATACATACTCGGAACATTGGGTGCAATATGAAGCAAAGTTACCCGGGCCCCTACAGCACAAGCCACCTTGGCTCCGATTTTTATCATGGGCTCCGAGGCTTTTTGCCCACCCGTGAGCATAAGGATATTCTTGATATCAGGTTTTGGGTTTTTTGCGATCAACACGCAACAAGGCATTTGAGACAAGATTTCACGGGTGACCGACATATTGCGCGGATAGCCCCCAATACGGGAAGCTGTTATGACGACTAAATCATACTGTTCGGCCTGGACTTCTTCGCTGATCCGCTTAGCAACTTTGCCGCGGCGCACTCGAAAATTAACGGGATAATCACCAACTTTCTCCTGCGCCTGTTGCAATAGGGTTTCGCCATCTTTTAGAGCCTGCTTCTTTTTTACAGTTTTAGGTGCAACATGCAGCAGAGTTACCTCAGCTTCGAGGTTCCGAGCCAACAACTCGCCTAAGAAAAGGCCGGGAATATCTGTAACTAAATCTCCGACATAAATCAGCATTTTCATGATTTGTACTCCAACTAATGAAATGCTAAGCCACTCACTAAACGAATAATGACCATGGTCGCTCCAATAACGGGCAAAGCTGAAAAGAACAGGCGGATTTTCGGCCCCGCAAAGAACCGCGTAGAAGTTGCGCCAATTTGGGCCCCAATGGCGGCTCCAGTTTGCATAACCAGAGCCATCAAAATATCTACATTTCCTTTTATAGCATGGGTGATGGTGCCATATCCCGCTGAAAATACGATTTCGAATAAATCGGTTCCAACAGCAACATGGGTAGGGATGCCTATGACGTAAACGAGTAATGGCATCCGGATAAATCCCCCCCCAACGCCCAAAGCCCCAGAGAGAATTCCAGTAATGAAACCGACTCCCAGAATGGTCCATAAAGAAATCGATTGAATTCCGGAATCAGGAAAAGACATCATCGGCCACAGTTTGATACCCTGAGCCCGTTTAGCTAATCCCTTGAAACCTACTGCATCCTTAACATCCACTTTATCGGTGCGAACCATCCGAATTGCGCGAATACTTTCCCAGGCCGTGAAAGCACTGATAATCAGCAAAATTACAATATACACTATCCCGATGACGGTATCGACATTCCCAGCGTGTTCTAATCTTTCAATAATCTGCGCCCCCGCTTCAACCCCAATGATGGTTGCCAATATCATCAAGGCGCCTAATTTGATGTCAACATGCCCTAAAGAACGGTGCTTTTTGGCCGCAACAATGGATTTTCCGGTCATATGAGCCAAATCGGTGCCCACTACAAAGTTCATAGGAACCCCGGCCCAAAACATAAATGGCCCAGCGATAAATCCACCCCCGACGCCAAAGAAGCCGCCTAAGATTCCAACCAGGAATCCAATTCCGGCTAACAACAAGGGATCAACGGTAACGCCTGCTACTGGAAATTCCATGATTCTCCCCTACCCAATCTTGTCTAACCGCAACCAGCGGATCAACGCTGAAGTGACGTTTTCCAATAACACTGCTTGCGCCACAATCAACGCCAAGCCCAAAAAGGCATATAGGGTTAATTGCGTTTCAAATAAATTCGTTAAGAAACCCCCTAAGAAACGCAGTACGGCAAAAAAATACACCACGAGCAATACCCCATAGATAACCATTTCTATGGCCAAGTTTCGGATCAAAATTCTCAGGTTGCTCTTTTCCATCGGTTGTCTCCTCAAACCAAACAATCCCAGTGAACTATGTCTGAACTTAAATAAATTACCTAACGAAGTTTATCAATTACGAATAAATCTGCTTTCTCGACTGCTTCAAAAGTTGCCCCGCCAAT
>CAYVQU010000283.1:0-4953 GCA_964453155.1 uncultured Anaerolineales bacterium | reverse complement strand
TTCAAGGTGCAAAAAAGTGTCCACTAATTTCTAGCTGTTTTTGAACCATCCCCAAGATCGTTTCCGAAATCTACTGTAACCTGGTGGTGTCAATCCACGAAGGATCGCGGTAAAATTAGTCAACTCGTCATAATTTGGAGGCAGATTGTGGAAAAGACCAATTCACCCGCGACTGAAGCGCTAAGTAAATTTCAAGAGAACCCCCGGGTTATCAATGTAAGGCTAATGGTTTCGGCCGATTGCTGTCCGACGTGTGCGGCTCAGGCTGGAACATACGATAAAAATGAGGCCCCTCAGCTCCCCATAGAAGGATGTTCGCACGCCCAGGGCTGCCGGTGTTTCTATGAACCGCTGTTGAGTGTGATTTATCCGTAAAGTTATGTGATACGGATTTTAATGTAACCACCCCATCATGATGTCATTCCCGCATGGATTTAGCGGGAATCCACTGGCATGCACCTGGATTCCCGCCCCAATCATGCGGGAATGACATTTAACGCAAAGAGAAAATTCACGCTTCGATGTGCTAGTCTCTTTGGGTTCTAAATGGATTTTAGGGATTTCGCGATAAATTCCAGGGCTTGGGTTTTGGTGTTTACTTCACCCATGACTTGGCCTTCCCGAACTATTTCTAGAAGTTCTCCTATTTGGGGGCCAGGCGTTAGGTCAAATTCGGATATGAGATCGTGCCCGGTGACCAGCGTTGGCGGGCGGACCTGTTTCTCGGGTTGTTCCCACCAACCTGCCATTAATGTCCGCACGACCTCTAACTGCTGTGCCCAACGCGCGGGAGGCAGGGTGTTGCCGTACGTCGCCAATAGATCGGCCAACGACAACAAACAGACCTCGATTCCGGTCGCGCCCGTTGCCCGGAAGAAGCGATATACGGCCCGCGGTCGTGGTGCTCTATTTTCACGGGCCAGGTGAGTTGGACGCATGTGCTGCTGAACCATGATCTTCAACCGATCAATTTCGGTGTTGCTCAAGCGTAGTTTTTGGCCCCGCTGGACGACGAAATCCCCCCCTTGTTGATCGTGATCGATGAATCGAATGCGCCCGTTGACATCTTCTTGGGTCACATGGGGTTTAGCAATATCATGATAAAGCGCGCCTAAAAATAAGAGAGGGATTAGATTTCGATCGGGAACCATTTCGTTCTGATAATGGTCGTGGATTTGCTGGCGGTAGCGCCCCAATCGCATCACTGCTAAACCTAAAACTAAGTTGGCCGAAGCCTCCTGGTTATGACGCGGTCCCAAAACGTCCAATAGTGCTGCTAGATGTCGAACTGTATCCAATGTATGGCCCCAAACGTCTTTCACATGGGGCGGCGATTGGGCCACATTTTTGAGGGCTTCCAGTTCAGGTAAAACATAAGGCAGGACGCCCAACATATCTAACGCGCGCAGCGAGGTATGTTGCTGAGGTCCTGCCAATATCCGAAAAAGTTCATCCCGTAACCGTTCAGGAGATACGTCTGACAGCTTTGAAACCGCAGCTCCCATTGCTGTGCGGGTCTCTGGTTGAATTCGAAAACCATATCCGGCCGCCAAGCGAATCGCTCGCAATAGGCGCACAGGATCATTAATTATTGATTGCGGTGAACAAACCCGGATCAGTTTATTCAACAAATCAGGTCCACCACCTAATGGATCCAGCAGTTTCTGGGGTTCAGTAATATCAACGGCTAAAGCATTGATCGTAAAATCGCGGGCCTGAAGATCGCTTTCCAAGTCTACCCCCTGAATGGTGGCAAAATCCAAAACGTGGCGCACATTCTGATCATCGGTAAAAATCAAACGGGCCGTTTGGCGATCCAAATCCAAGGGGAAATACGCGGCCCCCATTTGTTTGGCCACCTGCCGGGCGACCTTAAGCGAATTCTTTGCTAAAACAAAATCGTAGTCGTGAATCGGGCGGCCCAACATAGCGTCCCTGACCGCACCCCCAACCAGATAGGCCTTAATATCCGGCGGAAGTGCTGCGCGAACTTGATCTAAGAGGGGTGAAAATGCTAAAGGGTTCTGGGTGGGTATTGACATCACTTCGGGCGTTTCCTTGTGGCGCATCATTTTGGCAGCCTGGATGGCCTGATCTGGCGTCCCCCCTTGACCAACCACTCGACCCCGGATTACTGCTACCCAGCGGCCAGCGTACGGGCGCAAGTCAGGTTTTTCAAACGATTTTCCCCGCTTCAAAATAACTCCTTTATGAAAAAAAGAACTTAGAACCTATCCGAGAAAAATGCCGTTGGATTGAATTATCGGATAGATTTTTAACCGCAAAGTACCCAGAGACCACAGAAATTTTTTATCGCCGCGTACTCAGCGTTCTCTGCGGCAAAATTTTACATTTTAATATCAATCTGGGGGTTCGAATTTATCCAGATTTACCACCCCAATAAACGGCAGACCCCGGTAATACTCGTCGAGATCAAGACCATAGCCAAAGACAAATTTATCGGCAATTTGGAAACCGCAGTATTCAATGGGGACATCAACTTCGCGGCGTTCTTCTTTGTCTAGCAAGGTGCATATCTTGAGGCTGGCAGGCTTGCGGACTTTCAATATTTCCAACACGGATTGCAAAGTATGCCCACTGTCAATGATATCTTCGACCAGGATGACATGGCGGTCTCGAATATCATCTTTCAAGTCCATGTTGAGGCGAACTTGACCACTGGATTCGCGCACACCGACTCCATAAGATGAAATCGCCATAAAATCAATCGTATGGGGGATGGAAATCTTCTTCATCAGATCGGTGAGAAACATCACTCCACCACGTAAGATACAAATCAAGTGCGGGGCTTTGCCTTGATAATCCTCACTAATTTGGGTGCCCAGTTCAGCAATTCGCGCTTGAAGCTCGTGCCGATCGATCAATATTTCGTCTAAAAATTCAAAATAATCCTGCATATTTGCTCCATAATAACGTTTCAACGTTCCCCGTTCGAACGTTTAGCGCGGAACTTCATGATGTTTACGACAGCGAGCCTCATATAATTCGGACGCGCCCACGATAACTACCGGGTCATCATACCGGGCTGGATATCCATTTACCAGGCGTTGAGTGCGGGAAGCGGCTTCGCCACAAACAACACAAATCGCATGCAGTTTATCGACATCTTCCGCTTGGGCAATCAGGATTGGCATGGGTCCGAAGGGTTCGCCGCGAAAATCCATATCTAACCCGGCCACAATAACTCGAATCCCCTGTTCGGCCAACTCTTGGGCCACGTCAACGACCCCCTCATCAAAAAACTGAGCTTCATCAATCGCCACAACGGTGGTATCACCCTTTAAATTCGGAAAAATATCGGCCGAACTGCTAATCGGTCGGGCATCAAATTGATGTCCGGCATGTGAAGTGACTTTTTCTTCGGCATAACGGTTGTCGATTTTGGGTTTGAAAACCTGTACTTTCTGTTTCGCAATCGTCGCCCGCCTTAAACGTCGGATGGTCTCTTCAGTTTTACCGCAAAACATGGAACCCGTGATGACTTCGACAGAACCGTTATGATGTTTCATGTTCACCTCTTTGGATTAGAAATATTGAAAAGATTTTATCATACGTAGTCGGTTTACAGCGGAGAGCTACACAGAACGCATGAACGGATTGCGGCGCTGCTAACCGGCCAAGTAAGGCACACTCTGCGGACCTTCTGGCAGCACCGCCAATGAGTAATCCGTTCCATACTTCTCTTTCAATATTTCCAGGAGTGCCAAAATATCATCACAAGGCGAATACAATGCCTGCTCAATTTGGGCCGCGGTTAATCCGTCGCTATACACGTAAACCTCGGCCTGCAACATGACCAGCGCCTGTAACTGGACCTGCCACTGGTCATGTTCATTGAAACCAGGTGCCATAACCATATCCATTAGCCCTTGAGGCGATCCCCCGCGTTTAAGCAGATCGGCATAACCGCCATGATCCGGAATTCCATCTTCGCAGGCCGTAACCGCAATGATCGCACCCCCTTTTTTAACAATTTGAGCCGCAGCGCTCATCCCTTTGGCCGATTGGTATAAATTCTGATCCAGGGGGTAACCGCTGTTGGTTGTAATAACCACATCATAGGTTTTTTTGACCGGTACCATCGCATGTTTTCGAACGAACTCGCAACCAGCCGCGTGTGCTGCTAACATATCTCCCGCAAACACCCCCGAAATCTCTTTCTTGGCGTTCAAAGTGATATTGACTAAGAATGTTGGCTCCGTTTTGAGCGCAATCTCCTTCATCTCCTCCCAAATGGGATTATCCGCCATGATTCCCCAAGTGGCTTTAGGATGCCCCACATTCTGCGCACAATGATTCGACCCCACACTCTCAAATCCGGATAAGGCCGGGAGAACGGCCTTGGGTCCCCCACTGAAACCCGCAAAGATATGGGGTTCAATAAAGCCAGTCAGAATCCGGGCATCAGCCTCAAGATAAGTTTTATTGATCCGGATGGGATTCCCAAACGAAGTATGGCCTAAAGAAACCAAATTATCAGCATCAAACGCGTCATGCTGCAGACAGCGATACTTCTCAACAATTTGATCTCCCAACATCTGGCGAAGTTCAGCCTCAGTTTGGAATCGATGCGTGCCTAGCCCATTGATCAAAGTAATATCTGGTGCGGATACCCCCGCGGCTTCCAACTCCTGAATGATGACGGGGAGGAGGCGATCATTGGGAGTCGCCCGAGTGATATCGGTATGAACGATGACAACTTTATCGCCCGGTTTGACTTTTTCGGCAAGGGGAAGCGAACTGATCGGGTTGCGAAGTGCGCCCAAAATAGCCTGAGATTCATCTTCAAATCCAGGGGTAAATTTTGGACGTATTATTTTTGTATTATCAGGAAGATCTATTACGTAACCAGTTCGGCCGTAATCAAGTTTGATTTCCATAAGAGTTTATGCAGAATTAGCAGCGGCAGTTCGCCATCGTTGGGTCTGTGAA
>CAYVQU010000282.1:0-5067 GCA_964453155.1 uncultured Anaerolineales bacterium | reverse complement strand
TTCTTACTGCTCCATGCTCTTCTCGGAGCAGCTTCAGTTACCGGAAACTAAAATTTAAAGGAAAGCGCTGAACGCCACCGAGTCTTTGTAGAAGACAGCCCAGCGATGATGTTTCATTACGAAATTCACCCGGCAATGCCATTAAATTTATCCATTGATGAGCAAATCGAATGGCTTTATCACAAAAGCGTCTTGGTTGAAGCTAACCAAGCTCTTGCTGGTTCAGAGGGGGCCAATGTTGATGATGTTTTAGGACAAACGATCTTCGATGCCTGGGAAGCCAATAGTCCCTATGGGCGTAAAATACTTAAAGATTTCATTTCTCAAGGCTATTTTTTAAAAATGTATGAAGCCTTTGAGACTAATAGATATGGCAGGTCAATTTGGTCAATCTATAATGTATCCAACGTAATCGAGTCCAATCATCTGGTTCGAATTTGGGGGACTACCATCGAAATCACTGAACGGAAAATGGCTGAAATTGCTTTACAGAAGAGTGAGAAACAATTTAGAGAAATATTTAACAATTCTCCGATTGCCATCGCTCAAGTTGATATGAATGGCCATCCTATCCTAACCAACACCAGCGCTCAGAAAATGTTTGGTTACTCGGGTGAAGAATTAGCTGAAATGGTTTTTACTGATTTTACTCATCCCGACGATGCAGATATAGACATGGAGTTGTTCCAGCAATTAGTGGCGGGGAAAAGTGACCATTACACCCTGGAGAAAAGATTTATTCAGAAAAGTGGTCAAGAAATCGTCGGCAACTTGACTGTATCCATGATTCAGGATGAAAAGGGGAATCCGATATTTGCACTTGGAATGGTTGAAGATATCACGGCGCGAAAACGTGCCGAGGAGGCACTCCAGAATCAAACAGTTGTACTAGAACAACGGTTGACTGAATTCGAAAATTTAGCCGTTCTTACTACCAAACTCCGCAGTGCATATTTGCGCGAGCAAATTATCCCTGCTGTTGTTGATACTGTCTTAGAACTATTCCAGGCGCAAGCCGTATCGTTGAATACCCTTGATCCGGAAAGTGGAGACATACTATTGGCGTATTCTAAAGGAGAAGCTGGGGATGTGGTTTCAGGGCAACGCATTCCAAAAGGCCAGGGTTTGAGCCATTTGGTTGTTGAAACACGTGAAATTTATATCAATAATGACCACGTAGAAGCAGAAGAACGGTTCATCTGGACCCGTAAAACCCCGAAACCCACCGCGCTTGCCGGATTTCCGCTTATGTTAGGCGCAGATGTTACCGGCGTGCTTTGGGTGGCTCGCGACCAACCAATTCGTACACAAGATGTAAATGTATTGACCACTATCGGGGAAATCACAGCCAGTGCCCTCCACCGCGCCTCGATCTCTGAATCAGAAATCCAGCGGCGCCAGGAAGCTGAAATGCTGGTTCAGGCCACATCATCCTTGACCCAGATTTTAGACCTGACCACCATTTTAGAAGAACTCCTTGATTATCTGGAACAGGTGGTACCCTACGATAGCAGTACCATATTTTTGCTGGTAAATGACCATGTTCAGGGCGTCGCGACGCGCGGTTTTAATGATCCGGCTGAAATCGTGGGGCAAGTTTTCCCTTCGAATGACACATTATTTCCAGAAATTCGCACCACCCGCTCAACCGTGATCCTAGCCGACGCCCAAAATGATTCGCGTTTCTTAGGTTGGGGCGGCACCAATTATGTCAGGGGATGGCTGGGCATACCACTTATCTCGCGGGACAACGTAATCGGCTATATTACGCTCGACAGCCTGGAAGTTGGAAAATACACATCTCACGACGCTACCCTGGCCCAGGCCTTTGCAAACCAGGCCGCCGCGGTTATTCAAAATGTGCGCCTATTTGAGCAAACCCAGTCGCATGCCGCTGAGTTGGAACAACGAGTGGTCGAACGGACCCAGGAATTGACGGCCTTGTATCAGTTAACTGCCATTTTGGCCGCCGATGGTCCGCTCCATCAACGGTTAGAACAATCCTTGATGGAATTGCTCCCAGCAATTCAGGGCAGTTGGGCGGCCATCTATTTATTGGTGGATGCCAACGAAATGACATTAACCGCGAGCCAAGGCACGGTTCCGGATTCAGTGAGGGATTGCGAAGTAATAACCGCGACCAGCCCTTTATGGGCCAAGATTGTGGATCGGGATGAACCGGTCATATTGATGGATATGTCAGCAGCCACCAAAAGTGAGTATGGTTTCGCGTGTTTTGATAACCATCACTTTATCGGCATCCCCATTCGAGCGGCGGGGCAATCATTGGGCATGCTCGGCGTCTTCTACCAGATGACCTCTTCACCAGCTTTGGAAAGCCTTACGCTATTAAATTTAATGGCCGACCAGATTGGCAACACGGTTGAGCGCCTGCGCCTGCGGGAGCAATCTGAGCAAGCCATGATCCTGGCCGAACGCCAGCGCCTGGCGCGCGAATTGCATGACTCGGTGACCCAATCCCTATACAGCCTGACATTTTTGGCCAAAGCCGCCCAAAACTTTGCCGAAAGCCAGGATTGGGCGCCGGCGGTTGCCAATCTGGCGAATGTGCAGGATACATCCTTGCAAGCCCTCAAGGAAATGCGGCTGTTGGTCTTTGAACTCCTGCCGGTCTCTTTTGAGGAACATGGCTTGGCCGAAATGATCCGGCGGCGGTTAACCGCTGTTGAGCACCGCGCGGGCATGGAGGTGACGTTCTCAGCGGCGGGGGATACCGAGTTGCCCCTTACCGACCAACTCGATCTTTATCGCTTGGTTCAGGAAGCACTCAACAATACGCTCAAACATGCCTCTGCTTCCCATATCAGCATCGAGCTGGATACTTCTCTAGAGCGGGTACAATTAGATATTGAAGATAACGGCCAGGGTTTTGATCTGGAGACGGTTGCGGAGGGGTTGGGTTTAGGGAATATGCGGACCCGCGCCGAAAAGTTAGGGGGGCAGCTTTCAATCATCTCATCACCTGAAACTGGAACCCGAGTTTCTTTTGTGCGGAGTGAAACCTGATGTCAGAACAGATTTCCATCCTAATCGTTGATGATCATGCTGTTGTTCGGCAAGGGATTTCAGCCTGGATCGCCTCCGAACCAGATCTAGTTTTGATCGGCGAAGCTGCCAATGGTGAAATGGGGGTGACCCAAGCGGTTGAACTGCAACCCGATATTGTACTGATGGATTTGGTAATGCCTAAAATGGATGGTATTACGGCCATCGCTGCGCTAATTCACCAAAATCCAGGTGCCCGCATTTTGGTGATTACTAGTTTTTCTGAACAAGATCAGGCGGTCAGGGCGATCAAAGCTGGCGCGTTAGGGTTTATGTTGAAGGATGCTTCTCCGGCTGAAATGCTGCAAGCCATTCGTACGGTTTCACAGGGGAATCCCTGGCTTTCTCCAGCATTGACGCGGGCCGTAATGCATAACTCTGTGGTGACAGAAGTCGAGAATGATTTTGCCATTCCGTTAACCGGACGCGAAATCGAAGTGCTCAAACTGGTTGCTCAAGGGTTACCGGATCAAGATATAGCCGAGACTTTAACTGTCAGCAAAACCACCGTGCGCTACCATGTGACCAATATTCTCACCAAACTGAACTTGGAAAATCGCACCCAGGCAGCTCTGTATGCCATCCGCACAAAACTGATTTCTGTGTAGTCTTGCATTGTCAGGTATTAGCTGATGAGTTCTCAAAAAACACAAAATTAACCGCGAATTTCGCTAATCCGCACCAATTTTGCGCAAAAATGAACTCATCAACAAAAGGCTGAACACATCCAAAGTTAACGTCATTGCGAACCGATGCTTTTCGGTGAAGCAATCTCCTCGATAGCGGGGGGATTGCTTCGGGAAAGAACTCCTCGCAATGACAACTAGGTTCATTTTTATTGGTCACCCCACTATTTCACGAAGAGCCTATTTTGTTTTCCGCCGCAATGGGTATTATCCAATATTTGACAAATGGTCTTTTGCAATCCGCTGTAAATTCTGCCAGGTGCCTAGGGGTAATGCCTGGTTTTCAAACGCCATATTATGAAGTAGATCGCTGAACGAGAAATCCATCCCAATGATTTGATTGTTCTGCCCACCAATCCACTGTTCTTTGGGTTCTTTCCCCGGCTCCCAGTTATGGGCTGCGATCTGGTCCATTAATTCGGTATAGGTGTAGGGCGGGAAGCGTTGCATAAATAACGCCTCGACCACAAAGCCGGCCAATTTTTGAGTCCGATCAACCCAGCCATCAGCATCGATGCCAATTTTCTTACCTTGTGATTTCAACAATCGGATATCTTCGATCAGCGGCACAATGGCTTGCAAACCATTTTTTTTCTCCAAACGTTTGATGTAGTCATCAAATCGTTGCCCGTGGTCCACCCCAAAGTGGTCAGACATGTAAAATATATTTACGTCTAACTCTATTTCACCAAATTCGGTGTGTGGAACTGCCAGATTGAAGAAATATCCCGGGTAAGTGGCCCAAGAGCGAAAATAGTTGAACTGCGTGCTACCAGGCTCAAGTTCAAAATAGCCATCCAGCGCGGATTGAATTTGGGAAACCATCTCAGCCGTCATTGCATCGTATTGGCCTAATTCATCCAGAGAGATGATTCCCTCTTTCCGCCCCGTGGCTTCGCGCGTACCGATGGGGGTCCAGTCGGTGTGCCCCCGCGCTGTATCACAGGGGACATCTAAAAACATGATATCAATATCTGGTTTGAGATCGTTGTTCGTGCCGCGCGCAAATGAACTGATATCGCTGCTCTGGATGTCTTCTAGTGATGTTTCGGAAAAGAAAAACTGGTGAACAAAGGGTTTTATAATGCCGATAACATCATTGCTCAATTGCTGCTGCTTACGAATTTGTGCTAATAACTCTTGAGACATTTCTGCTCCTCACACCACTCTCAATTTCTCTCATTATAATTCAGCCGGTGGGCCGTAGGCGCGGCGGTTAATAGAACTATCATTTTAACCAGGATACCAATGTATAAAGACTTTCACTACCCTACATGTAGGATGAGTTTATCAGGTTGAAAGCGAAAAAAGACAT
>CAYVQU010000281.1:0-5081 GCA_964453155.1 uncultured Anaerolineales bacterium | reverse complement strand
TTAGTAATAATAACCCACAATACACAAAAAATCCGATTAAAATCCCCCCGCCAAGGGTATAAATTGCTTTCCACTGCGTCGTCACCAGAAGCAGCAGAATCACGCCACTCATGCCAGCTGTTCCCAATAAAGCCGGCTGCAGCGCTTTGAGAACAGCAAGCAAATTAAAGCTAATCATCCGGCCGGCGACAACGGTATCTAAAATCACTTTGATGAATGCCAGGATCAGATGGCCGAAAGCCACGCCTTCGATACCCCAACGGGTACTGTACCACAAGGTTACAATGGTCAGTGGCAATTTAATTACAGCCAGTTTATTTAGGATATCTGGACGATTAATGGCTTTGTACAACACGCCGGGAATATGTCCCATAGAAGCCACTGTAATCGAGAGCGCGATCCACCGCATGACGGGTATTGCAGGGGTCCATTCGGCGGTATAAAACAACTCAATGATGGGCGCGGCCAACAAGGCTAACCCCACCCCAGCTGGAAAAATGACCAGGGCTGTATAACGCAAATAATTGCCATAGACTGAACGTAACCCGGCATCATCCCATTGCAGTTTCGACAAAACGGGATGCGCCACCCGCCCAACAACCAGATTAATACTACGAATGATCAATTCGGGCATCCGGTAGGCCAGAGTGTAATATCCTAGCGCGGCGGCGCCCAAAATCCGCCCGACGATCAAATAATCGACATTATTCAACAAAGCCCCGATAAACCCAATGGCAATAATATGCCCGCCAAATTGGAGCATTTCAGTGGTCACCCGGCGGTCATAAATCCGTTCCGGACGCCAGCGGGCCATAACCCAATTGAGGATCGTCGCCACGATTGCCCCAATAACTTGCCCCCATACCAAACTCCAAACGCCAAAGCCCTGCCAGGCCAAAATGATGGAAAGTAAGCCTTTGGTTAGACTCCGGCTGACATCGGGAACAAATTTAATGCGGAACGCTAAATTGCGTTCAATGAAGGCCCCGGGAATGGCCCCTAATCCGCTGATGGGTAAGACCAGGGCCAGCAACCGCAGCAATTCGGTTACGGCCGGTTCTTTGAAATAGGTCGCAATCGCGGGGGCAGAAATCCAGGCTAGGCCATAGAGGCCAATTCCTAATACGAAACTGATCACAAACCCCGCATTCGCCGCGGCCGCGACCTTATCCCGGCGTGAAATCAGGGCGGTCCCCATCCCCAAGGTATTAACCACTTCCAGGTATTGAATCGCGACCATGCAATAGCCCAACAGCCCGAAATCTTCGGGGATGAGCAGACGGGCCAATATGATGGTCGTAACGAAGGAAAGTAATTTACCGGAAGTATATGAAAGGTAAGACCAAAACGTCCCCTGAATGGCTTTCTGGGTTACAGTACTTTTTTCATCGTTCGGGTTTGGCATCCAGCATCCCTTGGGCCCGTAGTTGTTCTAACCGCTTTTTGAAACGCAGTTCATTTTTCGCAATGCTCGGAGCAGCCATTGCAATCCCGATGATCAGCATAAAATAGCGCTGATAAGCATCATGAATAAAGATCGAAGCCAACAAATAGCCAAGTAACGCCACCCCGATCGCCGCGATCATCCCAGCAACCCCTTGCAATTCGGCTTCTTGTAATTGCTCGATGGCCCGCAGCAAATCACGCAAGGTAAGCCAGATAATTAGCGTAAACGCGGTAAGCCCCAAAATTCCTGTTTCGGCCAAAATCTCAACATATAAATTATGGGCTGAGCGTTGGGTGGCCCGGGGATCCATGCCAACCTGCCGAGAATATTCTTGATAGTAGATTGGATAGTTATCATAACCAACCCCTACAAAAGGATGATCACGGAACATATTCCAACCCACAAATAATTCGCTGGTCCGGCCGCGAAGGGCTTCATCATCGGTTATACCGCGGGATGAACCCGGCAAGAATGCGGCCAATGATCCAATCCGTTCGACATATTTGGGCGGGATAAACTGGAAGATCAAGACAAAGGCCAAGAGCATGATGATCAAATTCTTTAAGGTGGGCGTCCGATAAAGGAGCATCAGCCCTACTACTGCGACCAACGCCACAAACCCACTTCGAGAAAATGTAAAGACCACTGATAGTGAAGTTGCGACTAAGGCCCAAACGGCAAAACCGCGCATCACCTGGTTGTGTTCATTCCAAATTCGATCGATTGCCAGGGGGATCAACACCATCATGATGAGGGCATAATAATTGGGGTCCCCTAATGGCCCACCGACGCGGTCGGCAACGGTAGCCCCAACCAGCACATCTACATTTTGTTGGGCAAACCCCAAGTAATTGTTATTGAATGTTTTGGTTACATACTGGAAAATGGTCAGTGTGCCCAGAAAAATCCCTGATCCTAACATCGCCCAGATAACTTGCCGCAGCAGAATGCGGCCTTGTAATAGAATGACGACCACGATTACGATCAGAATATTTTTAAAGAAATCAAAGGAGGCATCCATGGTTCGCCCAGGATCGGCGGCGTACAAGACTGAAGCAAAATTTACGATCCCATATGCGGTCAGCAAAATTGCAGGCCGCTGCCAGCCTTCTATTTTCTCCCCATAGGTCATCCAGCGCAACAAGACCGCAGCCAGCAGGAGAACTACGAATGATTTCGCCACCGAGGGAGCCCCATGAAATCGAATGGCAACCTCTGAAAAATTGGTATAGATCATTATGGACAATACCAATAATCCCCAGTCCACTCGGGCCACTGAGACGGCAAATGCAAAAATGCCCACGACCAGGACAAACAATTTCAACACATCGGGGACTTCAAAGACCAGCATGCCAGAGACTACCCCCACCAAAATCCCTAAAATGCCATATAAAATTTGAACACTATATGACCGGTTGTTATTTACGGATTGTGTTGTCATTACAAGGGCCTTTCACCAATGATAGATCAACTCAAGCTTTAAAATCGATTTTAGATAAAAAGGCTGGACTGACACAATTTAAATGCGTCAGTCCAATACCGAATTGCCAAACAGAATATGAACTTAGTAGCCTACCAATGCCCGGGTCTTGAAGAGCATCAGACCAGAATCTTCTCTTTCGGCTTCGGTTAAAGCTGAGCTAGCCCGTTCGATGATTGTTGTGCTGCCATCACCATGCAGCCGCTCACAGATACCCACTTTAGGGCTGAGAGTCATCGTTTCGCCATCCGGGCTATAGCGTAAAGGTTTAGATAAAGCCAATTGAACGCGACCGAAGGTTGCGACCGCGGCATTACCTGGGGTTTCGGGTAATAAAATCGCGAAGGTGTGATCATCCCACCGACCAATTACATCGTTACCCCGCAATTCCTTACGCATGATTTGGGTGATTTTCCGCAAAACCTGTTGAGCCAAGGGTTGAGGCAACACTTGCAAATACCCCAGTAACCCATCCAACCGCACCAACCCCATTGACAAGGACGCATCAGCAGCTCGACCGGTGACATCTCCAACGCGATCTTCAAACGCTCTACGGTTGAGCGCACCCGACATGCTGTCTGTTTGGGTTCGCTCTAAGAAGGCTTCCAGCGGCGTGCGCAGTTGCTCCCGAATAATGGCTAAAAGAGCACCCAACAAAATCCCTAAAACAAAGGCTAATCCGACATCGCGTACCGGTTGAGGTCGAATTGGAATGGAGGGTTGACTGGCCGTATCCAGGAAGTTGATATCATAGACGGAGTACAACTCACTGACGTAATCAATTGCATTTTGGGAAATGCTATTCGCTAACAGAGTAACTAATTCGGGGTCAGGGCCTTCGACAGCAAGTTCAAGGATGTTTGCGTCTGGCAACACGACTGTTACATGACTATAGCTACCGAGAATATCTGGAGAGATACCCATCGCGGCCACGGTGTCCTTATATATCCGCCCACTATTCAACACTTCAGCATAGGTCCCCACAATTGAACGTTTATCGAGGGCGACCAGACTACTAACGATTTTTGCATCATCTTCATCATCATAAGCTTCCAAATTTGGACTAACCACAAGCTGGGCGGAAGCGCGATAAATGGGGGTTGTAAAATAAACCAAGCCGAGAGCAATAATGGTTGCTGAGAGCGCGGTGAGTACCACAATCCACCAACTTCGCAATAACATCTGAATATACAATCTAAATTCCATGGGATACCTCCTGACTACGATGTTTTGCAATCATTCAAGATAATAACGGTCTTAATATTTGATGTTTATTTTACACAATTAAACTTTAACTTGCTATAGACCTTCTGGGGGGGATCATGAGAAAAAACTAGGATTTAAATAGTTCTTTCTTCCTAAAAATCAACCTTTGACCCGATTGGTAGCCTGTCTAAACCGGTGTTACAAATTCGTCAGAGTTTGGCAATCAATTAAGATTTTCAAATTTATTGGGAATCGGGTTATGGCTGTCTGCACCGAAATCAACAGAAACAGGGCATAGATTCAAGTCTGGGTAGCGTGATTAAATTAATTTTGCGAATTTTTTTTGAGGGAGAACCAATTGTCCAGCTTACTTCGCCCCGCGTTGGATTAAAACTGCAAAGATGGTACGAAACAGAATATGGATATCTAACCGCATGCTCCGCCGCTCGATATAGACAATGTCCATTCGCAACCGTTCATGGAATTCGGATTCACCCCGGCCCAATAACTGCCATAGTCCCGTAATCCCAGGAATGACATCTAACCGTTCCGTGTGCCATAGATCATAGGTTTCCGAGCTAAATGAGGTTGGCCGCGGCCCAACCAGGCTCATTTCCCCGCGCAGTACATTGAGCACTTGGGGAATTTCATCTAAACTGGTTTTGCGCAGAATCTGACCAATTCTTGTAGTACGGGGATCATTCGAAATTTTAAAATCAGGCCACTGAAGTTCGTTGAGATGCATCAGGTTTTTTTTCTGTTCTTCCGCATCCATTACCATGGTACGAAATTTATACATCTTAAAACGACGCCCCCCTTTACCAGTTCGTTCCTGGTTGAATAAAACGGTTCCCCCAGGCTCTTCTATCAAAATTGCCAAAGCACATAATCCTATCGTGACTCTACTGCAAAAAGGGTGCTAGACCCTCCTCAAAACAGCAAAAGTTT
>CAYVQU010000280.1:0-5187 GCA_964453155.1 uncultured Anaerolineales bacterium | reverse complement strand
ATTCACAGACCCAACGATGGCGAACTGCCGCTGCTAATTCTGCATAAACTCTTATTTACTTCGCGAAATTCGCCCTTAGTGTCAATAAAGAAATATCCGGCCTGTGTCTCCTCTATTATCCTTCTTAATCTTTTCTCGCTCTCGAATAATGCAATCTCCGCTTTCTTTCGCTCTGTGATGTCCTGAATATGCCCAACAAATTTAGAGATCTCTCCACTGTCGTCTAAGTAGAGTTCACTAGTTGCTTTGATGGTCTTTATCTCGCCGTCTGGCTTGATGACCCTGTACACGAGTTCGGTGGGCTTTTTACTCGCTAACGACTCTCCCAGGCTTTTTTGGACCATTGCGCGGTCTTCTGGGTGAAAAACTGCAAACACGGATTCCATTTCGCCATCATATTCTTCGGAATTGATGCCGTATAGTTCAAGGGCGTTATCTGAATAGGAAACCGTATTCGTTTGAACATCCCATTCCCAGCTACCCACCGCGCCAACCTCTTCGGCCATGACCAGCATATTGTGTTTTTTTTCCATCGCCTTTTCGGCGTCTTTGCGTTCGGTGATATCTCTGCCAACCGATTGGTATTCAATGAGATTATCAGCCTCATCGAAAATTGCCCGATCCGTCCATTGTACCCACCGCTGGGTGCCATCAGGCATAACTTCATAGTTTTCATCTGTTATGGTTGGGTTGTCGATTGTTAACGAGTGAATTTTCCTTATAAAGCTTTCTCGATTTTGGGGAGAAATATCATCTGCTATTCGCGAGCCAAGCAAATCATCATACGATCTCCCCAAGTGACGGCAATAACTTTGATTCACAAAGGTGCGCGTAGTATCCGGCCCAAACCGCACAATAAACTCGTTCTGGTCTTCCACAATGGCGCGATATTTTGTCTCACTAGCCTGCAACTCAGCCGTGCGCGCGGCAACGAGTTCTGCGAGTTGGTCGCGGTGCGTTCGCAGTTCTTCCGTGCGTTTTGCAATCCGTTCTTCGAGCGTGAGCTGCAAATCACGGATTGAAAGATGCGTTTCTATGCGGGCCAAAAGCTCTGCCTTGATGAACGGCTTTTGAACGTAATCGACCCCACCGACTTCAAACGCTTTGACGATGTCGGCAGAATTTTCTAGGGCGCTGAGGAAGATCACCGGGATATCGCGGGTCTCAGGCCGCGATTTTAGCTGGCGGCAGACCTCATAACCGTCCATTTTGGGCATGCGGATATCGAGGATGATCAAATCTGGGGTGAAGCGTTTAATGAGTTTCAAAGCGGCGGCCCCGCTATTTGCCGGCCGCACGTGATAGCCGGCGGCGTTCAACTCTGCAACAAGTAAATGCAAATTGGCGGGGGTATCATCTATCGCCAGGATTGCGGGTTGGTTTTTTAGGAATTCGATCTCGTTCATGGAAAAACCTTTTTTTTATGACTCTGCTGTTTCAATCAGTGCGATCAGCTGGTCATATTTGAATTCATTCGCTAATGGACGTAGCCAAGAGGCCTGTTCAGGAAATTCTGTTTCAATCTCAGTCATAATGACTTCAATCTGATAGGGATCATGTTCGGTTAATGCTACCAGCAGGTTATCCCGTAAATCAGCGGGCAAAGTACCTATTTGGATAGAATCTGGTTTAGACTCTCCTTCAAAGGCTGATTGATCTTCTTCATAGATAAATTCTATACCCAGAAGTTTCTCCAATATCTGGAAAATCTGCCCTTCCCGAAACGGCTTACGCAAAAAATCATCGCAGCCCGCGGCCAGCACCTGGGAGCGTTCTTCCTCAAATGTGCTGGCCGTCACGGCCACAATTGCTACCGCCCGCCCCCTAGTGCTGGACCTGATCTCTTGAGCAGCCGTATAGCCATCCATCACCGGCATCCGCATATCCATCCAGATCAGGTGGGGGTTCCAGTTCTCGAATTCTTGAACGGCTTCAGCACCATTAACAGCTTCTCGAAGTTCAAATCCAAAGGGTTTCAGGAGTTCGACCAACAAGCGCCGATTAATTTCATCATCATCTACTACCAGCATACGGTAAAGGGGCTGGTCGGGGGCCAAACTAATTGCCGTTCGCTCCGTGGTGTCCAAAGGGACAATTTCACTTTCAGCAATTCTTATCGGAATGCTGAACGAAAAGGTCGATCCCTTCCCAACTTCACTCGCGACGGTTAGTTCTCCACCCATCAGACGCACGAATTGTTGGCTGATGGCCAGGCCTAATCCGGTGCCTTGCTGTGCATCGCGCCCGACCTGGGATTGGGTAAAGGCCTCGAAAATGGTTTCCAACTCTGCTGAGCTTATCCCTAGACCCGTATCAGCGATGGAGAAATCGAGTCTGTCGTAGGCGTCATTACTTACCACCTGACACCTGACAATACCCTGTTCCGTAAACTTGACGGCGTTGCCCAACAAATTGATCAACACCTGGCGCAGCTTGAGATTGTCGGCGTGGATGCAGGTCGGAATTTCATGATGACGCTCAAACACCAGTTCCAACCCTTTGGTTTCGGCTCGCAATCTGAACATCGCTTCCAGATCATCCAACAGATGCTTCAGATCGAAGTCAACTTCTTCCAAATGGTAGCGCCCGGCTTCAATTTTAGAGAGATCCAGCACATCATTGATCAGGGTCAGCAAGTGTTCGCCACTGCGGTGGACAATATCGAGTTTTTCGACGTCATCAGCGCGGGTTCCAGGTTTACGGCGGATCAGGTTGGTGAAGCCCAGGATGGCGTTGAGCGGGGTGCGTAATTCATGGCTCATCTTAGCCAGGAAGGCGCTTTTGGCACGACTTGAAGCCTCAGCCGCCATTGCTGTTTGCTGCACTTTAAGAAAGCGAATGTTAAGTTGTTTCCATTCATGGGCAAGTTGAGTGCTCGACCCGATGATCGTCAATACGAAAACATAATCTGTCAGATAAAGTGAGTCGTAGAGCTGCAGATCAATCATCACATCGTTGATTGCCGCGGCTACCCACAATAGACCGGTGCCAGCCACCAACTTGCCCGGTTTGTTTTCATCACTGCCAATGCTTTTGAGACCGCCAATGACCAGAAACATGAATGTTGAGAAAAAGGCAATTGTAGAGACTACAAAGAAAAAGGGATGAGGCAGCGAATCAGCATATCTCAGTTGCTCTCCCCAGGGTAGGGTGACATATCGGATGCCCACGACGCTATAGTGGTAGTAGCCATGCTTGAGGAACAGATTTGAGGCCATCAGAAAGCCCCAAATAACCGTATTGCACTTCAGAAACCAATCCGTGGGCCGCTTCAAGAGTTTGTAGGCAAACCAGGTCAGAGTTAGCAAGAAACCGGCCATCCAGGTACTTTGGTAGCGCCAGAGGCGACCATAGGCTGCGGGGGTCTCAGACTGGTAAATGCCGACATTAGTTACCAGGAACAGAAAGCCAAACAGGCAAACCAGGACAAATAGGAGGTAGATACGCCGTTCGCGCTCCATGTGCCAGAGGATGGTATGGTGGATCGCGGCATAGAGACAGATACCCGCTGTGATCAATAGCGAGGAGAGAGCGAATCCGATCGAGTTCATGCTGTACCTCCAGAAATATAATCAGAATCGGAGAGCGGGTCTATTGAATCGTCAGAATTCGCCGCTTCAATCAAGGCATTCATCTGATCATACTCAAATTCATTCGCCAACTGGTGAAGGTAGGCGGCCAGATCGGGGTAATCGGATTCTAGGGCGTTGATGCTGGCTTCGATCAATTGGGGAGAGTGATATTCAAGGGCGGTTAACAGGTTCTGGCGCAGTTCGGCTGGCAAGCTGATTTGTTGTTCCAGGAAAGGTTTTGAAACTGCCGGTGGGGTTGGTTCGAGGTCTTGATAGGTAAACGCAACCCTCAGGTGTTTTTCCAGCATGTGGAAAATCTGGCCTTCACGGAATGGCTTGCGGATAAGATCGTTGCAGCCCGCGGCCAGCACCTGGCCTCGAGTGCCCTCGTAGGTACTGGCGGTCACAGCAATGATGGGGATTTCCTTGCCTGTGGGGCTGGATTTAATTTCTTGGGTGGCCGCGTAACCGTCCATCTCCGGCATGCGGATGTCCATCCAGATCAGGTGGGGGTTCCATTTCTCAAATTCTTGGACGGCTTCAGCACCATTAACTGCTTCCCGGATTTCAAAACCAATTGGTTTCAGCAATTCGACCAGCAAGCGGCGGTTGATCTCGTCATCATCGACCACCAGCAACCGGTAAACCGGTTGATCAGGAACCAGCCCAATGACTGTGCGATCTTCGGTGGCAGCTGCGACCACTTCACTTTGGGCGATCCGTATGGGAATACTGAAAGTAAATGTCGATCCTTTACCGACTTCACTCTCGACGGTCAGTTCCCCATCCATCAACTGGACAAACTGTTGGCTGATGGTCAAACCCAACCCCGTCCCTTGCAGTGATTCTCGTCCAGCCTGGGTTTGAGTAAAGGCCTCAAAGAGCGTCTCGAGTTCGTCGGGCGCGATCCCCGGGCCGGTATCAGCGATTGAAAAGTGCAGCCGATCTTCAACCTCATCTCTAGAAACCTGACACCGGATACTTCCTTGCTCTGTAAATTTGACCGCGTTGCCCAATAAATTGATCAGCACCTGACGCAGCTTGAGATGATCAGCGTGGATGTAGGTCGGAATTTCAGGCTGATGCTCAAACGCCAGGTCCAAACCTTTGGTTTCGGCTCGCAGTCTGAACATCGCTTCCAAATCATCTAGTAGATGATTAAGGTCAAAATCTACTGCTTCTAATTGGTAGTGTCCGGCCTCAATTTTAGAGAGATCAAGCACATCATTGATCAGGGATAACAAATGTTCGCCGCTCCGGTGGACGATATCCAGTTTTTCGACATCATCGGGTTGGGCCTCCGGCTTCCGGCGCAGCAGGTTGGTGAAGCCCAAGACGGCATTGAGCGGGGTGCGCAGTTCGTGGCTCATATTGGCCAGGAATGTGCTCTTGGCCCGGTTGGCGGCTTCGGCTTGTTCTTTTGCAATCTTGAGTTCATCTTCCGCTTTCTTACGCTCGGTGATATCTTTGCCAATCGCTTGATATTCAATGATATTGCCAGCCTCATCGAAAATCGCTCGGTCTCTCCATTGCAACCACCGGTTAGTGACTTCAGGCCAGATACCGATAAATGCAGTTGTCAAGGGAGAAAAAAAGAATAGAGAAAAAGACACCT
>CAYVQU010000279.1:0-5231 GCA_964453155.1 uncultured Anaerolineales bacterium | reverse complement strand
TCCTGAGATCACGCAGGGGGCGCTCGAAGGTATCGGTAATGGTCAAAGAAAAACCTCTAAAAAAATAATGTTGTGACTCTCAGATGAGCCAAGACCACGGAATTATACCTGATCCCCCAGCAGATGAACGTGATCATATTTCTGCCATAATTTGCTGGGGGATTTAACAAAAGAACCGCTGCCGCGAGCGGCAACGGTTCTTTTGTCAGGAAAGCGAGATTTACTCAATGATTTTAATGAGTACGGCCTGGGCAACGGTACGCCAGCGGTAGGTGTCGGAGGTCTCTCTGTAGCCGCGGCAGGTGATCAGGGTGATCCAGTCGTGGTCCTTGTGGGCCAGGATAGATTCATCGTTAGGGTCAACCCAGCGATCCACCGCGCGAACCTGATAGATATGCTGCTGGCCCCAGGCATGGATGATAACTTCATCCCCCCAAGATAAATCCCCAAGATTAACGAAGGGTCCCGGGTTGCCGTCGGCATTGTAAACATGTCCAGAAATGACTGTATTCCCCTGCCAGGTGGGGAACGCCGTTCCGGAGAGATAACCGACATTCTTGGGTCCCAGCCAATCTACATTCCAAGAATTCCCCGCTTTGGGCACCCCGACAATTTCGTTGATTTCTTCGAATTTGGGAATTTCCAACCACAAACCACTCATTTTTTGATAAGCGTTATGGGGTTTGGCCGCTACTTTGCTGACAACCCCCGGCGCAAAGCCGGTTTGGGGCAAAGCGCCGGTTGAGATTTGCCAGAGTTCGACGCCATGTTTGCCATCTCCGGCGGTGAAATAAATGGTCCACCCAATCCGGAGGGCATTGGATTTAGTATCGGTAAATTCACCGAGTTTAAATTCGGGGATGGAGCCGCGTTTACCAGGCTTGATATCTTTGAGCAGATCAGCGGTTTCGTAGGGCAGTTCGGAGACCCAGAGTTCTTCGCCATGCTCACCATCATCGGCGATGAAGAAGAGGGTGGTGCCTAATTTTTCCAAGGTTTTGGGGGTAGAGTCATCCTCGCCGGGGTTGATGTCAATTACCTGCCGGGCAACCCCATAGGGGGGTTCGGTTTTCCACAGTTCGCGGCCGGTATCCCCGTCATCGGCGCTGAAGAACATGACCCAGCCCAAATCACCAATGGCAGCAGGATCGGAGTCATTGTCACCAACATTAATATCCGCGAGCAGGTAGGCACCACCCTGCTGGTCATAACGCCAGAGTTCGTTGCCATATTCCTTGGTTTCGGCGGGGAAAAAGACGACCGATTCACCTAAACGGTTCGACCAACCGGGGTCAGCGTCCAGAGTACCGGAGTAAATATCTTTGACCATGGAGGTGGAGGCCGCAAACCCATAGCTGCGCCATAGTTCGCGGCCGTGGTAGCCATCATCGGCCGCAAAAACGTATTGATCTCCTAGTTTGTTGAAACTATCGGGGGAAGAGCTGCGAGGGCCGGCCAGGATGTCTTTGACCATATAGGTTCCAGATTCGGTCCCGTCACTCCGCCATAATTCCCGGCCATGAACCCCATCATCAGCCGTAAAATAAAGTCGCTGGCCATCCGCAAGCAAATACTTCGGCTCAGAATCAGCTGCCCCGGGATTGATATCTTTCACCCGCCAGGTGCGAGCATCGCGAGTATCGTAGGCCCAGAGTTCACGTCCGTGTTTGGCACCACTATCGGCAGTGAAAAATAGAATTGGCCCCATAAACTCCAGCCATTGGGGATCAGAACCAACCGGGACACCTAAATGCGATTGTTCTTTGACAAAAACTTTATGGGTTTCACCAGAAAGGGTGCTGTGCCGCCAGAGTTGGCGGCCTATCTGGTCATCGGCGGCCGTGAAATAGATATCATAGCCATATACGGTGAGCCATTCAGGAGTGGAGTCGCCGGGACCCTTATTGATATCCGCGGCCAGGGTAGCTTTGCCAGTACGGGGGGAATATTTCCAGAGTTCGAGACCGGCATCTTGATCATCGGCGCGGAAATAAAGGTCCCCTTTGACTTCGGTTAGCCATTCGGGGTTAGCATCGCGGCCGCCGGGAGCAATATCGGTGACGCGCTCGACGTAATAGGGGTAGGCTGTGGTTTGGGCATTCACTTTGGGAAGTACGACCATACCCAACCCCAGTAGAAGTATTGCCCCCAATCCAATGAGCACAAATCGCGTGGCGGGCTTTGGCTTCATTCAATTCTCCTCCAAAAATTGATATCTGCCTCTATTTTATCATTGGTTGTCGGAAGAAATTTCTTGGATATTGAAATCATCAAAATAGACCGTTCCCTTTTCTTCTTGCCCCAAAATGAAAGTACCGTCCAGAAGGGGAGCCCCCTCGTCAATGACATCCACAACCAGATAATCATCAATCCAAACCTGTAGCTGCTTGCCGACCATTCGCACCGTGAGGTTGTGCCATTCATTTGGACTCAAAATCTGAGGATAATCGACATGGAAACTGATATCTTCTGCCGCGCCACAAGCAGTTTTGTTGAGCCCGCCACTATCTTCGAATAACTCCAAATTATAAAACTCCCCGCCGCCGCCTTGATCGCAGGAACGGGAGCGGAAGACAAATGCCACCCGATATTGCCCCCCATTCGATTCAGGATAGGGGGCAGCATAATAGAAATCGACTTTAAACTCAAAATCAGCGAAGCTTTCATCAATACCTAGGGAACCCGTCCCCCGAAGGGCCTGGTTACCATCCAGCTCTTCGATCTGCCAGTTTTGGCGTTGATCAGTATTCCAAAAATCACCAGTTCCGGATTCAAAATCGGCGGTGTATTTTTGAAGAGATTGTGAATTCCCATTCGCTGAAATTTCTTGGAAATTGAAATTATCAAAATAAACGGTATCTTTTTCGTGATGGCCTAAGGTAAAGTTGCCTTCGATAACGGCCTCACCAGTATCGTTTACATCCAAGACCAGTTGATCATTAATCCAGACTTGGGAATGACTGCCAACCATTTTCACACGCAGTTGGTGCCATTTCTCGGGTTGCAATTCTTGAGGATATTCGATGTGAAAATTTGAGCCTTCTTCAGTACAGGCGTTTTTGTTTAGCGTTCCACTATCTTCAAATAATTGAAGTTGGTAAAACGAATGCTGATCCCTCTCCGGACAGGGTTGACCACGGAAGACAAACGCGACCTGATATTCGGGGCCATCTAAATCGGGATACTTTTCCGCAAACTGAAAATCGACATTGAACTCAAAATCCGCAAGAACAGCATCCAAGTGAAGCATGTCTGAGCCCCGGAGAACTTTGTTGTCCCCCAGGTCGTCAATCCGCCACGTTTGCAGGGAATCTGAACTCCAAAACTCACCAAAACCCGCTTCAAAATCGGCGGTATATTTTCGTAAGGATTGTGAGGTTCCATCCGGCGTGATTTCTTCGATAAGGAATTCGTCGAAATAAACCGTTTCATATTCATGGACCCCCAGGATGAAATTCCCCGCGGAAATCGCTTCGCCCTCATCGATCACATCTAAGACCAGTTCATTATTGAGCCAGACTTGCAGGTGGTTGCCGACCATTTGAACCTGGACCTGATGCCAAAGGGTGTCCAGCGGGGGAGAGAAATCAATATGAAAACTGGAGGGTTCCTCGTCACAGGCTGTCTTATTGAGAGTAGCGCTGTGCTCTAATATTGCTAATTCATAAGCCACGTGGTTATCACCGCACATCTTCCCCCCGCGGAAGAGAAATGCCACATAGTAGTCACTACCAGTACCATAGGGGTACTCGGCGACAAATTTAAAATTGGTGCGGAAAACAAAATCGGTAAAGGTTTCCTCGATATTAAGCCCCCCGGTTCCCACCAAAACTTGCGTATCATCTGCTACCGTGCGCCACAATTCAACCTGGTCTTCACGCCAAAAATCGGCGAGGCCGTCTTCAAAATCATCGGTAAAAATTAAGGGTGTTTTAGCCAAATCCGAGGCGGCCGCATCGTCAACTGTGGCCGCAGCCTCAACGAGTTGATTCAGCCATAGTTTATTTTCGTCCTCATTGCCGAATAGTATATCCAGATCACCGTCGCCGTCCACATCGCCAACTGCCACCCCATAACTGGCCCCGTTGCCAATGGAATATCCGCTGGATGTAAAGATGCCGGCCCCATCATTCCACCAGATTTCGTTGGGCCCATAATTATTGGCCAGGATGCTATCGCGATCCCCATCACTGTCAATGTCAGCCAGCGCGACTCCCTCAGTGCCATTTTCCGATAGATTCTGGCCATGCTCATAAAATATGGCGCCGCCATCTTGTTGCTTGATATGATCCCTTTCGCCGTAGCCACCACCGATATAAGCCTCAAGCAAACCGTCACCATCGATATCGCCCAAATCCAAGGATACGTTGTCATTCACACAGTGACCAATCGGCATTTCTTCGAAGTTACCCCAACCATCATTCAACCACACGGTACAAAACTCACCGCCGGTCTCAAAGATGTCGAGATCGCCATCTTGATCTAAATCTGCGATGGCAACGCCGCGAGTGGGGGCATTTCCAAGGCGCTCATCACGAAGAGAAAAAATGCCACTACCATCATTTAGCCAGACATCATTTTGGCCATTATTCCCCAAAACCGCGTCTAGATCGCCATCGGCATCTAGATCACCAGTTGCTATGTCCCAGGCACCTGAATCATGTCCTAGTCGATTGCCATCATTATCAAATACACCGATTTCGCCCCTTTGCAACCCGCCCATATTCATCCAAATAGCGTTAACATCCTCCGCATCGGTGGCTAACAAAATATCCAGGTCGGAATCACCATCAATATCCGCTAACTCAATTGACTTCGCAAAAAGGTTAGCTCTGGTTCCAAGAGTGAATTGACCCGTTCCATCATTCAACCAGATGCCTTCATTCAACACTGCATCCAGATCGCCATCGTTATCAACATCTGCCAGGGCCGCGGCATATTTGGCGCCGCTCCCTAAGGTTTGTCCACTCTCAATAAATTGGGAGTTCCCCTCCCCAGCAGATTCGGTTGGTGTTGATTGGGCATCACTTGTTTCGACTGCTAGACCACACACCGTGATATCGTCATACCAGATCAAACCAAAGGAGTTTTCAATGGCAATGATCCCGGCTGGTAGTGGGTCTGGATCGAAATATGCCAGTTGGAGCTCACCATCGACATATATTTTGATTTGCCCATCAGACTCTACTGCAGTAACTCAGGCAAAACAGAAGCGTTGAGCAACAAAAAAG
>CAYVQU010000278.1:3418-5232 GCA_964453155.1 uncultured Anaerolineales bacterium | reverse complement strand
CGGGATGTCGCCGACCAGGATTTCCGCAATGATGCCGTCGATGCTGGTGAAATCGGCGCCGGGCACAGTGCCACCGCTCTGTACGCCGTGATGTTCCGTCCGAATGTCGAGGGTCGGATTGCAACCGTCCAACTCCGGTGGTAGGACCCCGACATCCACAAAGTGACCGAGATCAATGGCAATTTCAATACCTGGGATCTGGCGTAGAGCTTTGATGAAGCCTCGCCTCGCTTGCAATTGGCCGTGATCGCGGCCCAATATGCCGAAGTTCTACGGCGTAGCCCCTGGCGGCCGGAACCTCCGGTCAGCAATTGGTCAACCAGGCCTACCAACTTTCGTCGCTCCTGTGGGATGATACTGAAGTGGTTGAGTTCGCCAGCCTGGTCAGCCGGGTTAACCAGATTCGGGCATTAGGAAACTAAGTGTGTAAAAGTTCGGTGCTGATATAAGAAAACGCTCTTGATCTACATGTCAAGAGCGTTTTCTTAGAAGAACGTCGGTCTGTAACTGGCGTTTTTACTAGTACTGGCCTAATTTTTTCACCAAATCCAGCGCAAACCGATATGTTTCCAACTCTGTCCCAGGGGGAATTGAATGGTCACTGTGGTAAATATACCCGCTCCCCGTCATCGCCACTGGGATCTTCGCCCGAATTTCAGCCGCCAGCCCCGCCAAATCATTCTCCTGAAATAAACGGGCGTCGATATTCCCCATAAAAGCCACCTGATCGCTATACTGCGTTTTCAAATCCCGCACATCCACCCCTGCTTTGACCTCCATCGGTTGCAAACAGTCGATTCCGGCTTCGAGCAGTAGGGGAACCGCGGTGTCGATTTTTCCGTCAGTATGGTAGATTACCTGTGATCCGTGTGAATGCGCTAATTCGCATAGTCTTCTATGAAATGGGAGTAAGAGCTTTCGGTAGTGGCGCGGCGAGAACATCATTCCGGCATTGTAGGCAATGTCGCCATACAGCCACAACGCGTCGGGTTGGATGCCGTTGGCCCATAAATCTGACCAGGCGGCCTCGATCAGGGTTGTATTGGCGGCGTACATATCCAGGAGCCAATCGGGGTCGAGTACCATCATTTCTAATTGCACATCCGGCCCAACCATGTGCCACGTACACTCAAACGGATCGAGCATGGAGAGGGCCACATAGCGGTCGACCGCCCGCAACTGCTCATAATTTTGGCGTAAATTTTCCCAATCAATCCGCTCAGGGTGATATTGGAGCCGCGGCTTATACTCCTGTTCCCAGGCGTCCCGGTCTTTGACTGCAAAGCCGATCAATCCCGGCGTGGTCTGCTCGTGGATCAGCTCCTTGTTCAACGTTCCCCAACCATCACTGACGAGGCGGTATTCGGCGGTCTCCGATTGAACCGCCCGCGGGAGCAAAAATGACTGTTCGAACCATACCATTCCGATGTCAAATTCGAAATATTCTTCCAGGGTTTGGTCAGCAGACGCCCCTTGGTGAACAAAATCTTCCCGCACTTCATTCCAAAACGAGTCGAAAATGGCGATCTGGTCCACAGGTTCGCGGTTGATAATTCGCCGCACGCGTTCTCTTGAGTTCATATTGTGTTTCTTCGTATTTTTTGTAATTGTTACTTTATACCTGCACTTTTTCGCAAAGCTTGGATCGCATTCCGGCATTCGTCATACAGCGTCAGTTCATCAATCACCGTGATCTGCCCATCTCGCATCAAAATATCGCCGCCAACGATCACTGTGCGGACCTCGCTGCCGTGCGTTCCCAACACCAGGGCTGATTCGATATCCTGTACGGGGACAACGCGGGGGTGATTCTG
>CAYVQU010000278.1:1800-3318 GCA_964453155.1 uncultured Anaerolineales bacterium | reverse complement strand
CGGAGCCCATATTGATCCAACGACATCTGCACTTCGTCCTGGGATTCCGCTACGTGAAAATGAGTTACCGTGTCATGATCAAGCGCTAACTGCCGCGATTTGATCAATGTATCTGCCGAGCAGCGCCAGAGCGCTAGGGGACCGTTAGCAATTTCGATGCGCTCATCAGCTTGGGTTTGATCAAATAGCCGGGTCAGATCATCTAAAATACTTTCCTGTCCTTCCGGATATTTGCCTTGATCCGACCATGAACGAGCCAACGTAAATCGCAGCCCTATTTCCCGCGCCGCATTAATCACGGCATCAGTATGGCCTGGTGTCACTGTAATTTTATGATGATCTGTCACCCAGATTGCGCCACAGCGCAAGTTTTCAACTAGTCCCAGTAAAGCAGCCAGATACATCTCATCTGGTGATATTTTCCCCTGAATAGGCCAGACAACTTCTCGCAACCAATCGATCAGCGGCCGCCCCCCCGCCAGACCCCGCATAAAAGTCTGGCTGAAATGCGTATGGGCGTTCGTCAACCCCGGCAAAACTGCGCAGTGTTTGGCATCAATAACTTCGTCAGCCGCAGCAAATTTTTCAGGAGATGGGTTTCCAAGCTCGATTTCCTCAATATTTTGATCTTTGATCCCCACATAACCCGGCCCAATCCAGCCATTTTCAGTCAATATCGAACCGTTGGTTATCAAAGTTTGCGGCATTCTTACACCATTTTAATAGGACACGGATCACGCGGATTTCACGGACTTTTTCTCCTTGAAGATAATCCGCGTGATCCATGCAATCCGTGTACAAAAAATTGTTCTAAAGTTTTGACTTCAACCACACCGCCGAGATGGGAAAATCGCGGCAGCGCACGCCGGTGGCGTGGAAAATGGCATTCGAAATCGCGGGAGTGGTCGCGATCATCACCGGTTCGGCCAGATTTTTGGCCCCGAACGGGCCTTCGGGTAGGGTTGTCTCGACGAAATAGGTCTCAATATGATCCGGCACATCTAAAGCAGTCGGAATTTGATATTGCTTGAGATTTTTCTTTTGGGGATACCCATCGACGTAGGTGAAACCCTCGGTGAGGGCGTATCCAATCCCTTGGGCGATTCCGCCTAAAAGTTGGCCGCGGGCACCCTTTGGGAAGATGATCTTCCCCCCATCGTGGCTGGCCCAAATCCTCTCAACCTTGACCTTGCCAGTCGCTTTTTCGACCGCGACCTCTGCCACCTGGGCCCCAAAACTGTAGGTGTAATAGGGGATGCCGGTTCCAGTTTCAAAATCCCAATGGATTTGCGGGATTTGCCAATACCCTTGCGACGACATTTGCATGCCCATCTCAAAAGCATGATCGATGACATTACCGATCGGAACCGGTTCCTCATCCGGACCGATATAATCTTCGCCATCGCGGATAAGTTGATCGGGGCTGCAATTAAGCAAATCAGCGGCGGCCAATTCGAGCTTCTGGCGGATTTTCTCGGCGGTAACTTTGGTAGCATTGCCGCCCACGATTGAGGCTCG
>CAYVQU010000278.1:0-1700 GCA_964453155.1 uncultured Anaerolineales bacterium | reverse complement strand
AAACAATTCTTCAAGCGGAATTCGATCGGGTCCATCCCAATTTTTTCAGCCAGTTCGTCAATTGCGATTTCAGAGGCCGCGGCGGCCTGAGTGTTGCCAAATCCCCGAAAAGCGCCCGCGTACCCGTTGTTGGTGTAAACCGATTTGGTATCCACAGTGGCTGCTTCGTAACGATAGGCCCCGGCCAGATGCATCGACGCCCGCCAGGAGGATAGAGGGGTCATCGAGGCGTAAGCCCCGCTGTCGGTTAGATACTCAGTTTGAGCCGCCCGCAGCGTGCCATCAGCGCTCATTCCAATCTTCAATCGGGTATCTGCAGCGGCACGTTTGTATGAAATCACCGAAGATTCTTCACGCGTCAGGAGCAAACGAACCGGCCGTCCTGTTAATAGTGCTAATTTGGCTGTTTGGGCCGTGAACTGGTAGACGTGGTCATCCTTACCTCCAAAGGAGCCCCCAGTTGGCGGTTGGATGATTCGCACACTTTCAGTTGGTAGCCCCAAAATCCCGGCGGCGTTGTCGCGGTTTATGTGCGGGCTTTGATTATTGGCAAAAATGGTCACTGTGCCGCCCGGCTCAGGGATGGCAAACGTCCCCTCGGTTTCGATATAAGCGTGTTCCTGGGCTTCAAAGAAGTAGGTTTCATCGACGACATAGTCGCATTCGGCCAGGATGGGTTCGGGATCCCCATTGCGGACGATATGGGTGTTGACCAGATTCCCGGCTCCAAGGGGCGCTTCCAGCGGAACGAGCGGCGCGTCATCATCCAGGGCGCGGCGCATATCCCCAACGATGGGGAGCGCTTCAAGTTGTAGCACAATGGCCGCTACTCCGGCTTCAGCCGCGGCTTCGGTTTCCGCCGCGACCACCGCAATCGGATCGCCAACATAGCGGACTTTTTGATGCGCCAGGATGTAAGCGTCCTTTACGGGCCAACCAAAATGACCGTGATCAACAAAATCATCGGCTGTAATCGCGGCGGCAACTCCTTCAATTTCAAGCGCGGGGTTTGTATCCAATTCGATGATATTGGCATGCGGCACGGGGCTGTAGAGCACTTTCGCGTGCAGCATCCCCGGCAAAGTCATATCGCCAACATATTTGGCATTACCTAAGATTTTCTCTAACCCATCGACGGCTTTACTGTTGGGATTGCCAACATATTTCAGTTTTGTGGTCATTTGTCACCCCCATTTTGACGGGATTTGGCGGTAGCCTCAATGGCATCGACAATTTGCTGGTAGCCCGTACAGCGGCATAAATTCCCAGCAATCCCCTCCCGAATTTCTGCGCGGGAAGGAGCCGCATTCTGAATTAATAGCGCTTCGCCAGCCATAATCATACCGGGGGTGCAGTACCCGCATTGGGTCGCCCCGTACTCCAAAAACGCGGCCTGGAGGTCGTTGGGAGAACCATCTAGGTTGGCAATCCCCTCAATGGTCAGGACCACTTTTCCATCCAGGTTTCTGGCCGGATAAATGCAGGAATTTTTTATTTCGCCATCAATAATGACCGAACAAGAGCCACAATCCCCTTTTTCGCAGCCATTTTTAGACCCGGTTAGCTTTAGTTCGTCCCGTAGAAGCCGCAAAAGAGTCAGTTTAGGGGTGACTTCACACCTAATCACGTTACCATTAAGTTCAAAAGATACTTCCATAAAAACATCCTGTATCAAACAGTTTTTAGATCCAAATTAACGA
>CAYVQU010000277.1:0-5275 GCA_964453155.1 uncultured Anaerolineales bacterium | reverse complement strand
AGCAGTTGATTTGAACTTTTTTATCTGTAATATCATTTATTTAGACTGAATCATATTGTGCTGCGTGTTGAAGTTATGTTGTGTCTTTAATTCCCCATTTCATTCCCTTTCTTGTTGAAGGATTTGAAAAATCCTTTTAATTCTTTTCATTCCATATATTTTACATTTAATTCCAATACAGAAAGGAAAAGCCCGAAGCTGCAACTTCGGGCTTTGAGAATAGAGCTACCGCAAACAGCCGGAAGCCCCACAGATAGATTCATATCTAATTCATCTTCCGGTGGTTTGCAAGACCGGAGGCATGTCCGTTTTGTTATCCCTTCAACGTCGATGCCGGTGGTGCGATGTTATCTTTTGCATTTGTCGACACTGCTTTCGAGGCCAGGCTTACTGTTCCGATGAGTGTCGGCTGTTTGGCAAACGAAAAAATCATTGTAAAGCCCAAAGAAAATATCGGCAGACCGAAAAAGGCAAAAAGGGCCACCGCGAGGCCGAAAACCGTCGTCGGCACGGTTTGAGCCAAAAAAATCAAAAAAACATGGATGATCCATCTTCAACAGGGCTGCCGGTATGGTGTATGAAGCCGATAAATGCGGTAAAGAATCGTATTTTAGCGGTGGGTGCAACAGTTCGATGTCATTTTTGTGGATCCGAAAGTCTGTTGGTGGTCCAGTTCCCCCGCCGCGGCTATGGTTAAAGCCTTAAAAAGAGGTGGCGGACATGCTGAAAAAGAAAATTCTCAATCCCGAAAGGATCCGGCGCATCGATGGGGGCTTTAGCTTTATCCCGCATCGTTTTCTTTTGGAAGGTTTTTTAGCTTCCTTAAATCAGCAGGAGCTTCTTTTGTACCTGTTTCTTGTCCTGGCCTCGGATCGAAGCGGTCTTTCATATTACAGCTATGACAGGATCTGCACCCTTTTGCAGCTCAACCTTGACGAGTATATCGTCTCCCGGGACATCCTGATCGAAAAGGACCTGATCGCTTTTGACGGCAGCCTGTTCCAGGTACTCGCTTTACCGCCAAAGCCTGTAGCAGATCAGGATTAAATGACCCGACAATCGTACAGGAAGGCGTGAATATGGGTGCTAAGAAACAAACCCGATCCAGTAAAAGACAGGTTGAAGCGACCCGAGGATTTTTAGAACAAGCCGTGTTGGATTATCTTGAATGGATGATTGAAAGCCGTTACAGCGACCGAACTTATATCAACTACCAGAGGACATTGGTGCAGTTTATTACGTTTGTCGGTCGCAAAAGATATGCTGTTAATAAAGTCTTTACCCTGGATACGTTGAACAAGTTCATCAAGACCCATGAAAAATGCCATGCCTCCGCCATCAGGGGACTAGGCCGGTATCTTTATACTCAAAAGAGGATCCCCGAACCGATCCCCCGCGTCGATTACTACCTGCCAGAAATATACGAGGCCTATCTTGTTTATCGAAAAAAGGTACATCAAACACCGTACCGCAAACGAAAGCAGATCAAAAGAGTCCTGACCGCGTTCCATGATTACCTGAAAAGGAACAAAAAGGACCTTCGCACGCTGAAAATAGATCATATCGACGCCTTTCATGCCAAGTTCAACCCAGCGTTTGCATTGAGGAGCCAACAGCTTTACCGCTACTACCTGCGCGGGTTTATATCCTATCTTTATCATCAAAAAGGATGGCTAATAAAAGACCTGGCCCCGCTTATGAAAGGACCGCCGGTATATACACGGGCCAAACCACCCAAGTTTTTACGTCGCAAGCAAATAGCGGCGGTGTTTGACAACCTGGCTGGTCTTACGGCCATTGACTTGCGGACTTACGCCATGGCGCATCTGGCATACTTTTTGGGCTTAAGGCCGCAAGAGATCGTTAAGATTAAGCTTAGTGACATCTCGTTTAAAACCGCAGAACTTACCGTCGAGGATCGTAAAAACAATATCCCCACAAAGCTGCCTCTGCCGGAACGGGTGGTCAAGGCGATCGCTGCTTACATCATCGGCGGCCGTCCTGAAAGTAAATCGTCAATGCTTTTTGTGGGTCATTTTGCTCCTTATGGACCGCTGCTTCCAACCCGGGTGAGTACGGCCTTAGGTACTTGCCTTAAGAAAGTAAACAGGAAGGCCACCGGATACTGGTTGCGGCATACGTATGCTCAAAATCTGCTCGAGGCTGGTGCTTCCTATTACGACATAAAAGAGATGCTGGGCCATGACCACATCGAGTCCACCAAACAGTATCTTTCTATCCACATCGAAATGATGCGAAAGGTCCTCTTTGATGAAATGCTTTGAAAGCTTTCTGGCGAAGCAACTGGAGGAATTTTTAGACTACCGACTGAGTCTTGGCTATGACTATGAAAATCAACAGTGTGTTCTCAGGCAGTTTGACCAATACGTAAAAAGGACAAAGCCCGAACCCGGTCCGTTGTCACCCAATTTTTTTCTTACAATGAGATCCAGTCTCAAAATGGAACCAATGTCGGTCAACAGCGTCATCTGCATGGCGCGGGGCTTCTTCAACTTCATGGTGCGAAAGGGTTATTATGATAAGAACCCTGTGAGGGATGTACCTTTTTTACGCACAAACGTGGTGGCGCCTTTTATCTTCTCTCCTCAACAAACCGATCGATTGTTAACTGCACTATGCCAAAACATACGAAAAGAGCGAAAGCTCTATCTGAAAGATCTTACCATTTACATGGCCATATTGCTTTTGGCGCGTTGCGGTATGCGTATATCAGAACCGCTTCGTTTGCGCCTCGAGCACTATCGAGCTGAAGAAAAATCGTTGTATATCGAAAACACCAAGTTCAAAAAGGACCGTCTGATCCCGGTACCCATGGCGGTTGCTACAGAAATCGACAACTATCTTCAGGTTCGCGAAAGCCTGCTAGGCATATCCCCAAACCCATACCTGTTGCCGGATGTCGGGCTGTGCCGTTTACATGATCAAAAGGTTCGTGAGGCCTTCCATCAAGCTGTCAAAGCAATCGGCCTTGTCCGGCCTAGGCAGGTAATCGGCAATACGGTGTTTGCCAAGCCGACGCCGCATTCGTTGCGGCACTCTTTTGCCGTGAATACCCTAAAAAAGATAAAGCAACGCGGCCAATCACCGCAACACGCATTGCCGGTGTTGGCGGCTTATATGGGGCATGTCGAGTACAGGTCCACCGCTTATTATCTTAAATTTATCGATGCCAAACAACGTGAAGGCCTAGCTTCTTTTGTGGCTTCCCATCAAAAACCGTCATGAAATTATCATCGTGTGTCATCCAATTTGTTCATCAGTACCTGCCGCACATTAAGGGCAGCAGCAGGCAGACCATCAGAGCCTACCAGGACACCTTTGCGCACTTTTTACCCTTTGCAGCCGACACGCTTTGTATCAAGACCGCCTCTCTCAGGCTCGAGCACCTGACCCCCGACCTGGTTATTGCCTTTTTGGATCATCTTGAGTCAGAGCGTAAAAACAGCGCCAGAACTCGCAATCACCGCCTGGCCGCCCTCAAATCCCTGGCGAGAATGATCCGCTTTATGTATCCGGAACACCGGGATATGGCCGATCGGATTTTACATATCCCCCAAAAACGGTTCCGTAAAAAATTGATCGGCTACCTGCACCCCAACGAAATCTTCAAGGTCTTTGAAGCCGTTGATATCAGACAGGACCAGGGCTACCGGGACTATACGATCTTGAACCTGCTCTATGACTCGGGTGCCAGGGCCAGTGAAGTGGCCACGCTCAACCTGGATTATTTTGATCCGCAGGAGGGTACTCTGGCCATCCTGGGCAAGGGCAACCGCTACCGACAAATTGAACTCCTACCCAAAACAAGCGCCTTACTCTTTATGTATATCCGAAAATACCGCAAAAGACCCAAACCGGTGTATCAGCAGCGGCTCTTTATCAATCAACGCGGACAACCGCTCACCCGGCATGGTATCCATCGTCTCTGCAAAAAATATCTGCAGAGGGCTATACCTGCCAATCGACTGAAAAATATCAATCCGGCACACAGCTTTCGTCACGCCTGTGCCGTAAGAATGCTCATGATAGGCCATGCCATAACGGATATAAAAAACCGGCTGGGGCATGAAAACATACAATCCACGATGATTTATTTGAACATGGATCTCACCCGTAAAAGGGAAGTGCAGCGTAAGTTCATCGAATATACCCAATCGACGATAGCGAAGGATACAAAAATAGAAGAGCTCATCGACTGGGAGAATAGGGAGAGTGTTCTGGCCTGGCTTGACAATCTCTAACGGGGAGCCACCGGACCATGATCCGTTCACGACAGATAGGCTCGAGCGATGATCGTTATGTTGCCTGTTTTTTAGGTAAATTGGAAAAATGCGTGTAACTTATTGAACATGATACCGATATCGATTTACCGTGCTCGCATGGATTTGTCTGATACTTTCAATGGGATAGGGCAACTCACAACACAAATCATACAATCTTTACAGTTACAAATGTGTAAGATTGTTCAAATCTCCAATAATTGCATAAATAGGTTTTCTAAGATTTCCGTTTATAAGCTCACCTTTTTCACCAGCTGCCACCCTTAACACCGACAATAATTTGCTTGTGGCCCTATTTCTTTTGAGTTTTTAGGTGTTGATGATTAAGTATTCGTGGATAAATCAATTAACAATTTCGTAAATGATATTGGCAACGGCGGTCCCAAGTTTATGATGATCTTCAGGATCGAAATGAAGGCCATCCAATTTGCTGGATTGAATTACTGTTGATGTGTCAAAGAACTGGCATCCGTATGATACAGCAACTGACTCATAGTATGCGGCAAGTTTATTAGATTTTTCAACGCCGCCTTGAAACGTTTCTGCCCATTCCGTTAGTTTCCCAAGTGGTGGAGGAGCCATTATTAAAATTTCCGGCCCTTTTCCCATAAGGCCGCATTTACTCTTCTGGGCGATTTCAATTAGGAAACCCATACTTTCTCCAATATCATAGGGGGTGACCGCAAATCTAGCCTTTAGATCATTCGTGCCTAACATGATGATCAATAAATCGATTGGAGCATGTGATTCAAGACAGGGTAGCAAATAGATGCTACCGTTTCGTTTTAACCCGCCTCGCACGGGATCGTCCCATACCGTCGTTCTGCCGTTTAATCCTTCTTCAATAACATAATAGTCTTCTCCTAAGGAACTTTGAAGTACCCCAGGCCATCGGACTTTTTTATCAAGCCGTCCACTGGTGACCGGGTCTCGACCGTAAGTATTGGAATCACCAAAACAAAGGATAACTTTCA
>CAYVQU010000276.1:0-5299 GCA_964453155.1 uncultured Anaerolineales bacterium | reverse complement strand
CTAAACCTGGAATGGCACTATCAAAGCAAAAAACCTGAAACAGAACTGCCCGCGGCCCCCGCTGATTTCAAAATCCCCCCCACTGCAACGCTCAATAAATTACTCGATCTGATCGCAGCAGGTGATATTATTGGGTACCAGTCTGAATTGCACGCTATCCTGGAAACAGCCACTATCTACGAACCTTTTGTTGAGCAGCAGTTAGCGCTGGCGAAAGAGTTTAAGATCAACCAGATTTCGAATATGCTGAAGGGTTATATCTCATGAATGCGGAATACCAAGGCACCATCTTAATCGTTGATGACGAACCAGCCAACCTGAGCGTCTTGTTTGAATTATTAGGGCAGGCCGGATATCGCTTGCTGGCAGCCGAGGATGGGCAGGGGGCAGTAAGAAGTGTCGAAAAAAGCCGGCCAGACCTGGTTTTGTTGGATATAAAACTGCCCGATATGGATGGCTTTGAAGTTTATCGACAACTACAAGAGCGAGACCTGACCGATGGATTGATCGTAATATTCCTCAGTGTTTTAGACGATGTCGAAAGCATTTTGCGCGGTTTCGATTTAAACGCTGTGGATTACATCACCAAACCCTTCAACCCGCCAGAAGTTGTCGCCCGGGTGCAGAAACATTTACTCCTGCAAACCATGCGCAACCGCCTGGCAGCCCAAAGCCAAGAACTCCAGCAAGAAATTACCGAGAGAAAACGCGCCGAAGCCGAACAGGCTGCAACCATGCAGTTGATGCAAACCACCTTGGATGGCATGGCCGACCCGGTGGTTTTAATTGGTACGGATTTCCGGGTTCTATGGGCTAACCAAGCCATGCGAGCGACTTATGGTGAATTTGAACGCCAGGTCCCCTTATTCTGTTACCAATTCACCCATGGCCGGACCGAACCATGTGATCCGGCGACTTGTACATGTTCTTTAAATGAAGTCCGCCGAGAACTACAACCGGTAACCGTTACGCATGAACATATCCAAAAGGATGGTGTGAAGCAGGTTTTAGAGATCTCGGCGGCGCCCTTATTTGATGACCAGGGCAATCTAACCGGAATTGTGGAGGCCATCAGAGATATTTCTGATCGAAAAAAGATCGAAGCAGCCCTCCAAAAAAGCGAACGCAGCCTGAGAAAAGCCCTAGAAGTTTCCAAAGTGGGCCATTATGAGTGGGACTTGGTCGCGAATACCACCCACTGGTCGGCCGGGTTGTATCGCATTTTTGGGCTTGAGCCGGAAGCATTCACCCCGACAGTGGAGAATTTTGCCGAACTCGTTCACACCGCAGATGTTCATCTACTATCCGCAGAAAACGTCGCTCAGACCACCCAGAAGGCAGAACACGAGCTAGAATTCCGGATCATTCACCAGACGACCGGCGAGACGCATTGGGTTCACTTGTGGGGTGAAACCTCCTTTAGTGCAGCCGGCCATCCCCAAGCGGTTATTGGTATTATTCAAGATATCAGCGATCGAAAGCGCGCCGAGGCTGCTTTTATTAGATTAACCACTTTCGAAGAACGCCAACGCCTGGCCCGTGACCTACACGACTCGATGACCCAATCTATCAACAGCCTGGTTTTAATCGCCGAGAACGCATTACACCTGCATCAAGAAGAACGCTACGATCCAATGGCCTCCTCACTGCAAAGCTTGGTTGCGGCTGCCCAACACAGCCTTAGCGAGATGCGGCTGCTGTTGTTCGAACTGAACCTGGCACCCGACGATCAGATTAATTTATTTGAAATCCTGGCCACCCGCCTGAAAACGGTTGAAGAAAGCCTGGGGGTGCAGACCGAGTTACAAATCGATGACCTCGAGCATCTCTCTCAGCAGATCAAAGAAGAGATATTTTTTATCGCCTTCGAAGCGCTAAACAATTCGCTCAAACATAGTCAGGCCGACCAGGTCCGGGTTTCATTGCGCGCCAATATCCATGAAATCGAGTTAGAAATCTGGGATAATGGCCGCGGTTTTGACCGCGAACAAGTTGGCGAAGGGGGGATGGGCTTGCCCAATATGACCCGCCGAGCAACCCGAATTGGGGGGGAGTTAAAAATCGACACCCAGCCGGGCGCGGGCACCAGCGTAAAATTTTCGTTCGCGCCAGAAAAGAAGAGGTAATCAATTCGTGATCGAATCTGAAAGTTTAATTTATGAACCCTGCCATACCCCCCTCATCTGAGCGCACCCTGCTTGTCTGGCGAGGGGTTTGGGTGCTGGGCGTTTTGTTGTTTCTCGCTATTCCGGGCATCTACCTCTGGCTCCCGGTCGATGGCGCGAGTGGCGATTCGGGCAGTTTTTCCCCGACCGGCTTTCAGGTAAAAGAACTCATCGAAGTGCAAGCCAATGGATTACGGCCGGGAGACATCATCACTCATATGGACGGACAAACCATTGAGGCCTGGTTACAGGGGGCGCGGGGGAAAACGGAAAGGCCCGCGATGGGGGCCGTTGTGTACGAAGTCCTCCGAGAGGGACAACCCCTCGAGCTCCAAATCCAGTTAAGCCCAGTTTCTATAAAAAATGTAATGGTCCGGTGGGGGTTCCAAATGTTGGTCGTCGGCTGCTTTTTCTTCATCGGCAGCTTTATTTTTTGGAAACGTCCCCACGAACCAGCGGCCCGGTGGCAGATGCTCTTCAACGTGTTGTTGGCTTTGCAGTATTGGATCGATGGCTACAACCTCCAACCGGCAACGCTGCTGTATGGGTGGCCTTTCTGGTTTCACTTCACCCTTGAGAATTTATCCTGGTTTATTGCGTATGCCGGGCTGCTGATGTTTGCGTTCTCCTTCCCTGAGCCCCATGTGCTACTCCAACGCTATCCCCGCTTGGTCCCGGGGATCGTTTTAACCGCAGGACTTATGGTCCAAAGTATCACCTATTTACAGGCCGAGAGCCGCGCAACGGCTATTTATTCGGGCTCGCGCATCAGTTTTATCCCGGTGGTAGTGCAGTTGGTGGTCGCAACCGGGATCGCGATCCACTCGGCGGTGGTAGTGCGCACCCCGCTCGCCCGGGCCCAACTCAAGTGGATACTGGTCGGATCGAGTGTGCCGCTCGTGGTGGCGATTGGAGGCTACAGCCTACCGGTTGTGCTTTTCGGTCACCCGTGGGTGTCCCGCGAAGTTTCGATGTTTACTTCGGTGTTGGTACCCCTATCCTTTGGCATTGCCGTCTTACGTTATCGGATTTTCGACATTGAACTCATCATCAACCGTGGCCTCGTTTATGGGACGCTGACAGCCTTGTTGGGCAGTTTATATTTAGGATTGGTAAGCGGCCTCACCCGCGCGGCCCAAGTACTGATAAAAAGCAGCAACGAGGTCCTAATTGTTTTTATCGCGACCTTTATCATTGCTCTCGCCTTTGCGCCGCTTCGGGAGCGGGTGCAAGAATTGATTGATCGGACCTTCTTCCGCACCAAGCTAAATTACCAACGAATGCTGCCAGAGTTGGTTTCAAAATTAACCACCATCATTTTATTAGATGAGCTGACCGAGTTACTGAGTAGTAAAATCCCGCAGCAACTTCAAATTACAACTGCTTCCCTCCTAGTACTCGATCATCAAGGGGAGAACTTGGTGGTGTCTACCAGCATGGCGAACGAAACCCAATCTGAGCGAGATTTTTATTTACCGCGGGAGCACCCACTGCGCAAATTTTTGCAACGCAGCAAGCGCCCCTTGATTCGATCACAACAAACCCAATTTCCCCACGAAATTGGCAGCTTCCTGACAGAACAGAACATCGAAGTCTGCATCCCCTTGCTTATCGCTCAAGCCCCCGACCAAACCTTGATGGTAGGCCTCTATAATTTAGGTTCCAAACGATCTGGAGAAACCTACTCAAGGGAAGAAGTTCGCCTGCTGACATTGTTGGGCAATCAGGCCGCGGTGTCGGTAGAGAATGCCCGGCTATACCGGGAGATCGCCAATTACACCGCAACGTTGGAACACCTAATTGCGGCGCGGACCCACCAATTGGCCGAAAAGTCCAGCTATTTGGATAATATTTTGAGCCGCGCCACCGAGGATGCGATCGTCACCACCGATCTGGAGTACCGAATAACGTATTTTAATCCCGGGGCCGAGAAATTCTATGGGATTTCGGCCGAGGAGGCGATTGGCAAGTTGATCAGCGCGGTCCGGACCGTCAATCCCTCTGACGAGGCCTTTGAACGCGGGCTGGCAAATTTGCAGGAACAGGGTGAGCATCGGTATGACACCGAAATTGAAATCAACGGCGAGGTGCGGCAAATTTCATCCCGGTTGGCCGGTATTTACGACCTCGCTGGGAATTTGATGGGGTATGCGCGCTTCAGCCGCGACATCACCGACCGCAAGGTAGCAGAAGCCGCCCGGCGCCAATTGACTGCCTGGCAGGAACATCAACGGCTGGCCCGCGATTTGCACGACTCAATGACTCAATCGGTGAGCGGCATGGTATTGGTGGCAGAAAATGCACTGGTTTTGCATCAGGAGGCGCGGTTTGATTCGATGAAGCGGTCGTTACAAATTTTGGTAAACACCGCCCAACAAACCCTCCGAGAAATGCGGCTGTTGTTATTTGAATTACAATTGGCACCCCATGAGCAGATTGATTTGTTTGAAATTCTAGCCACCCGCCTGGAATCAGTTGAACACCGCCTGGGCATTAAAACCACGCTGCAAATCGATGGGAGTGCTGATTTGCCCCCAGACTGGCAAACAGAAATCTTTTTTATCATCTCTGAAGCCCTTAACAACACCCTCAAACACAGCCAAGCCGATCAGGTCACGATTGTGCTGCAGGGGAATATGCATGATATTGACCTGGAAATCCGGGATAATGGCTGCGGTTTTGATCCCAGCCAGGCCAGCGGACGCGGGATGGGCTTGGCGAATATGGCGCAACGGGCTGAAAGCATCGACGGGCGGTTGACCATCACGGCACAGATGGGAAAGGGGACCAGGATAAAATTAGCGCTGAAACGAATGGAAGGAAGCTCCAAATGACGAAAAAACTCCGAATTTTTATCGTAGACGACCACCCGCTGATGCGCATTGCCCTGAAAGAAGTGATCGCGACGACCCGGGATATGTGCGTCGTGGGTGAAGCCGCTCACGGGGCCGAGGCCTTACGCCTGATCCCGCAATTTCAGGTCGACGTCGTGATCATGGATTTATTTATGCCCCAGATGGATGGCCTGGAAGCCATTCAGATCCTTAAAAAAACCCACCCCGAACTGGCCATCCTGGTGCTAAGCAGCGCTACTGATGAGGCCAAGATTTCGCAGGCGGTACGCTGGGGCGCGG
>CAYVQU010000275.1:0-5340 GCA_964453155.1 uncultured Anaerolineales bacterium | reverse complement strand
CCTATGCCACCATTCACGGCTTCGATGTCCGTTCGGCCCTGGGGCGTCTGGAGCAGTTGGCCCTGGGCGACCAGCCGGAATTGGGTCTGGCTGCCGTCCGCCAGATGGTGGCTGCCGGTGTGGACATTGTCATCCATATGGGCCGGGTGCGCACACCCGAGGGCGTGTACCGCTTTGTGGCCGACATCAGCAGACTTCAGGGATTGGATGACCACGGCGAATATCAACTGACCCACCTCTACTCCGGTTGGAAAGGACAGCCCGAAGACCCCATCCGGCAGGCCTGGAAAACCCTATGAAATTGACCATTTACTTCTGGTTAGCGACCGCCCTGGCCGCGGTGGGCATCATCACCCTGGTTTCTCTCAGTCTACAAACCCTGATTGATCTTAGCCTGGGTGGAATTCGTTGGCTCAAACGCCGCTTCCAGCCTGGGGCTGGGTACCGTCTGGCAGGACTTCAAATGGCGTCTGAAATGCTGGCCGCGGAACCTGACCAGCGGTCACTCCACCTAAGCTCGATATTGAATTCGACATATCTCTGGATCATCTCAAGTGCGCTGGTGGCCTTGCTGGTTTTTGATCGGATGCTTTCCCCAGTCCTGCTCGTGATTGTGCAGATCGCCGGAGTTCTGTATCGCGCCCAACAACGACAGCAGCGCCTGGCCCGATTGAACCGACAAACTGGCGATCTGATCCTGCAGTTTGCGGCCAGATACCCGCTGGTCCGTTCAGTCAGCCAGGCCTTGTTAGCAGCCCACCAACAACTACCGGGGGGAGAAATCCACCAGACAACGGCTGAAGTCATCCGCCGAATCCAGCTCAACCAACCGGTGAGTCAAGCTGTGGAACCATTCAGGCAATTGCCAGTCCCCAGTCTAAGACAATTTGCCGTCATTCTAGCGCATGCCCAGCAGACTACCCCAGCCATCTTCCAAGACACATTAGAAATGCTGCGTACAGATGTCGAGGGACGACGGGAACTCCATAACCTTAGCCGCCAGAGCCTGACCTTGATCCGCAGTACAGCCCGGGTCTTACAGGCCGTATTGGCTGGCGCTTTGGTCTTCGTCAGCACAGAAGCAAGCTGGCGGATGTATTTCGAAGACAGTCTCAGTCATTTGATCATTTTTTGGGCTGCAGCCGGGCTGGGCGTTTTGGGTAGTTTGTATATCGAATCCGAAATCCAGTTTTTGGAAATCTGATCATGGCAATCTGGATCAAAATCATACTCTCTGTTTTTCTCGTCCTTCCAGTCTCAATTTGGGTCTGGCGATATTGTCCGGTGAAGGTCAGATAACGGTGGATCAATCTATTTTCCTCGACACAGTATCCACCTGGACTTTCTGGCTATCGATCCTGGGATACGGTTTAGGATTTGCTATCCTGACCTATGCCTTGCTATCAGGTTTTATCCAACTATTCAGTCTGCCTCGACAGAGACGGTTCAATTTGCTGCGTAGTTACGACCGCCAGGTATCTGACAGTACCGAAACCCAGGTGGAGACTTCGATGGCCGCCCTATTGGGTCTGGATCACATTCCCTGGGTAGCAATCTATTTGGGCGGAGCGGCCCTTGCGATCAGTATTTACCTGCTTACCCACCAATTTTTGGCCTTGCTCCTGGCACTCTTGCCCTCCCTGTACCGGATATGGCTGACGCGCTACCGCAAACGCGGCCTGATGCAATCTGTTTGGCAGTTCATGCTGGACTTGCGGATCCGGCTAACTCTGCGCGGCACCTTGCTCCTGGCCTTACAGGATGTGGCCCAGAATAACCCCGCTCCCATTGCCCGTGCTATGGAGCAATATCTAGACATGGGTCTGGGCGATAACGGGATGGCAGTGCTAAAGAAATTAGACCAAAATGTCCCCGGCTTGCCATTTTTGAGTGATCTGGTCGCCCGGACGAACGCGGCTCAAGAAGGAACCCTTGATTTAGATCAGGCTTTGCGGCAGGTGATGGAGAGCCTGCAACAGGAAATGAAGACCGGCTCCCGGGAGCAGCTGCAGAAGATCCCTTCCCGGCTGATCCTGATGGCTTTCCCGGCCCTGTTGATGCCCGCGCTCTTCGTCCTGGTCTTCCCCCTGGCCGCCCGTTTGATCGCCAGTTTACAGGGAATGGGGTTCTAGTGGACGGTTGATAGTGGTTAGTGGGCAGAAGGATGGCAATCTACTCACTAACCACTATCAACCACCAACTATCTTGAAAGGAGGTGATGCGTATGCTTCGAAAGGCCGAACACCGCGGTGAATCGATGCTGGAGTACATCGTCATGGGTGCCATTGCCCTGGCCGTACTCGGCGTCGCGATCTGGTCAATTGTCCAATCGGCCAGCGACGAAGGCAGTAACGTGGCGAATTGGATCTCTGGCATCAATGTGCCGGCGAGTCCTTAGCCAAACGTGGTCCAGATGACCACGCCAATATCAACCGGGGGCAGGTAACTGCCCCCACCTTCCTATTTGATTTGTGGAATTATGTTGCGATCTCAACACCACCGGGGCGAAGCCGCCCTGGAATACATCATCGTGGGTGCCATCGTCATTACGGTTCTGGGTGCAGCTCTCTATGCTGTGGCCCAATCCATTGCCCTGAAACTGGAAGCGATCAATGTGGATCTTGGTTCTTAGTTCACTGGTTGTTAGTTTAGTTTTTTGGGGATTAGTGGCGTTGCTTATAAACGTATTGATTTCATTGGTGAAATGGCTCTTTCGGCAGCTTGCTCCGAGACGGGTTCTGATGAAAGAATTTCAACAGGAAAAATCAACGTATCAACCACTTACCCGGCCAACTTTCCCGAAGCATCCCCTTAGAGGAAACCAACTCGAACGCGGGCAAAGTGTGCTCGAACTACTGTTGGCTTTGTTGATCCTGATCCCTCTGGTGTTTGGTGGAATCGAATTGTCGCGGGGTGTGGATATCCGCCAATCTTTGGAGAGTGGCACCTTCATTGCGGCCCGGGGCTTGAGCCTGGAACCGGATGAATGGGGCTGGGCGCTAAGCACCATCCAATCGTCACTCAACACGAACGTTCTGGGTGGTGGATCGGTCAGCGCGGCGACCGTCAAAATCTACAATGACAACGGCACAGAAATTACACCAACTGCTTTGAATACCATGGCATTTGGATCCCCCTTCCGCCTGGAATCCACTGTGACTTATACCCCTGATATTCCTATTATTGACGGGATCCCGATCACCATCCGGGTTTCCCACCGCAGTCTGGTGGAGCGATATCCGTGATGGGGAGCAATCCCCCAAAGGGATACCCAAAGGGCATACTATGCTTCACTTCGTTACGCGAAGGTGAAAGGGAGCAGGAGAGAAGGGGAGATTTCCTATTGGCACCCAGGCACCCACGCCCCCGTGCTCACAAGGAACATGGTCAGGTCACCATCCTGTCCCTACTCATCTTATTGATTTTTGTCTTGATAACAACGGCGCTGGTGGATGTATATCTGCTCTTCGAGGCCCGGAATTGGAGCTACCAGGTGGCCCAACAGGCGGCTTTGATTGGGGTTTCGATGGGGCGCGATTGGTCCGGCGTCTCGGTTGCCAGCGGAGGTTGTGATGGTCCTGCTCCCGTTCTCCTGAAAGCCACTGTCGCTCAAAATGTTGCGGTTCAGTATGTCAACGCAGCGGCAGCGTATCGAGAACTGGAAGCATATACCTTCGATGTACGCGTAATAGAGGATGTCGAAGGGAGCACACTGAGCAGCTACCCACCCCGACCCATTCGATTAGGGAGCGGTTTGGGGAATTGGTCCAGTGAAGAACCGGCAGTTGGGGTGTATTTCTCCTTTCCCGTCTCCACTTTCTTGCTCTCTTTGGTCGGGCGTTCCTCCGTTCCGGTGCATGCTTTTGCCTCCGCCGCGGTTGCCCAACCTGAAAATGTGTGTGTGCCATAGGTACCGATGAAACGATATTTTTTATTGGGCCTGATTTTATTCCAAAGCCTATTCCTGGCAAATCCGGTTCAGGCGCAGGAAATAACCCCCGGCGAAAGGATTCCTTTGAAACTTTGCCAGAACTGGGCGGGTATTACTGTTTCACCCGAAGATGTTCCCGATGGAGAGATGCAGTTTGATGATCGCGGTAGGCAACCAATCTGGGGCTTTTATGGCCTGGTGACCGCCACCTGTACCATCCCCTGGATGCGGAGCAGTTTCAATCTGGTCGAAGTGACCTTCTGGGACCTGGGCCGAGTGGTATCTCTGTGGGTGGCAGTAGGCACGGTGCTCTGGAACCAGGAATATCTACCTACCGGACCCGATGATTACGATCAGTTACTGGCCATGCGCATTTACCAACCGGGGTCCCATGTCTACGTTTTCTTGCAAGGGCCGCATGTTTTTGACGATCGCGTTGACTGGTCTTATTGCGATACAACTTTTTGCCGGGTTGCCGCACAGATCGATCAGCAAGCCTGGGTTGGCAGTAACCAGTTGATCGTCGGCTCCTATCCTTCCAAGAATTATCCCCTGTATGGATTCCTGTTCTGGCATGTGATGCTGGCATTACCACCCGAGATGCGGCCTGTTCAGATCCCGCCGTCTCAGCATAAGGATTTTCGCCATGAAGTCTATTGAACGCCGTTTCTTCACAGATTTTCGCGGCCTTTTTCTCCTGGCTAGCCTGATCATCGGGTTGGTAGCTGGCCTGTTTCTGACGCGGCCCGATCAAGCTACCTTTGCTGTTGCCCATAGCACAGTCACCCTGGAACCGTTAGTCACGGCGACAACATCCAATACACCGACTCTGACAGCTACCATCCAACCCTCCTTAACGGCAACCAATATTCCTACGGAGACGCCGTCCCCCACCCCTACGGATACTCCGACCCAGACAGCCTCGCCAACGCCCACCTTTACGGTGACACCCCGCCCATTATATCTGGTCTGGGCACCCAATTTCGAAGGGGGCAATATCCGAGAATCCCCGAACGGCCGCATCCTGATCCAGCTTGAAAATGGCAGTGTGCTCGAATGGTTATCGCAAATTGAAGAAGACGCCGGACACATGTGGTTATGGGTGATGATCTGTTACGAAAATGGCTGCTTGAACGGCTGGATGGCTGAAAGCCTGCTCTATCCACTCCCATTTGGCGATCTTGCCAGAGTGAATGTTGAGACTGGCGCTTATCTGCGCGCCGATCCGCAAGGCAATGCCTTGACCTGGATGGGACATGGCTCCCCTTTGGTTTTATTGGGTGAAAGCGCCCAATCGGGCGATTATGTTTGGGCCAAAGTCCGCACCCTGGATGAAATCGAAGGCTGGATGGCCGAAACCTTGTTGACTCCGTTTGAACCATAGGGAGGTTCCATGAACACACATTTTA
>CAYVQU010000274.1:0-5357 GCA_964453155.1 uncultured Anaerolineales bacterium | reverse complement strand
CTTTCTCGTTACGTTTCTCCGTATCAGAATATGATTTGTGGCTGATGAGAGCAGGATAACGTACCATCAATCCCATTCTCCTGTTGGTGGTCCGGGATAGAAACGCCACAAGCGGAAATTCGTCCGGGCCTGATGAACTTCCTGCAGGACAATCCCATATAGCCAGTTCCGTTCCTGGTTGAATTCTAGTCGGGAATTGACCTGCCGGTCTCCTAAATTGGCACCAGTGCTGATACTCGACCGCGCATCAGACCACAAAATGGACGTGTCTGCATTGGCAGGGGTGTTGTATGAACCCCGCGCGACGCCAGCGATGAACACGGCCCAATCTGCAGCGGTAGCTCGAAAGGCATACCAGGCCGCAAAAGCCATGCCAAAGAAAAGCAGTACCAGGATGGGGAGAACCAGGGCGAACTCTGCCAGGGCTTGTCCCCCCGAAAGAGCATCGGGACGATGTGAGCAACGACGAAGGGTCTGTCCTTTCTCGTTTTTCTTCCCGGAGCGAAAGATGCTCAATTTCAGCCTCCGCGAGCGGTGCGCAAGGCTTCGATCCCGGCATTGAAGGCCGCGATCAATTCATCGCGATAACGGACGATGACGGCGATGGCTACTACGCCGATGGCCCCCAGAATCAGTGCATATTCGGCAAAGTCCTGGCCGCTGTCGTCGGCCAGAAAATGTTTGACAGTTTCAATCATGGTTTTTCCTTTCAGGTGGTTTTTGTTTTGGATATGGTGATACTTTAGCCCCCATCATAGCAATTGCCCTGTATGAAATTCTGGTTCGCGTCCTAATTTTTTTGGTTTACATCAGAAGATGCGGTTACGTTTAGAGATGTTCTTATCTCAAAAAATCGGTTCGATTGAAAACAGAATATGTTAGTTATGAGTGAAAATTCGTCGGGCTCATAACCCGAAGGTCCCAGGTTCGAGTCCTGGCCCCGCTACTAATGAGCTAAAAAGCACCTGAAAAAGGTGCTTTTTGCCTTTAAAATGGTAGTTTTTCTGGTCTGTACAGGACTGGGGCTTACGACCTGCAGGTTTCAGGAGGCATTTCTTAATGGTTGAACGGGAAGTTTAATTTTCGGGGCGCTATGTTGGGATCCGCCGATAAACCGCCGTTTAAATTCCGTCAAACCGCCAATAATAAAAGTGAAAGTTTTGTAACCTTTTTCTTAGACAAATAAAAACAACAGATTTCTTTAATAATTCAGTGCATCCAAACCACTAATAGTGTTACGAATCTTGCTTTTATTTTAGCAAACGTTGTAAAAGAAATTGCAATTTATCATAAAAAAACGAAGCAAAAAGCCACTCATTGTATGGTTTTGGAATGGCTATCCCATCATTTACATCCGTTTCCCCGGTTGTGATCATTTTCTCAGCTAACCTGTTCAAGTTACAAATGTAATCTATCATCGTTGTAATACTACTACCCTCACCAACGGTCCCATGCCCCGGAACAAATTTCTCAGGAGTAAGCTTTGCTATATTGCTCAATGCATGTAAGAACTTCTTTGGATCGCCTTCAGGTAGCCAAGGGTGATAATCCGCACAGAGCAGATCCCCCATGAAGGCGAATTTATCTTCAGGCAGGAACAGCACTGTATCACTCTCAGAGTGCGTATTGACAAATTCGATCAGGATAGCAGAGCGTTCTGAACCGTGAATTTCCAGGCGTTTGTCAAAGGTGAAGTTGGGAATCCGAGATTTTTGAACAGGCTTGGCATCCACAATGCTTTCATAATAATCTCGCCAAAGGGTCAATTGGCGGCGTTGATTTTCATCCGTTGTTGTCTGAATTTGATTATGCGTATCTTCCAGGCATGCCAGTGCGGACGCGAAATAAGTACGGTTATAGAGGCCATGCCCATTTTCGGCCAGGAACATTTTGCGAGTTGTTTCAGTTTAGATAATTGCAATATCTACACCAAAAATTTGATTTCCCCAGGTATGATCATGGTGCCAATGGCTGTTGATGACGCTGTCAACGGGACGACCAGTCAAGGTTTTAGCGGCCATCTGAAGGTCTTTAGCTGCCCGAGGATTCAAGCAGGTGTCGAATATAAGGGTGCGGTCGCCCAGGTCAATGATCCCCGCATTGCCAATGGCGTATCCGCCCTCGACATGGAGCGCGGCATATACGCCATCGGCCAATTGTTGAAGCCGAAAATGTTTTGCAGGGAGTTGCAAGATGTGTTTCACCTTATTGCGTTTTTTGTCGTTGGCGATATCACCGCATCCCGAATTCATCTTTCCCTAAGGAGAGATCGGCAGCCAAAACGGCAGTACTGACTTCGGTCACCAGGGGGTTGGTGATTGGGCAGGTCAAACCAGCTTGGATGGCCATAGCGATGAACGCGGTGTTGACATATTTGCAATCCGCTCTTATCTGGCTCAACCGGTTTACATTCTGCACTCAACTGCGTAATTCCTATCATGAGATGTGACTATTCTTTTTGGATATCTGCTTTGCTAGAGTTAGCGAACAACCGACTGACGTGATAAGCCTTTCTCATTGGATATATTTTAGAAAATACTATCGTTATTTGATCTTGGATAACTTAACGCTTGAACATAGGTCAAGCGCGTATCTATGTCAAACCGGACCATGTGGTTCCAGAGCGAACCACGTTCATCGAGATGGCATAACCCCCATTGCAAACCCTTTAGTGGATAGTCGTCACTTTTCTCGCACCGGAACGCTCCCCCAGCTTGGGGAGAATTTTCTACTCTAGCCATGATTTCAAAATTGATCCCATCACGGGCAAATTGAATGGTTTCTTTTTCTGGCCCATCTCGGTTTAGGAGTGCCCCGATCCCCCCATCGTAATACCACAACAAGGTTTCGTGACCACTGTTGGTCACCGGATTTTTTTCAGAATGAGAATAAGGTCCCGTTGGACTTTCAGAAAAAGCCACACCCCAACGAGTGTCTGGACCAGCATATCGCATGTGATGAGCAGGTTTTGGACCGGGATCACGTTGAACACCACACTTGTAATACAACCAATATTTCCCCTTGTAAAATAACAGCATTGGATCATGAGTGACCCCCCAAAAATATCCTTGGTTATAATTGCCGGTGTCGCCAAACCAATAGCCACTTTCCATTGGCTGGATGATTTGGGATGGTACTTTCTCCCAGGGACCATCAGGCGAGGAGGCTACCGCCATCCCCACGTTTTCAGTGATACCGGTATAAGTTGTTGTCATGGTTTGGGTTTGGTATACCAGGTAATATTTGTCATCATGCGCCAATACGTCTGGTGTGCAGACCGTGCGGTCGTCAAAGTCACCCTTTGCCCCCCTGGAAACAGCGCACCCCCTTTCGGTCCAGTTAATGCCATCAGGAGATGTCGCGTACCAAATATCGGCTTTGTCCCAAGGGAAAAGCTTCAAATCTGGATCACCAAAATGACCACGTCCCAAGAATATTCCAACGGATTTTGTGTAATAAACATAGTAGAGATCTCCCACCTTTATGATACTGCTTGGGTCGCGCCGATGAATTCCTTCTTCATAGCCCAAGCCAGTTACAGGGGTATAGGCAAAACTACAAAACCAATCGGTACCATAATTGGGATAGGAAGATGCACGCTCTGTCGCAGCGCTGAATTTCTTCTTCATCGATTCATCCATTACCGTTGAACCCGCCCAGATGCATCTCCACCTGCCAAACGGTTTACCTCTTCGACCGTCGCCAAATTGATATCACCTAAGATCGAGTGTTTCAAACATGAAGCTGCCACTGCGTATTCAAGCGCATCCGCATCTGTCATCCCAGTATGAAGCCCGTAAATCAAGCCCGCAGCGAAAGAATCCCCACCGCCAACTCGGTCGACGATATCGGTGATATCGTAGCGGCGGCTGACGAAAAATTCTGATCCATTGTAAAGGCATGCTGACCAACCATTATGGCTGGCACTGAAGCTTTCACGTAGAGTTATGGTCTGGTATTTCAAGTTGGGGAAAGTTGCAAACATCTTCTCAGCCAAAGCTTGATAACGGGCTGTATCTAATTCTCCGCTATGGACGGCCTGTTCCCAATTACCTGCATCAACGCTGACTCCGATGGAACGTTGGCAATCTTCCTCGTTGGCAATGCCCACATCCACATAACGCACAATTTCGGCCATCACTTCAGGGGCCGTCTTTCCATACTTCCACAACTTCTTGCGATAGTTGTAATCGCAAGAAACGGTAACATCTTTTTCCTGGGCTTTCTGGACAGCTACCAAAGCCAGTTTAGCAGCAGTTTCGCTGATCGCAGGTGTGATTCCGGTAATATGGAACCAACCTGCATCTTCAAAGATCGTATCCCAATCAAAATCGGATGCTTTGGCAGTGCTGATGGCCGAATCCGCCCGGTCGTACACAACGTTAGAGGAGCGCTGGTTGGCACCCGCTTCCAGGAAATAAATGCCGACCCGCTGACCCTGCCGGCTGATTTGGGAGGTGTCGACACCCAGACCGCGCAACGCCCGGATGGCGGCATCCCCCAGGGGATTTGGGGGGAGTGCGGTAACAAAGGTGGCTGCCAGCCCGAAGTTGGCTAGCGAACTGGCTACATTGGCCTCGCCACCGCCAAAGGTGGCTTCCAGCATTGGGGATTGGAAAAAGCGCTCGAAACCAGGTGATTTCAAGCGCAGCATGACTTCACCAAGGGTCACAATTCTCTTGACCATTTATTTGCTCCTGATTCTCTGGACGGTCTGAACAGCTTCAGCCGCCAGTTTCGTGATTGTATCGAAATCGCCATTCGCGATCAGTGTTTTCTTAACCAGCCAACTGCCGCCACAAGCCACCACTGCAGGAGAACTCAAGTAGTCCGGTAAATTTTGGGGGTTGATGCCGCCGGTAGGGATAAAGCGCACCTGGGTGTAGGGACCAGCAATCGCTTTGAGGGTTGGCAACCCACCCAGAGCTTCAGCCGGGAAAAACTTGAGTGTGGTCAGTCCCATTTTGATGGCCATGTTGATTTCCGTTGGTGTAGCCACGCCCGGATAAATCGGCATCCCCCGCGCAAGGCTGAAGGCCACCACCTCTTCGTCGAAACCAGGCGTCACCAAGAATTTGGCACCGCCGTCAATTGCTTTCTGGGCTTGCTCCACGGTCAGCACAGTGCCGGCCCCGACTAGCATATTGGGGAATTGGCTCGCCAATGTGCGAATGCTCTCGGCAGCTGCGTTAGTGCGGAAAGTTACCTCGGCACAGGGCAGGCCACCGTTATTCAGGGCTTTGCCCAGCGAAGCAGCATCTTTGGCATCCTCGATGGCAACCACTGGGATGACCCCGAGTTGATTGAATTTTTGGTTGATGGAAGACATTGTTCCCTTTCCTTTTGGTCTGGTTTTT
>CAYVQU010000273.1:0-5391 GCA_964453155.1 uncultured Anaerolineales bacterium | reverse complement strand
GCTCAGTTTGGACTGGTTTACCATGTTCACCCCTTATTGTGAATAGACTCTAATCCCTTCATTGAAGGGTCCGGTTTCTGGTTCTGCCCACCGCCAAATATCACGGTCTCCAATTAATTTAATCGATTTGGGAACCCTTTGATCTGGAAAATAGTATTGCCAGGTTAGCACACAGGCCGCCTCGCCAACATCTCGAATGCCGGGCCAATCGTCTGCACTGCCAGCAAGCTCTTCAATTGCCGATTTATGATGATCTATCCAGGTGATTTGGTGGTAAGCGGCCAAATTTTCCATTTCCTCCCTGGGGAGTGAGAAATCAACAATGATGAGATGATCAGCAGTCAGTAAATATTCGAGTGGGAGTGAATCCCCATAACTCATTTCGTAAAGCCTTACTTGGGGGCCAAGGGCTCGCCGAACGATTGCGGCCGAGGCGCGCCCGTCGGTGTCGTTGTGGTGTAGGCAGAGGGTTTGTAGCTCCGTAGGTTTAGTTAAAGGCATGTGGTTGTTAATCCAGTAATGCTTGCAAGGTCGTATTGGTATCGATCAGGCGTTTACTCAACATCGTTGCCATATATTTGTGGAAGGCGGCTGCAATTTTTGGTTTCTCAGCTTCCATTTGGTCAAGTGCTTCAATTGTGAGTTGATGGACAATGCTATCGGTTTCGGCAATAACTTCGGCACTGGCCGGGTTACCAAGGTACATCCCCAATTCGCCCACTATTGTGCCGGCTCCCATGGTTCGTAGACGGATAAAATCTCCATCTCCGGTTGCCAGGCGGACTGAAATTTCACCCGCTTCAATGAAAAATAAACCTTCAGGCGGGGCGCCAGACGAAATTATGATTGCCTTTTCAGCAAATTCTTTGCGCTCCAGGAAATTGAAGAAATCAGTTACGCCCTCTTCGTCCGAAAACTCTGCCCGTAATTGTGATCTTAGTGAGGGTTGAAATTCATAAGTAACCTTATCTGCTGACAAAATTTCGTGCTCACACCACTCTACAGCGTGGTCCATATCCGGGAAAGATTGGGTGGCTGGATTATCGGAAACCAATACGTTCTCGCTGATTAATTGACCCTCAATCTCAGAATTGAGACCCGAAAAAACCAGGAAGAAATCGTTGTTTTCGGCCAGATAACGTATCCGCAAAAAGCTGTTTAAGGCTGATGAATCAACTCCGTTGACCAGCCGAAAATCTAAAACGATGAAACGCAGGGGCAATTTATCTACCGTGTCTATCCTGGTACGGATTGAGTGCATCAAATTAAACGCAGTTCCAAAAAAGATAAACCCCTGCAGTTTCAGAATCAGCAAAGATTCCCCCTGATCATGCAGATATTGGTCGTGATGGGGGGAGCGGCTGAAATTGCTATGAAAATTTTTACCTGTTAGCGTGCTTTTAATGATATCGATCCGGCTGTAGCTGATCGCGAACAGTATGGCGGTAGAAACCACACCCACCAGCACGCCTGCTAAAAAGCCAAAGGTGCTGATTACGATCAGGATCATGATAAGGACCAGATATTCCGCTTTTGAAAGCAATTTCCAGGATTCAATCACCCATTTGTAGAGAAAGGAGATTCCTAAATAGACCAATAAACCCCCGACCAGGATGCGCGGCACATAGGAGAGCACCGCGGCACCGTAAAACAAGGTGAAACCTACCATGCCGGCAGCTACCAATCCCACCAACCGGTTCCGAAGACCAAATTTATTTGAGATTGTAGACAGGCTGACCGAATGATAACCAATAATGCCACCCCCCAGGCTGGCCAGCATATTTGCAAAACCGGATACTTGTAATTCTCGGTCCAACCGGATATCTTCTTTGGCAACCAGTTCTATCCCGCTGCAGTTGAAAAGGGTTCCGAGCAGGCTGGTGAAGGTTATGGTGACAAACGTAAATGTATTTTGCCCAATGACATCCCAGTGGGCCTGCTGCAGCACAATTCGCAGGTCAACTGGCAGCCAGAGGGTCCGATTTCCAAATGTTCCTAGTAACCACCCATCTTCCGCGAGTTGTGAAAAGGGAATGTTAAGCACATAGATGGCGGCATAAAAGCCCCCGGCGCTCAACAGTAATATCACTGGTAATACCAACGGGTTGCGGATTTTTCTTTGAAAGATAAAAATTAAGATTGCTAGGATAAAACCGGGAAACCATTGATAAAAATAATCCGCGTAAAGCCATTGGCTTAAGCTGGAAATTTGGAGGGGCAGTGCCACCATCATTTTAAAGCCCCCTTTGATGATCAGCCAACCCAGCCCGGCAAGAAATCCACCAAAAACCGGGTAGGGCATAAATCGGAAGGCTTTGCCAATCTTTAAACGGCCAAAAATGAAAAAAATTAGCCCGGTAGAGAAAGTGCTCAGCCATAAAGCAGCTACAATCGTGGAGAATACCTCCACTTCCGAGGCCGAAGTCGGCATGGCAGATTTGATATGGGTAACTAGCAAGGCACAAATGGTAGCGATGGCGGCCTGAGGGTAAGCAACCAACCCAGGAGTAGTCCCAAATAAAGTAACGAATATGGATACAACCAATCCACTGAACAACGCCACCCCAATTCCATATGGAATGTAACCCGGCAGCGACTCAGAGAAAACTAGGGCACCCAAAGTAATGGTATTGCTGAGCGCGATGATCCCAACGATCAACCCGGCGAAAGGCGTAACCGCTAGATTATAGATGAAGTTTCTTAGAAGAGATTGGTCACGAGATTTTTCCATTGGATTTCCCTGGTCGGCATGGACAGCTAAAAGAAGCGCTCCGGTCTGGATATCTGCAGTGAACTGTGACTTTCTCCCAAGTATGATCCAAAGGGATAGAAATGTCAAATCTTTAAGAAAAGAAACCCCTGAACAGTCTCAGGGGTCTCCAGTGGGGGATCGCTATGATTTAGAACGGACCCGTCATCGGAACGGGAATAAATATCAGGATGAAGATGATGAGCCCAAATATGGCGACCAACTTGCGGTTATCATCAATAGGCGTAATCTCATCCAATGGCTCTCCATGCCGGCGGTTGAAGACCAGGATGAGCAACGCCCACAGCCACCAACCAGTCCAGACAAGTCCCAACAGGAGTAACGCTCCGACGATGAAGGGGACAATTTTTTGCGTACGTTTGCCCAAAATCCCGTAAAGCAAATGACCACCATCAAGTTGACCAACAGGTATGAGATTGAGACCCGTAATCAGCAATCCGGCCCAGCCAGCTAAAGCAACCGAGTTCATGGTGACATCGATACCACCATGTGGTAAGGGTTGTCCGGTAAAAAAGTAACGGACCCAATAGATGAAGGGCGAAATATTTCCAAAATCGACAGGTTGTGGCAGCCACATCCCGTGTACTAAATATTTGACCGCTAGATACAAAAGTGAATTGCCCTCAAAGGCAATCTGGTTCGATAAAACCGCGGGGAGCTGATGAAGATCTGAGGTTGCCAATCCAATGAACAATACCGGGATCGTCACAACTAATCCCGCCAACGGACCGGCAATTCCAATATCTAGTAATACTTTCTTATTGCGGGGAACTTCTTTCGTCAGGATTACGGCCCCCATGGTTCCCAGGAGATTGGGGAAGGGTAAGAAGTAGGGCAGCGAGACTTCCGTTTTGTGATAACGCGCCATAAAATAATGGCCAAATTCGTGGGCGAGCAAAATCCCCAACATGCTAACCGTAAAGGCGATCCCGCCCCCGATACTCTGCTGAATATAGGGCATTAGGACATCCATAGCCGGAGCAGCTGGACCATCGTAGATCCCCCCCAGCGTGTACATGGTTCCAACATAGAGCATGCTCAAAACGGTTAATGCAAATAACAAAATATTGACCCATACTTTGGAGGGACGTGGTTGATTCACCCCTTTGATCAATAGAATTGATTGCGTGCCATCAATAACTCGGAACAAGGGCGTGATATTTAGCGGTCTTAATGCATTTGTGACCTGCTCATACGCCGCTTCTGAATCGATCAGTAGTTGCCCCCGATAACGAATGTAATATCCATCTTTCTCCGTACCCCAAGTCGTATCATCAATCCGAAAAACACGCCGGATTATGTCTGCATAAGTATCAGGATGAGGTGATGGAGATTGGGGAGTTTTGATTTCGGAAATCGGATTCATTTTCTCTTCCTGGCAGTTTTGATCGAAGCAACCGTGATAGCAATCAACTCATCTGCTTCTTTCATTAAATATTCAAGTTTAGATCTTTCGACAATTTTTGATTCAACTAATAATTCCATCCAAAACAAGGATTCATCGGCTTCTTCTTCAACAATTCCCAGCTTGGCAACAAATTCAGCTGTCGATCTGGCCCGGCAAACGGCTCGATAATTTGCTGCTACCGACGTTCCCGACCGTAATAACTGGTTGCCAATTACATGTGAAGTTTTTGAACTTGGCAGCGCTTCTACCAGTCGAATGATTCGCAATGCAAACTGCTTCGTCCTCTCTTTCAGTTTGTTTTCAGGCATATTCCCTCCCAAACCCCACTCACCATTCCCCATTCGAAACTCCACAATGAAAACTGGCGGGAGTGGATGGGAGTCGAACCCACCGCGGCCCGCAACGCGACCCGCCACCAATTTTGAAGACTGGGGAACCCACCGGGGCCCAACCACTCCCGAATTGCCGAAATTATACCGCGGTTGGTTTAGTTTCAAGATTTTATTGGCCCTAATCAGGATATTTCTGAGAAAAGTCTTATAAGCGGATTTCGGGAAAACCCTAATTCAAGTATTTTGATCAAACCGAAATCTGCTCAGGCGGGGCGGTAAATTTTGCCAGTTTTATTTTGCGCACAAGCCGCACCGTACTTAATTACATTCAGCAAATCGGGCGTTGATCGTCATTTTTTTTATATGACATCTTTCTGTTGACATGGGTTTTTCCAGGTGGTATAAACCCAAACAAGTAAGGAATTTCACAATATTTTTCTGGAGGAAGCAACATGGCACTGAAAATCACAGACGAATGCATCTCTTGTGGTGCTTGCGAACCCGAATGCCCCACCGAAGCAATTTTTGAAGGCGATGAAATTTATGAAATCGAACTCGAAAAGTGCGTCGAGTGCGAAGGCTACTTTGACGAGAGCCAATGCATCGAAGTTTGCCCCGTAGATTGCATTATCCCGGCATAGCCGCTAACATCGAAATCGAGATAATGTGACCAAAGCCCCCGCTTGCGGGGGCTTCATTTTTTAAAGGCCAGACCTTCCAGGTTTTCTAAACCTGGAAGGTCTTAGTTATTGTCGGTTTGCAGTAGAAGCAAAATCGGTCAATATGTTCCGTCACACCTGAACAGTTTTGGGTTGTAACGGGATTCTTTGGGATGGTTCAAAAACAGCTAGAAATTAGTGGACACTTTTTTGCACCTTGAA
>CAYVQU010000272.1:0-5396 GCA_964453155.1 uncultured Anaerolineales bacterium | reverse complement strand
CGACCTCCTTGACCTGATTCTATCCCGTTACGCTCTACTCGGTGCGTAACATGAGGTAATAATATTTGGAAGTTTTTTCTACCTGGTTTACTTATTGTGGTCATGATCCATTGCAGCTATCGAAGCAAATTCTGAAAGATTTTTTATAGATATCCAATGTCAAACCGGAATCCACTCAAGTGTGGCGGGAAATTCATTTGAATTCTTCTAAAAAGACACACCGCCACCCACTTATGGGGTTGGGGTTGCTGAAGGCGTAGTGGTTGGTGTTAGTGTGGGCGTAATTTCTGGGGTAGCTGTTGGTGAGGGCGTCATGGAAGCAGTTGGCGTAATCGTAAACGTATTCGTAGTGGTTGGGGTCAGCGTAATCGTGGGTGTTTCGGTTGGAGTTGGCGTTTCTGTCGGGGGTGCCAGGTATTCTTCGGCCGCCGCAATCCACTCGGCTGGAACGATCTCAGCAGGTAATTCCAGTAATGCTGTGAATGCTTCTTTGGCCGGATCGTATTGGGCTAAGGCATCGGCGGTTAATGCCTTGTAATAGTAAAAGCGTGCGAATTGAGAATCAGAACTGACGAGAGCTTCACTGGAGTTCACCTGGCGATAGGCCTCTGGGTACCGTTCATCCGCAAATAACGCCAGACCAAAGCCAAGGCTATACTCGAAATTTTTCGGATCCAGGTTACGGGCTACAAACAAATCATTTGTGGCCTGCTTAGAATCATCCAAAGCCAGGGCGGACAGACCATGATAGTAATGGGCAAAGGCTAATTCATCGTCAAGAGTGATTGCCTGGTCTAATGCTGACAAGGCAGCAGAATAGTCATCCCCAATTTCATATTGGATCGCGCCAAATAAAGCCCAATAATCGGCATCCAGTTCTTCCTGGTATGCCCCATAAGTTTCCACAAAATCCAATGCTTCTTCAGGTTGACCATTGACCAGATAGGCCCGTCCGATGATCAAATAGGTCGGTAAAGAAGTAATATCACGGTCATAAGCTTCTTGGGCATTTTCTAAAGCCAATTTACTCTCGCCCTGAGACAGCAGTATTTGAGCTCGTTCGAAATAAATTCGGGGATCACCCGGGTTATATGTGGCCGCGGCCTCTAAATCTGTAAGTGCCGCGGCATATTCGCCATTCGCTGCCAATATTATTGCTCGTTCTAAATAAGCTGCGCTGTAACGCGGGTCATGTTCAATGGCGAGATCTAAATCATTCAAAATATCGGCCCGAGAGTTTTGGGCCTGGCGGGTCAAGGCCCGTCCCAAATAGGCCGGGGCGAAGGTTTCATCTACCACTAAAGCCTGATCGTAAGCCTCCAAGGCCGCGTCATAATTACCCAATAACCGGTGGGCTTCTCCAACATAGTAATGGGTATCGGGGGCATCCGGTTTATTGCGTTGCGCCTGTTCCATGAAGCTCAGCATATCTTCATAATTACCCCGTTCTAAAGCCCGAATCCCTACCCGATAAGCCTCCATTTGAGGATGAGGGGTATTCACATAAAGCGGAGTCGGGGTATACGTGGCTTCCAATAACATCCATAAGGGTTGTAAGGTTGGCGTAAATTCCAGGGTGGGGGAGGGTTTATCGAGATCAGGCGTTAGCGTGATTGTTGGGGTTTCTGTCGGTGTGGGTGACCAAGCCAGCGGTGTAATCGTCAACCGGGGACGTAATATTGCCCGGGTTCCGAATACCGCCCCTAAAATGAGTCCTATTGTTAAAACGCCCGAAACGATAAAGAATATTACTCTTAGGACCGGGTTAGCCAGCACCTTTTGGATCCCGGTCAAGGGTTCCGCCTCAAGGTCCAGGTCTGCCGTCCAAGTCCGGCGCACCGGTGGGACGGGTTGAACTTCATCCGGCCTTATCTTTCCAGAAAGGATCAAGCCGCGCCTGGCAGCGGCATTTTGCGGATCGAGGCGTAAGACATTTTGCAGACAATAAACTCTTTCACGAGCTGATTCGACAACCGTACTCATCCATAGCCAATAATCGGGGTTATCTTTATCGGCTTTCAGTAGGCGAGCTAAGAGATCCTTGGCACGAAAATATTCTCCCGCCTGAATGGCCTCAACAGCCTCGTGAAACATGGATTCATTCGTCATAAAAACCTCGATATTAGTCTAGCACAGGCTGGCTCAACCGACAAGGAAGTGTATAATCTTGTTATGAAAATAACACTTTTCAACTTGCTAAAACGAAGCCTCATATTGATTGGCTTGGTTTTGAATTTGGTGCTATTGGGTTGTACCCCACCGGCCCTAAATCAACGTCCAATTCCGACTTTTGAGGGCTTACCCATTCTGCCAGAAACCGCCACCCCGACGACATTACCGGCAGAAACACCGGCCGCCATTATTTCTGAGCCGGCGCCCCCCCTGCCGGCCACGCCGACCCCCGTTCTATATACCGTGGTAGCCAACGATACGTTTTCAGCCATAGCCAACCGGCATGATATTACCCTGGCGACCCTGTTGGCTGCCAACCCGCAAGTGGACCCCAACTTCCTGACCATTGGCATGACAATAATTTTGCCAATTGATCCAAATCCAGCCCAACCCACTAATTTGCCCACCCCCATCCCCGTCAACCTAACGGAACCAACCTGTTATCCCACCGCGGATCAAGGCTTGTGGTGTCTCATCTCAGCGGAAAACAATCAGATCTTCAATATTGAAAATTTGAGTGCCCTAATAACCCTGACAACCCCCCAAGGGGATATTCTGGCAGCGCAGACCGCGAATAGCGCCCTCAATCTCATCTCTGCCGATCAAATTATGGTACTGAGTACATTTTTCCCACCCCCAATACCACCTGAGATCCAGGTACATACTGAATTATTGACCGGGTTACCGGTTGCCGCGGGGGATGAACGCTATTCTCAGCCGGAAATTAAAGTGAACCAGCTTAGTATCAATCCGAACGGAGATTCCGCCCATTTTCAGGTTGAGATTTTAATGAAGGATAATGGATCAGCTGAATCAAAATCAACCCTGGTTGCGGTGGCTTTTGACGATAATGACCTGCCCTGTGGGTTCCGGAAGTTCAACTTAGCGCCCCCGGTAACACCCAATGAAATCGTAGCGATTGAAACCGAAATCTTTTCATTAGGCCCACCGATCAAGCAAGTTGCGTTCTACGCCGAGACCCGTCCTTAAAAGAAAAACCCCTCGCAATTCAGCATTAGCGAGGGGTTGGGGAAAATGATCAATTTACTCAGTTGGCTCCCATACCAAGAAATCATCCACTGAACAAAATCGCTCGTCCATGTTCATCACACAAACCTGATACTCAACCCGGGTCCCGTTGGGAATATCGATGGGTTGCAGTTTAACACTGGTGATCCCTTCTTCATTGGTCGGTGGGAAATTATAAGGTATTTCACCCACATCCGGGACCACCAGGGTTAGCACGGGTTCAAAATTTTTCAAAGGGGTATTGGTGGCGGAGATTTTTACACCAATGACCTGCGCTTGTCCTTGGGCTAATATTGGATGGGCCTCCCAAACTCGCATCGAAATTTCATTTTGGGCCCGGCTGCCATCCGTCCGTTGATAAAACATGTTTTTATACGAGTAGCCCAAAGGTGCGGGGCGCACTCTGAGATCATCGGGCGCATTGGAATGATAATCTAAGCAGAGATTTTCGAAGCACTGGCGATCAACATCACTGCTCAAATCGGCATAAGCACTAATGGGGGGACCGGACAAATCTTGCCCCGTGTTTCGGCTGAGATAATTCCGAAAAATTTGGGGCACATCATGATTATTATTTGAAACGGATACACCTAACATGCCCAAGATGGGCCGCAAACGAATTCCCCCGGGGTTGTTCGGGTCAGCCACAATCACAACATTCTCAAATATCTGCTCGAGCATCCCGTCAAAAGCAACGTAAGGTTCGGTTAGCGGATACCCCGTAAACCCAGGATCTAGGCGGCTAACGGCGGTGGCGAAGGGGGAATCGCTGTTTGAAATCGTCCCCACCTGGCTGATATCAGGCGAGTCAAAGCCACAGGCTTCCGCACATTTCCAGGATCCATAATGGATTAAGAAAACCTCGCCGGTTGCATCTTCCAGGTGGTAAAAACCAGCATTTTCAAAGTATTGTTCCACCCGTTTCAACTCATGATTGAAGCGCACTTCGGTAATCGGTAAGCCAATATAGCGTGCCCCCCCCATCTGGTTGTATTTGGCCATAAATCCCGAATAAATATTGTGACCATTGGGGGCATCGGGGTTCATGGGCGGCTCAGCCACCCCTAAATCTACCCCAAGAGCCGCAAACTGGAACCGTTGATTACTCACCGCGCGCGGCGAAAATACCAGCAATACCGTCGAAGTATATTGATATTCGGTGCCCTCATGGCTAAATTTGGGGGAAATTGCCGGACCTAAAACCTGTTCACTGCCCATCCATTCATAAAATTCGCGAAACCGAGGATCAACGATCTCTTGATTTAATACAAATGATGTTGAAGTAGCCCCGGTTCCACATGCAGAAATACTCATGCAAAACAGGATGAGTAAGGTAACAGGAAGAAAATATCGTTTAGGCATTCTTTTATTGGTTTTAGGTAATGAAAGCTCTACGTCACCGGTTTTGATTATATCCTAGATTTTATTACCATTCCATAACAAATTACAATGTTTCAGCCGTTGTTAATCATGGTTTTAGCAAATTGCGTTTCAGCTTCCAATACATCAGAAGTACCATCCAAATAATCCTTACATTTTTGTAAGGTTGTCAAAAAAAATGTGGGCGCTTCCCCCTCGCGCCCACATGGCCGTACCCAACTTCACAATAATATTATGATTCCAACCCGCAAAATCATGAAGATGTGGGATTGAACAGGTTAGTGCAAGTAGTATACATTTACTTCCCCTTCTTGAGGTGTAGACATTTAGACTAGAAATCTAGACATTTGTAGTAATACGCCTACCAATATTCAGTAACTATGGTAAAAAACAGAGAAGAAAGCCGACAATCATCTTAGATTACGAGAACCTGATATGAGCAAACACATCCGCCTCGGTATTTTGGAAGATCACAGCAGCATTATCGATGGATATCACTTTCGTTTAAGTAAAAATACCAACATAGAAATTGTTGCCACGGCCATGTACGGCAACCAGTTGGATGACCTGCTTACGACGAACGACATCGATGTCTTGATCCTCGATGTCCGGGTACCCACTGCCAAAGACAACCACAATCCCTACCCGATTTTGCACGTAATCCCAAAATTACTTGAGGATTACCCGGATATGAGCATTTTGGTCATCTCGATGCATCTCCAGCCAGGGTTGATCAAAGCCGTAATGGATGCCGGGGCCCACGGTTAGGAGGCGTGCAAAAATAACTTCCCATTTTGAGACGGCTGAACTAATCG
>CAYVQU010000271.1:0-5409 GCA_964453155.1 uncultured Anaerolineales bacterium | reverse complement strand
TATCAGGTTTTGCCTTGTTTTTCAACTCCTATTTATTTTTCGGATAGGTTCTTAAAGGAATTTATGGAGATGATGAAGAAAAAGCACGCGCAATCGTAAGAGATTGGCTAGATTTAGGATATCGTTTCGATCAATACGAATCATCAGAACAATTAGCTGATGGATCCGAGGTCAACGGTTTGCTCTCAGGCTCAAGTGTTATCGAAAATGGTCATTTGATCCGCATATGGGGTACGGCAATTGAGATCACTGAGAAAATTAAGACTCAAGCAGCTTTGGAGGCAAGTCAAGAACGTCTAGCCCTGGCAACCAGCGCTGCCCAGGTAGGGATTTGGGATTGGCATATCACTGAAAATGAGTTGATTTGGGATGAAGCCATGTATGCCTTGTATGGCCTCACCGCAGATAAATTTGAGGGGACCTACGAAACCTGGGTCCAGGGGGTTCATCCCGAAGATCTTCCCCAATCCGAAGCTGATGTTCACGCTGCCCTCCGCGGTGAAAAAGATTTTCACACCGAGTTCCGGGTTATCTGGCCAGACGGCACTATTCGTCACATGCAAGGGAGCGCGGCCGTCCATCGAGATGAAACGGGCAAGCCGATCCGCATGGTTGGGGTCAACTGGGATGTCACTGAACGCGTCCTGGCCCGGGAAAAACTGCAACAGAGCGAAGAAAAATACCGAACATTGTTCGAAAATATCAATGAAGGCTTCGCATTACATGAGGTCCTTGTGGACCAAGATGGCGTTCCCTGCGACTATAGATTTCTGGAAATTAATCCGGCCTTCGAATCCATGACAAAACTTGATCGCAATGATGTCATTGGGAAAACGGTTCGGGAAGTCTTCCCCTGGATTGAAGATGACCCGGCAGATTGGATTGGCCGCTATGGCCAGGTCGCCCTTACTGGAGAAAGTATTCATTTCGATGATTATTCTGAACCCATCGAGCGCTGGTATCAAGTCAACGCCTTTTCACCCCAAAAAGGTCAATTTGCGACCACATTTACCGATATATCTGAACGGAAAGCGGCTGAACAAGAAATTCTGCGCTTATCAGCCATTGTAGAACAGGTTGAATCGCCCTTCATTTTGACCGATTTAGCTGGCACGATTGAATATGTTAATCCCGCTTTTGAACGGATTACGGGTTTCAGCGCAGCCGAAGCCATTGGCCAAAATCCCAGGATTCTAAAATCGGGCCTGATGCCACCCGAGTATTACAAAACGCTATGGTCAACAATTATGGCTGGAGGGCAAATTAATGAAGTCGTCATCAACCAGAAAAAGAATGGTGAAATCTGGCATTATGATCAAACCATCGTACCCATGCGAGACTCAGATGGAACAATCACTCATTTTGTATCCACTGGAAAAGATATCACGACCGAAGTTTTGGCTAAAGAAGCGTTAAAAGTAAGTGAAGAGCGCTTAACCCTGGCTATCAACGCGGCCCAGGTTGGTATCTGGGATTGGGATCTGCAAAACGACATTATCATCTGGGACGATGCGATGTACGCATTCTACGGCACCAGCACCCAAGATGGTCGCGATCCAAATGAAATTTGGCAAAATAGTGTCCATCCAGATGATTTAACTCAAGCGGATGGTGCTGTTCATTCGGCACTGCGCGGTGACCAAGATTTTAATGCCGAGTTCCGGGTAGTTTGGCCGGATGGCTCCATTCGCTACATCCGAGGCATGGCGGTGGTTCATAGAGATGAAGATAACCAAGCGCTGCGAATGGTCGGTGTCAATTGGGATATCACTGAATGGAAACGGTCTGAAACGGAACGCACCAGAATCACCAAACGGTTAGAAGAAGCCCAAAAAATCGCTCAGATGGGGAGTTGGGAATGGGAAATTGGCTCAAACAAAAATATCTGGTCTAACCAAACTTATCGCTTGTTTGGTTACGAGCCAGATGAAGTGCAGGTGTCCTTTGAAACCTTTATATCGCATGTCCATCCTGATGATCGTGATAAGGTCATTCAAGCCAACCAGCAGGCTGTAAACGGGAATATTCCCTATAATATCGAGTTTCGGATAATCCGGAAGGATGGCAATGAAAGAATCGTCCATTCTCATGGGGAAATAAATTTGGACGAAGCGGGTAATCCCCACTTCATGGTAGGAACGGTCCAAGACATAACCGCACAGAAGCAAGCTGCAATTCTAATTCGTGAAAATGAAGAGCGTTTGTCACTGGTCTTCAATTCTACAAATGAATTTATGGCCTTGATTAAAGTAACAGATGAAACCTCATTTCAAATCGAAACCCTCAACCAACCGTTTATCGACGCCAATAAACAAGCCGGGGCTATTTTTGAGTTAGATAATGTCATCGGGATGGAAATTGAAACTTTTATGCGAGAAATTGTTAAAGTGCCTTCTGAAAAAATTCAATTTATTCTGAGTAAATATCAGGAAACAATAAATATGGGGGCGTCATTAGAATATGAGGAACTTACCGAACTGCCCGATGGTTCCATTTATGTGACTGTAACGGCAATAACACCCTTGTTCGATGATAACGGAACATGTAACCGTCTGCTGTACAACGCCCGGGATATTACGGCCCGAAAAAATGCCGAAATTGAACTGCAAACCCACCGCGATCATTTGGCCGATTTGGTGGCTGAGCGAACAGCAGAGTTAGCGGCCAGTGAAAGTAAATACCGCGCCATCGTTGAAGATCAAACTGAATTCCTGGTGCGCTTCAAGCCCGATTCCACCCTGACATTTGTAAATCAAAGCTACTGCCAACATCGGAAAATATCGGCTGACGCACTTATTGGAATCCAAATCATAGACTACCTTCCGGTATCAGCGCGTGAGTACTTTCTTAAACAATTGGCAGCCCTGACCCCTGCTAACCCGATATTTGAGAACGAATTCCAAGCGACCCCAGATTCTGGAGAAGCATATTGGGAGCAGTGGTCAAATCGCGGTATTTTTGATGAGAACGGCCAAATTGTAGAGTATCAAGCTGTGGGTCGGAATATCACAGAGCAAAAGGTAGCCGAAGAAGCGTTACGGCAAAGAACAGCTGAAATCGAGATGTTTAACCAAGTGATGGTTGGGCGCGAAGAACGAATAATCGAAATGAAAGAAGAAGTTAACCGGCTATGCCTTGAACTCGGCCGGGAGATCGAATACCCGCCCGTTTGGAACGAGACTTAGGAGTGAATTATGTCTGAACTATCTCCCTCATCCGTATTGATTTTCTGTGAAGATGGCGACGATTTAGCAATGTTACGGGCGCAACTCGACCTGATGGGATTGTGGGGCCGGGTGGTCAATGCCGAAACCGAGGCTGCGGCTTTGATGTTGACCTCCACCCAAACTCCGGCGCTGGGTGTCTACCGTCGCCCAGATCAGGGCTATGATCATGATTATTTTAACCACATCAAAGCTCAATTAGGTCAGCAGTTGATTATTCTAGGGCCTCCAGAAACCGTTGAGGCCTATTCAGATGAACATTTTGTTCCTTTGCCCCACACCTTCGAGGCTTTACAAGACAAAGTGCGCACCACCATCCTGACAGATCAGGTCTCCGCGGCCTTATCACGCGGCAAAGTATTGGCCCCTGGAGACCAAGAACGAATTTACCGTGATCTCTTCGACCGCGGCAGTGATGCCAATCTACTCCTTGATTACGACACCCATGTCATCATCGATGCCAACCAACGCGCCCTGGAGATGTACGGCGTTACTCGTGAGGAGATCATTGGGATGAATATGCTCGAACTGGTCACCGCCCCTGAACATCTCAACATGTGGCGCGATACCCAGTTTTTGCAAACCAGCGCGGGCGAGCCGGTGTTCGTTGATCGCCTGGATAAGAAGAAAGATGGCACCCTGATGCATGTCACCGTCAGCGGTTCGCTCTTCGAGTATGCCGGCCGCATGATTTTCCAGGATATTATCCGGGATGAAACCCAGCGTCTGCAAGCTGAGGCTGATTTGAAGGTAGCCAAGGAAGCGGCAGAGGCCGCACAAAATGCAGCAGAAGCCGCTAACCGGGCCAAAAGTACGTTTTTGGCCAACATGAGTCACGAAATCCGCACCCCGTTAACCGCGATTTTAGGGTTTTCCCAGTTAATGGAACGCGATCCAGAATTATCGCCAGCCCAGCAAACTCGGGTGAATACCATTAACCGAGCTGGTGAGCATTTATTAGCCCTAATCAACGATGTTCTGGAGATGTCCAAGATCGAAGCTGGAAAGGCAGAACTCAATCCGGTACCATTTGACTTGTGGGCATTGCTGGATGATCTCCTGGTCATCTTCGAAGTCCGGACTGATGCCAAGGGTTTGGGCCTCCAGATGCAGCGGTCAGACGAAGTACCCCAAACCATATTGGCAGACCAGGGCAAGCTGCGTCAAGTCTTGATCAACCTGATTGGCAACGCGGTTAAATTCACCCATCATGGTGATGTAGCCCTCAGGGTAACGGCCCTGCCGGAAAACCTGGTGCAATTTGAAATCGAAGATACTGGCCCGGGCATTCCGCCAGAGGATTTGGATCAAATATTCAATGCCTTTATGCAAGCGACCCACGGCGACCAAACCCAGGAGGGGACCGGTTTGGGCTTGGCGATCAGCCAGCAATTTGTCCAGTTGATGGGCGGCGAGATCACCGTTCGCAGCCGCCTGGGGTGGGGTTCCACCTTTACATTTACCTTGCCGATTACCCCGGTCGAAACCGATCAGGTCGCTGACGCTGAAAAATCCATGGAGGTTACCGGTGTGGCGCCAGACCAACCGACATACCGCCTGTTGGTGGTCGATGACCAAGCCGATAATCGCACATTGTTAATCGAACTGCTCCAACCCCTCGGTTTTGAATTGCAAGCAGCAGAAAATGGCCAGCAAGCTGTGGATATTTTCCACAGTTGGCGCCCTGACCTGATTTGGATGGATATGCGTATGCCGGTGATGGATGGGATCGCGGCCACGCAGGCAATCCGGGCTTCGGGGACTGCGGGCCAACAAGTACCGATCATCGCGCTGACCGCCAGTACCCTAGAGCAAGATCGCGCGGATTTATTGGCTATCGGTTGTAATGATTTTATTCGCAAACCGTATCAACCCGAAACAATTTTTACGGCCCTCAATGCGCACCTGGGAGTGGCGTTTATTTATCAAGATGTAAGCACTCTGATGGCTACGCCTACCAGTATCAATCCTGATGAATTGAGACAACTCCCCCCGGAATGGTTGGCCGAACTTCACCAGGCTGCGGTTGAATCGCGCTTGGGACGGATCAACCGTTTAGTCGAGCAAATCAGATCAGATTACCCAGAAATTGCTGCAGCTTTGTCTAAATTAGTCGATGACTTTAATTTTGAAATTCTCTACCCTACATCTAGGATGCAAATGATCAGTCATGGTGTAGACTCTT
>CAYVQU010000270.1:0-5427 GCA_964453155.1 uncultured Anaerolineales bacterium | reverse complement strand
TTTGCTGTTTTGAGGAGGGTCTAGCACCCTTTTTGCAGTAGAGTCTACTATATTAGCACAAAAATAGCATTCAGCTATTGGATTGCAAATTGGGCAGTAGAAATGTCCTATTAATTGTCCTAATTTTTTCCTTTGATGCCAAAAACCAGCAAAATTACACCCAGCCAGTGCTATATTTAGGGAGCAAAAATGCCAATCTAAAACAAGACCGATGCGAGTTCGGCTTGATATTGTCGTGTTATTGAATTATCCGTCCCTAAAATTTCGAAAAGACCTAATAGAACCTGGCGCACTTCACCCCTGCGATAACGCTTATCCTGGCGAAGCACTTCGAGTAATCCATCCATTGCGGCGGGTAAATTGCCCAAACCAATTAAGCGGAGGGCGTGGTTATAGGTCGCCTCGATGGGCAAGTCACTTTCAGCATGATTCTTTTCAAAACGGGCTAAAGCTAAGGCGACCGGTTTAATTTTCTCTGCGCTGGCAAATTCCGAGCTAACGGGAAATGCGTTTAGAATGTCTCGGGCTTCACCACCCCGCCCTTGAACGACCAGGCTTTTTGCTAAACCCAATAAGGCCGAAGTATTTCCTGGGCGTGAATCGAGTACTTCTTTGAATGTTTCATAAGCAGCTACCCACTGCTCAGATAATAACAGGCTATTAGCCTTATTGAGATTCAAATCATAGGGGGTAGGGATAATTTCATTCAAAAAATTTCTGATTTTTGGTTCAGGTTGAATTCCAGAGAACTCGGCCACCATTTGCCCCCCCCGAAATGCCTTCACTGTAGGGATGCTCCGCACGTTGAAGCGCATGGCTAAGTTCTGATTTTCATCAACGTTTACTTTCGCCAACCGGAATTCCCCCGATCGTTCTTCGGTGATTTTGCGCAAAATGGGATCTATCATTTTGCAGGGGACACACCACTCAGCCCAAAAATCAACCACTACCGGTAAGTTATGCGAGTAGTCTAGAACTTCAAGATCGAAGTTGGATTCAGTTACGTCAATGATGAAATCCGAATTCATATTATTTTCGCTAAAATTAACTCAAATTCTGTACCCTGATTCTACCAGAATCGAGGCAGAACCGGGTTTATTTTGGAAAATATGATTTTGGTGTAATGAAGGGAGACGATGAGCTTCTGATGGTTTGGTTTGCTATTCATCCTCGGGGGCGGCCATTCCTGGCTGCTCAATATCAATGACATCACCATGGACATTTATTCGAATTCGAAAACCAGTCATCCCCATATAGGCTATCCCTTCTTCGGGAATACCGGTTTGCATTAGCCGATCAAATTGTTTATCCATCTGTTTGAGTTGAGTCTCAATCATGGCGCGGGTAAAAATATCTTCCTGGCCCAACATTTTGGCAGCCTGCTCACTGAGTAAATCTTCGTGTCCAGAGATCATTTCTCTCATCATAGTAAGAACCTGGCGGTCTACTTGCTCAGCCGGGATATGTCTTCGAAAACCAGCATCGTCTACGACGTAACAGGTTTCAGCACCGATCACGGTTGTTTCTACAACCTGGTCGGCTTCATCGAATACTAAACCGGCGAAAATTGCTTTTGTTGTCATTAATGGTATTTCCTGTCGTAATTATTTTTGGGAAGAGATACAATTTTTTGGGTTGGTTGTTTAGTTAGTATTCAACCAACTACAAAATATCGACGATGGTCGCGAATTGATCATAAGTGCTTTGTTCGTTATAAGGGACTGCCGGTAGAGTCCAGCGATATATCCACTTGGAGGCTTGCGGTGTCAGGTTGATGCAACCATGACTGCGGGGCTGCCCATAATCATTATGCCAGTAGGTGCCGTGGAAAGCGATGCCGCTCTCAGTGATATAACTTACCCAGGGAATACCGGGTAGGTCATAGCCGTTATAAGCCAAATTCCCGGCGGCCATGTGACGATACGGGCGTTTGTGGAAGGTCTTATGGCGGCCCAGGGGAGTGTAGAATTTGCCATTACTAAATTCTGCTCCGGTGGCTGTGCGAGCCATAAAGACGGGTTGGTCCCACTCATAAGCTACGACAACCTGTTCGGTGGTTAAAACTTCGATTCGTTTGGCTTTGGCCGGAACTCCCGGGGATAGGGTAGATAATTCAGTTGGGGGGATCAAGCGCATATGCCGGGCTGATACGAAATAGATCAAATCCCATTTATCATCCAAAATTCGGTACCAAGGGCTGCCATCAGGAGCATATAAGAAACCAACTACCCAATGGGTGGTTTCGTAATAAAATCGATAAGCAACGTGCTCGTCGGGACCGGCATCCCACCGGGCTTCGGTATAGGGTACGGTAACCTCGGCCAGCTGCCCTCCAGGGGGGATTTCAGCAACTGGTTCGTTAATATACGTTTGGACAGGTTGAATTGCGCCCGAGTGAACCCAGCCTTCATGATTAATCTGATACCAGATGCGATTGTAGTCCGGTTCGTGATCACCAATGGTGGAAGCCGTAATATTAACAACGGTATCTAGCCAATATTGGCGAATGACATTGCCAGAAAATGAGGGTTGGTCGAAAGATTCAATTAACTCATAAATCACCCGCCCTTGTTGATGAGTGAATTGAGCGCGTGACGTCAATTTGGGGCTGGTGACAAACCCGAAGAAACCTAATCCGCCTAGTTTAAGAAACTCTCTCCGAGAAATTGATTTGGGGTTGAGCATGTTGTCGTAAAGTTTTACCAAAAACTACTCAGATGTGACGGTAAATCTTGTTCGTTTTATTTTGAGCACATACCGTCACGCACTTAAGGATGAACATTAACAATCGTACCTACAGAGGCCCAATTATAAACCCAACCAGCATCATCAGTTCGAAAATTTACGCAGCCATGGCTCATGGGGGTTCCAAAATTATTATGCCAGTACGTGCCGTGGAGTCCATAGCCTTTATAGAAATACATTACGTAAGGTACGTTGGCTAGATAATAACCCGGTCCAGCCATGTCGGCATAGCGATATTTGACGTAAATTTTATATTGACCGGTTACCGTGGGGGTGCGCCAGGTTCCTGTAGATACGACGAAAGAATTGAGTAGATTCTTACCCTTGTAAGCCCTGACCCGCTGTTCAGATAAATCAACATCAATCCAGCGCTCACCTTTGTTGACCCCTGGGGGTAGGGTTACTTTGGGGTCTTTGTTGCTGTTTTCTGGAGGTGGTTCTGGGGTGTGAGTGGGTTCAGGTGTGAAAGTGTTAGTAGGTGTAAAAGTCGGTGTTGGAGAAGGCGTATTGGTTGCTGTGGGTGTCGGTGTGAAGGTTGGAGATGGGGTAAATGTCGCGGTTGGCGAGGGGGTGAAAGTGGATTTTTCGATCAGGCTTTGAGCTACCGATATCGAATCGCGGTGGGCCAAAGCGAAAGTGAACGTCGGTTTACCTAACCAAATAAATATACTAACAAGAATGGTTAGAATGATAATGCCCCATGGCCCCGCAGCAGGTCTTGAACGCGTTAGGGCCTGGGGTGTGATCCCCGGTGTAACCAACTTGCGCTTGGGATGAGTTGGGAGTGGAGTTTTTCGGTAGCGGGTGATGGCCCAGTGCATGCCCTGGCGAGCCCGGGGACTGCTGGGATTAAGTTCTAAAGCCCGATCTAGATATGCAATGCTGGCGCGGGGTGAAGCCAAAGCAGCTAGCAATAACCAGGGTTCTTCTTGTTCGGGTGCCAAGGCTGCGGCTTGCTCTGCCCACCGCCGGGCCGTGCGTTTATCTCCCGCTTTTAGTGCAATTTGAGCTTGTTGAAGTGCATGCTCAGCCTGGGCGATTGAAGCGTTCATTCGTTGGAGATGTCTTCGTTATAGATAAAACACAAAACCCCGTCCGAAATACCGCGGGCAACGATATCTGGTTGTTGGGTGAGTATTTGGCGGTCCAAATTTAAGAACCCGGTTTCTAAGATCACCGCGGGGGTTTCATCATTGATTTCCCCAAAGGCGTGGTAACTGGTCATATCCGCGGTTACACTATGGTGAATGGGCAAATTGGTAGCCCGGGCATAGCGATTGCGCAAGCATGCAGTAAGACGCGCAGTTTTATCCGGCCGTTTGGCTTCAATGGAAGCTGACACTTTAAATCCGGTGGCCTGGTCGTTCACATACACACACGAATCGGCGTGGATTGATATCAAGGCTAAAGCTTGGTAACCGTGCAAACTGGTATCAAATTCTTTGAGCAAATCAACATCAAACCCCTCGGAAGATAGATTTTGTTGAACGAGGGTAGCCACATTTTGATTGACACTTAATTCAGTTAACCCATCTGCGCACACTGCACCAGGATCATTATTATCGCCCCAGTGACCAACAACAACACCGATTCTGGGGCGGGGGCGAGGCGTTGGGGTTGGCCATTCGGGGGTTGGGGTCGTAGCAACCGGGATAACGTCAGCGAGTTTGTTTCGAAAATCACCCGATAACATTCCAGGTGGGGTCGCAGCGGTAAAAACTGTAGCAACACCAAAGCCAACCAGGATTATCGTGAAAAAGATGCTCAGATTTTCGGTCAATAATGTTTTTATTTGTGATTTTTTCTGTTTTTTCGCGGCATTCATTACGTTGATAGTATCTAATGTAGAAAAAAATTGCAAGGTTTTCGGTAAAATAAGTGGGTGGCGCTTTGTCCAGTTCAAAATTGTCTTGATTTACCGCCACACCTGAACAGATTTTGGCTTCAAAAGGATATTCTATTCAAAACCCATTATGAAATCTGTAATAAGTTGTTGCAAGTTATAGACCGGAGCGAGTGGAAAATAATATGTCTGCACAAGCGTTAACCCCCCAAGAAAAAAACATCTTACTTCAATTGGCCCGAAAAACCTTGGAAGCGGAGGTCAAGGGGAAACCCAGCAATCCTCTCAATTTGGATGATTTTTCATCGACATTACAAGCGTCCGGAACCTCATTTGTCACCCTGACGAAAAATGGTCAGTTAAGGGGGTGTATTGGCGCTTTAGAACCGACGCAACCATTAGTAGAGGATGTTCGGGATCATACCATTGCGGCCGCGACCCAAGATTATCGGTTTCCGAATGTAAATCCTTACGAGTTAGATGAAATATCAATTGAGATTTCTCGCTTGACCCCCTCCGAACCGCTTAATTATTCGGATGCAGCTGATCTGGTCCGCAAACTCCGGCCGGGTGAAGATGGCGTTGTACTGAAAGATGGATTTCGCCGGGCGACTTTCCTTCCCCAGGTTTGGGAAAAACTCCCCGATCCGGCTGAATTCCTGGGCCAATTGTGTTTAAAGATGGGATTGGGGATGAATGCCTGGAAACAGCAGAAATTAGAAGTACTGATTTACCAGGTTGAGGAGTTTCATGAGGCCTGAAGGGGAATAAAGATAGAGAAAGAGGGTACGGTTAGATTTTGAGTAAAAGCACCTTTACAAATTAACAACGGGTAGTTT
>CAYVQU010000269.1:0-5488 GCA_964453155.1 uncultured Anaerolineales bacterium | reverse complement strand
GCTTCCAATCCCCTCTTTTTTCAAGCCCTTTTCACACTATTCCGTATACTTACCTTGGTTTCCACTTTACTGGTTTTTGTTGTTTAAAGGAGTTGTAATACCATGAATGCTGTCCCCCCTGTGAAATCTGCCCAAAAATCTTGGCGAAAAATCGTTGCTAAATATCAAGCCCCAGATTATTTCAAGAGCATCTGGCAGTTAGTAAACACATTGATTCCTTACGGAATTTTATGGGTAATTATGGTTTGGAGTTTGAATATTTCGTATTGGTTGACCCTGGTATTCGCAATCTTAGCGGGAGGCATGGTTGTTAGGCTGTTCATTTTTTTTCATGATTGTGGGCATGGTTCGTTTTTTCGTTCCAATATGGCCAATTATTGGGTGGGATCGATATTGGGGGTCTTGGTTTTCACGCCCTTTTTTCATTGGCGGCAAAGCCATGCCGTTCACCATGCCACTGCCGGAAATCTAGATAAACGCGGCACCGGTGATGTTTGGACGCTGACAATTGATGAATATCTCAATGCTTCTGCCTGGCGGCGGTTCACCTACCGGATTTACCGTAATCCTGTCATCATGTTTGGGATTGGCCCGGTGTTGATGTTTCTCTTTACCCACCGGATTCCCTCTCGAAAGTTCAAGTCTCGCGAGCGAAATAGCGTCCATTGGACAAATCTAGGGCTGGTAATCTATATTGGTTTGATGAGTTGGGTAATTGGGTTTAAAGATTTTTGGTTAATTCAGCTCCCTATCATTTGGGTTGCTTCGACAGCTGGAGTCTGGTTGTTCTACGTTCAACACCAGTTCGAAGATGTATATTGGGAACGGGCCAAAAATTGGGATTTTGTCAGGGCTGGTTTGGAGGGGAGTTCATTTTATCAACTTCCGAAAGCCCTACAATGGTTTACGGGGAATATCGGTTTTCATCACATTCATCATCTCAGCCCAAAAATCCCCAATTATTTGTTAGAAAAATGCCACCGCGAGAACAAAATATTTCAGGTTAAACCAGTAAAAATATTGGCTAGTTTGAAGTCACTAACCTATCGGCTCTGGGATGAGCGCAAACAGAGGCTGGTAAATTATCAATACCTGAAACAATATCGCTTCAAAACGCCTGCTCCTAACCCCTAACCATTTCTCCCCGAATTTCTATTTCTCACCCGCGACCGGCAACCCTCCTGCCGGTCGCGCGGCGCGCACTCCATTCAGGATCGCGGCTGCTACCACTTCGGCTGCCAACGCGCCAATAACGCTAACATCCGTCTTCTTCTTTCCGGTGGATAATGCAAACAGGGTATCCCCATCGAACATGGTGTGGGCGGGGCGAATGGTTTTTGCCAAACCGTTATGGGCCATTTGAGCGACCTTGTTGGCCTCATTTTTATTTAATCTGGCATTGGTGGCTACCACGCCAATCACAGTGTTAGAACTGCCTCCAAATTTTAAAGCGGTGCGGCCAATTTTTGATTTCATGATTTCTAAGGAATCCCCAAAATATCCCGGGGACCCGATTTGCAAGGGGCCGATTTGAGTTGAACGTACCCCCGCGATGATTTCACCAGTTTGAGAATCCAATGCATCTCCAAAAGCATTTACCGCCATCAGAGCAGCGACAACAATATCCCCACTGATAGCAATACTAGCCGTGCCTACCCCCGATTTCATTGCCTGTTTAGGACCCAATATTTTCCCAACCGTGCAGCCCGTGCCAACTCCTACATTCCCGGTCGCGGGCGGATCGGTGCTGGCATTTTGGCAGGCCTGATACCCCATCTCTGCATCCGGCCGCACCTGGGGATCACCAATTCCCAAGTCAAAGATGACTGCCGCGGGGACAATCGGAACGCGGGCAACACCGGCGTTAAATCCAATTTGGCGTTCCTCGAGATAACGCATCACTCCGGTAGCTGCCTCTAAGCCAAATGCTGAACCGCCGGACAATACAACCCCATGAACTTTATTGACAAGATGTAAAGGCCGTAGCAGGTCTGTTTCCCGAGTCCCCGGTGCACCACCACGCTGATCCACCCCGCCTACCGCGCCGTTTTCGCATAAAATGACCGTACAGCCCGTCAGCGCCTCTGCGTTCGTTACGTGACCAACTTTGATGCCTGGGACATCTGTGATTGAATTGTTCATCTTATATCCTGTGTTTTGAAAGTGTAATTGCGCATAGCCAGAAAGGTTATATCGTCATCTTCCTTATGACTTTGTGGATTATGCTCTCCGCAACCTCCAACTTGCTCTGCAAGTGCAGATCGTCCTGATCGGTGGCTGTGAGAATAGTGACTCGATTGGTTTCTACGCCAAAACCGGCTTCGGGGGCACTGACGTCATTCGCGACGATCATATCCAGACCTTTGGCCTGCAACTTGTTTTGGGCGTTTTTGAGGAGGTCCTGAGTTTCGGCAGCAAAACCCACCACGAATTTGGGAAACCCACTTGTCTGGCGGACGGCGTTGACTTCTTTGAGAATATCAACGGTTCGTTCGAGGGAAAGAGCTAGTGGTTCAGTACCTTTCTTGATTTTTTGGGCTGCAACCTGCGCTGGACGGAAGTCAGCAACGGCCGCGGCCATGATGAGAACCTCTGCCTCCTGGATAGCGAGCCGCACAGCTTTGAGCATTTCCGCCGCGTGACGGACGGGGACCAATTCCACCCCAACCGGGGGCGTGATTTTGGTGGGCGTAGTAATTAAAGTGACTGCCGCGCCGGCATCGAGGGCCGCTTGGGCCACGGCATATCCTTGTTTACCAGATGAACGGTTGGTAATGTATCTTACCGGGTCAAGATCCTCTTGAGTGCCACCGGCCGTGACAACTACTTTTTTGCCAAGTAGTGGGCCGTCGCTGGCCAGGGTGTGGCGGATATGGCCCAGAATGGTGATTGGTTCGGTCATCCGTCCTTTGGCGACCAACCCAGAGGCCAGGTGCCCCTCCTCTGGTCCGATAAAGGTTGCGCCGCGCATAATTAAAGTTTGAACATTGGCCTGGGTGGCCGCGTGGCCAAACATTCCGGCATCCATCGCGGGGGCAATGAGTAGCGGTTGCTCATGTCCGGTCCCATAGGCCAGGGCAGTGAGAGTGAGCAAGTTATCAGCATTTCCTTGCGCCAATTTTGCCATCGTGGTCGCCGAAGCCGGCGCGATGATCATTAAATCAGCATGATGTGCCAGCCCGACGTGGAGAACGTGAGCCTCATTCCCCCATAAATCGGTATCAGTGTAAGCCCGTTCGCCGGTGACCGATTGAAATGTCAGCGGTGAAATAAACTTTGTCGCGGCCTCCGTCAGGATGGTGTTGACCTTGGCCCCGTTTTGAGCCAATTTGCTGGCCAAATCCGCGGCCTTATAAGCTGCAATACTCCCGGTAATACCTAATAAGATTGATTTACCTGCTAGTGGGTTCATTTTCACTCCGAATTCGTCCGTCCCAATTCCAAATTCAATTCAAATATCATCCGCAGCCCATCAAGTGTTAACCAGGGGGCGACGAATTCCAAAACGTCCGTCTCAGCTGCGATCAAGCGCGCCAGGCCACCAGTGGCGATAACCTTCATTCCTGGCCCTAATGCTTGCCGGAATCGGGCAACCATCCCTTCGACCAAACCGACATAGCCATAAAGTAATCCCGACTGCATGGCGTGTTTGGTGTTTTTACCGATTGGCCCAGGGGGACGTTGCAGGTCAACTTTGGGAAGTTTGGCCGCTCGTTGAAATAGGGCGTCGGCGGCAATTCCAATGCCAGGGGCAATTGCCCCCCCCAGATAGTCGCCCTGCTCCGAAAGCGCGTCAAAGGTGGTCGCCGTACCGAAATCTACGATGCAGGCCGGACCGCCATATACCCGGTAGGCCGCGGCCGCGTCTACGATTCGATCAGCGCCAACCGATTGGGGTTCGTCAATCAAAATATTGACGCCCGTGATCGTATCCGCAGTGATGATCAAAGGATCGCAGCCCACAAAGGTTCGACAGACCTGGGCCCATTTCTCGGTTAAGGGTGGGACAACTGAGGCAATCACTGCCTGAGTGATGGCTTCGGGCTGGATTTTGGCAAAATTTAGCAACCCTAATATCTGAATTCCAAATTCATCAGGCATGCGGTTATGGATGGTTGCCAACCGCCAGCGGGGACCGAGTTCGTCACCCTGATAAAGACCAAGGGTGATGTTGGTGTTACCGATATCGATACACAGTAGCATATTTCTCTCCTGGGATGGGGTAGGGATAGTTTATTTTATCGGGGGTGGCAAAAACTATCAAAATAGAAGCCGCTCAACAAACCTGACTTGAGCGGCTGGGGGGTGATGAGCGCGTTGATTGGATCGTTGGTTTGTCAGTATAAACTATCCTACCAGCCAACTAACAAACCAACGATCCAACTATTTTTTGACTCAGGGGGTAATAGATTTACCCATCTTCCTGGGGATGCTTGACGATGAAAACTGAACAATCGGCATAGTGGGTCAGTTTGCTGGTCACACTCCCCAGCAGCCAACTTTGGGCCTGGCTTAGACCGCGGGAGCCGGTGATGATCAAATCGATATTGTTTTCAGCCGCGTATTCCAAAACCTCGGTGGCAGTGTCGCCGCGCCGTAAGACTGTCTCGATGGGTAAACCTAAGTTGGTACATTCCAGTTTGGATTTTTCGAGCAGATCGCGACCAAGTTGCTCTTCTTGCTTTGCTCGAACTGCCAGGTTTTCTTCCACGTCTTCCGAGAGAACCGGAGGGATCACTTCCATTCCATATGGCCAGGAGTGCATCAGGGTTTCAGATGTAATTTCAGGTGGCAGTACGTTCATTAACGTTAGTGTTGCTTTTGGGGGCAGTGGACACAAATCTAAATGCTGTACCGCCCACCAGCTATGATCGGAGCCATCGGTCACCAACAAAACGTTTTGCGCCTGGGTATGTGGTGCCCGCACAATCAACACCGGGGAGTGGGCATATTCCACGACCTGTTGGGCAACACCTCCCAGCAAAATCCGGAAAGTACCGCGTAACCCTTTGGCGCCTAGGACAATCAGATCCGTATTATGTTCCTGAGAAAATTCGATGATTTTTGAAGCGGGATTGCCGCTCAGCATATGGGTGCTGACCGCCCGCCCCGCGTTCTGGAACAAATTTTTGGTCTGGGCCATCAACTGTTCCAACGCTGTGTGGGTTAAGTGGGCATTTCGGGGAATGACGACCGTAACGATTGCGATATGACAGGTTTCTGGCAAAGGAAGATTTTGGATCAGTTTCACTGCCGCCTGGGCGTGGTCTGAGCCATCGATTGCCAATAGAATATTGCGGGTAGGTGGGGATTGCTGGACTGCCATGATACAACCTCCTTTCAAGATAATTGGGCGAAAAGGGGGCGATGAAGCAGTAATGGATACTATTACTGTAACAAATTTGAGACCAGATTTCAAGGGGACATTGATGGTGGGTGCATTTCAACTTGGGGGTGAGTTGTAGGCCAAATGCCACATTTTATCGAA
>CAYVQU010000268.1:0-5549 GCA_964453155.1 uncultured Anaerolineales bacterium | reverse complement strand
ATAAGAACCTTTCCGAAAAATTTGCCGCTGATTGATTTTTTGGATAGATATCAAGACATTTTACTGGGAGGTTTTCTTCCGAACTTTAAGAATCGCAATTTTTGTGGTGTGATTGAACGGGGCGGGATCTGAAGGAGGAGTGGTAACAATTGTGGCTGGAAATCCCGTGACATCCGGAGGAACGGGGATTAGGGTTTCAATTTCAAGATAACCCGCCGCGCATAAATCTACCAGGCTTTGGTAGTAGTCGGCGCCACTCAAGAACAACGCATTATTGAGGGTCACTAAATAGCCCCCATCCCGGATAAGTGGTCGGACTTTATTGATCACCCGGACGCTTTCGCTGACCAAATTGACAGTCCCCTTCTTGGTCGTGGAAAAAATAGGTGGGTCAACGATGACACAGTCAAAGCTGGCTTGAGATCGTTTCAAACGGGCAATTTCGCTAAAGAAATCCATAGCCCGTAATTTCATCTTACCAATGTCTAAGCGGTTAAGCATCCCACTGTTACGGGCCAGGGCTAAAAATTTGTGATTGCGGTCGGTTTGGACGACCTGGTTGGCTCCGCCAGCCAGGGCTGCGACCCCCAAACTTCCCGTATACGCAAACGTATTCAGAACTCGCCAGCCGCCAGCATTTTCTTGCAGCCAGGTCCGTAAATTGCGGGTATCCAAGTAAAAACTGGCATCCTGATTCAGCTGTAAATCGAGGGAATACCAGACCCCATTTTCGACAATTTTTGAGGTTGGGGAAGAACCAAAAACAACTTTGCCGCGGCGTAAATTTTTCGCGGCGGCCGTTCGGAATTTCTGCAAAACACAAGAAATCTCAGGCATTTCAGATAGCAAAATATTTTGGGCGCGGTCAAAATTTTGAATGTTTTCAGATTCTGTCGCGGCATATCCCCATAGCACCAGGGTTGCCCCATATAGATCAATAACGAGGTCGGGCTCGCCCTCGTAAAAGCCGCTAAACAGACGAAAGGCTTCAATCTCTCGATTCTGGATGAAGTCGGCCCGGTGCTGACAGGCCCGTTTTAAGCTTTGATCTAAATCTCTCATAACGTTACCGGTTGGGCTATCAAAAACGTACTCCCCTGCCCGACCCCCTCACTTGAAACCGTAACCCGGCCACCATGGGCCTCGACGATCGATTTCACAATTGCCAAACCTAATCCGGTTTCACCCTGATTTTGTTCACGCGCCTGATCGCCTCTAAAAAAACGATCAAAGACGTTGCTAAGCATATCCATCGAAATGCCTTCACCCGTATCTTTGACGGCAAAATTTATCTTGCCATGAGATGGCCAGACCGCCAGCGTGATCGCTCCCCCCGCGGGCGTATGCCGGAGGGCGTTGGCAACCAGATTGCTCAAAACCTGATGATAACGTTCTGGATCAACTGGAACCTGGACCAAATCTGATGAAATTTCTAAGCGGAGGTCCACCCCTTTTTTGGCCGCGCGATGGTTAAAAGCCCCCACCACCCGGTCTAAAAGCTGCTGTGGAGCGCTGAGCTGCCGATTAAGTTGTAGTTGACCGGCATCAGCCAGCGACAAGGTGCGCAGATCTTCTACCAGATGGATCAAACCCTGGATTTCGGTATGCATGGTTTCCAGCCGATCGGGAGTGGGTTCCAAGACTTTATCTTGCATCGCTTCAAGGTACCCCCCTAGAACAGTCAGCGGGGTGCGCAAATCGTGGGCAATATCGGCCGTCATTTGTTTGCGCTGCTCGTTGAGTTTGGTCAGATCGGTGCTCATCTGATTAAATGTCGCGGCCAACTCCCCAATTTCGTCCTGCGACCGGACCGGCACCTGCTGCCCCATCTGCCCCTGGGCCATAGCCCCGATCGCAGTCGTTAATTCTCTCAGTGGGCGTGAAAGTGATCGGGCCAGAAAAATACCCAAAATCAGGGCGACCAGCGCCGCGCCTGAGGCAGCATACAATAAAACTCGATTGGTTCGATCCAGATATTCTTGTTCCCGGGGATCCAAAGGTGGGGGGTCACCCGTTTCAAGGATCGTGCCGACAAATTCCCCCGCGACCATCAGGGGTAACCCTGTTGCCAGATCAGCATCCGAAACCTGATCTCCTACCCGATAATCGCGGGCCGGGATAATGATCCGACCAGTCTCGTTCGCCAGAGCATAAATATAAGATTGTTGGTGATTTTGACCTTCCGGCGGACGGAGGGGCTGCTGGGGAACGCGCACTCGGGGTCCTTCCCGCAGATATTGCATTACCCCCCGCCAATCCCCCGTCATAACATAATAATCGGAAACGAGTTCAATGAAGTTGTTTTGGGTTTGCTCTTGAATCAGTTGTTGAAACTCCTGCACACTCAACCACCGCGTGATGACGACGGCTAACAACGCCCCCACGAAGCTGACCAATAAGAAAGCTAAAATGAGTTTGCGACTCAATGAACGAAACATATGGAAATCCTGGATCAGGCCTCTGACCTAAATCGATAACCGACACCAAAGACAGTTTCAATATAGGTTGGATTGCTCGGGTCTGGTTCGATCTTGGTTCGCAGGTTACGAATATGGACATCAATGGTACGGGCCACACCTTCAAACGCGGTTCCTTGCAATTCTTCGAGTAAATCCAGGCGGGAGTAAACCCGGCCGGGAGCCGACATCAACACCGCCAGCAACTCAAACTCAGAAGGAGTTAAGTGGACTCCCTCGCCATCCACCCCGACTTCACGGGTAGCCTGGTCTAAAGTAACGGTGCCCACCCGCAGGCGTTCACGCTGTTCCACATCCCGAGCAGTGCGCCGCAAAACGGCCCGGATGCGGGCTAACAACTCCCGCATCCCAAAAGGTTTGGTGACATAATCGTCGGCACCCAGCTCTAACCCGACCACTTTATCGGATTCTTCCAAACGAGCAGTCAACAGGATGATGGGGGTTTCCTGCTCCCGGCGGTAGGTGCGAATAAATTCGAACCCGTCCATCTCTGGCATCATGATATCGAGCAAGATCAAATCCGGTTTTTCGTGCCGGGCAACGTAGATGGCTTCACGGCCGTTAGCTGCCGTCACCACTCGATAATTTTGTTCGGTCAGATATTCTTGAACCAATTTGCGGACACTGGCTTTGTCATCAACAACGAGAATGGTTTTGGTCATCGCTTTGTTTTTCCATGATAGTGTTTTTAATCTAGGCAGATTTCGGATCAGATTGTGAATAAAAATCCTACCAAAACCGAAATCTGCTCAGATGTGGCGGTAAAATCTGTTGACTTTTACGATTTGGACAAACCGCCTCACCCATAAGGATACCAAATACTTGTGTAGAAAGTGTTCAGAATTGATGTAAAACTGGCGATTCCGATTGGAATCGCCAGTTCCCCGGAAACTAGTGAGCCATATTATTCAAGGGAGCGCCTCCCAGGTGACAAAATCAAAGGTGAGACCCGCAGGGTTGAATTGGGTCGGTCGTAACCAGCCATAGTAGGTCGTTGTGCCCGGGTTGAACTGATAACAGTAGTATTGACCGGTTTCAATCGGCCAAATTGCGGCCTGGTTATAGGCGGCGGATTGGCAATCGGATTTCGACGGTGCGGCAGCCCTTGGGCCTGAAAACTGCATCTCGTCCGGTTTGAGGTGCATGACAACCAGGCCCTTTTTGGTCACTTGCTCATATAAAAATCCGGCAAATGCGCCACTACAGGCTGGATTCAAAGCGCCGGTTTGGAGATCGAAACACTGATCAGCTAACATTGTTTCCTGTTCACCTTGGGATAGCACAGATAAATTGGGGTTGATCACAGCAATCTCTGGAGCATCGGGAATAAAAGTCGTGAAATCAAAGGTAATCCCATTTTCATCGTAGCGTACCACCCGAATCTGGCTGTAAACGGTTTGAACCAGTGCTTTTATTTCGAAGCAGTAAAATTTTCCTTCAAGCACCGAGATCGGCATGGTAGCAAAACTGGCACCTTCGCAAGCTGGTTTATCTGGTTCACCGTTCAACATATTCGAAATGGTCGTGTTATGTTGGCCCTGAATCTTGGCACCAAACAGAGCCGAGAATTGATACTGGAAATCCGCGGTTGCATCAGTACAGGCCACTTCCTGGCCTGAATTCAAATCCAAACAGTGGCCATCCAGGAGGGTCAAGTCGGATCCGGTTGCAGCGATATCGCCGGTGAATGCTTCGGGAGGTTCTGTGGTCGGGTTGGGCTGGTTTCCGCCACCACCGGGGATCACTTTTATGGCCACCCGGGCCGGGCTATTGGGGGGTGAACTTTGGCCAAATACCTGATCATTGTCAGCCACCATCTTCCAGGCGGAGATATAGGTACCAGCGTGGTCCGGAGCCTGCATTTCAACTGCCAGCATCACCGTCTCACCGGGAGCCACCACAGTCCCAATGGACAGCACCGCTGCGGTTACGGAAATTTCCCCACCGAGCTGTTTAAAACTGTAACCAGATTGCCAGGAGCAATCGCCGGTATTTTCAAGGGTCCACTCGACATCGAAATGCGCTTCGGGTTCAAATATTTGACCATTCGTGATATTCGAGTTTGCTACGAATTGATTCAGGCAAGAACCGGATTCCCCCTGATTGGGGTTTTGAGCCTCATCGGCGACCTGAGCACCTTGACCGGTCTCTTCCGATTCGGTCTCACCAATTTCAAGCGGTTGGGAGGCGGACGAATCTGAGGCTGGGTCAATTTCCGTTGTGCCGGTAATTCCGGGGATTGTGCACGCTATTTGGACACTCCCCAAGACCAGAATAGTACAACACAGTGAAATGAATTTCTTGCTCATGACATTCTCCTTTACTAACCTGAAAAAACTGTAACCTAAGAATAGCAAGGAATTGTTTAGATTTGGTTTAGACCGGGTAAAAACCGCTTGAAACCAAGTAGGCTGTCATCGAGATAGTTACAATCGAATGAGGTTTGCCAAAAGCAAGCTAGTGAGGTTTTTTTATGGCTGCTGATCAGGCACACAAGCTAATTGTTGCTGGACAAGTTTACAGGATCCATTCAACTGGGCACCATTCGGACGATTGACCGTGCAAGATTCGTTGACCTGGGCCGCGCTGCAGGCTGTTATCGCGGGGCGGGGAAGATTGCGATCAATGGTACTATCCCCATCATCTTGATCAGGTCCCGAGGAACTGGCCGTCCTCAAAACCGGTCCAATATCTAGTTCCAAGCCATCCAACCCCGGATGATTGGCAGCTACGCCAATAACCCTAAAGACAGGACCACCATAGGAATATTCCCAAAGGATTTCATTTTGGGAGCTCACTTCAAAAAATTTTCCAGATTCACCACTACAGATCAGGGTGTTTCCATTTGGGAGACGTTGAGCACCCGAGATATTTTGAGAGAAAAAATCACTGGGATTTTCGGCAATATACTGCCAGGTCAATTCAGTCGGACCATAGGCTTGCCCCGGCGAGAAGAAATACTGTCCATCAACATCCACTGGGGGAGAGAATTCATCAACCGATGAATATCTGTAACCACTTTGACTCTACTGCAAAAAGGGTGCTAGACCCTCCTCAAAACAGCAAAAGTTT
>CAYVQU010000267.1:0-5563 GCA_964453155.1 uncultured Anaerolineales bacterium | reverse complement strand
CATCTATAACGTCATTTATTTTGTACACCAAGGCTAACGCATCATCTGGGGGAACTAACCAGCCTGTCTCACCATCCAGCACCATTTCAGGGACACCGCTAACCGCGGTAGCGATCACCGGTAATCCGGCAGCCATCGCCTCCAATATCGTGATTGGAAAGGCCTCCCACCGAGAGGGGAGCACAAAAACATCAAACAGGGCCAGAAATGCCGAAATATCCGACCGAAAGCCAACTAAATGGAAACTGTCTCGCAAATTTTCGATGGCTATTTTTTCTTGGACTGCAGACATCAAAGGGCCATCTCCGACCCAGACAAAATGGATTTCTTGATTTTCTTGGTGAACTTGCCTGGCAACATCTACAAAACCCAACGGATTTTTCTGGGGATTCAGGCGACCGATCACACCGACAACTGGGGCGGCTGACGGAATACCCAGCGTGGTTCGTAACTTATCATCATTTGGCAACGCGGCAAACTGCTGGGTTTCGATACCACTATGGATCGTGATAAATTGCTCCGGCCGACCAACTTTATATTGTTGGGCAAGGTCAATTTCAGCCTCAGCCACTGTCAGGATTTTTTGTGTCAAAAACCGGGCAGCAACTCGCTCAAAAAAGGCAATAATCTGCGCTTTCCAAGGAGCTGTCCCTTGGTGGAAAGCAAAACAATGCGGCGAATAATATACTGGTTGTCCCGTTCCAATCGCCGCCAACCGGGCCAGAAAACCCGGCTTAGAAGCATGTGAATGGATCAGATCAAAATTACCGGCCCGAATTTGGCGTCGGAGGGTCATAAGGGCCTTCCAATCTGATATTGGATCGATATTGTAGCGGTTCATTGGAATGAAAAAGGCTGTCACCCCCGGAAGTTGGGACAGTTCGGCTGCCAAATCCGCCCCCCCCTCCGACATACAAGCCAGGGTGAGGTCAAAGATTTCCTTATCAAGGTCTTGAGCGAGCCAACGGGCATATTCACCGACTCCGGCCGTTGATTTGGTAACGATAAACAGTTTTATTTTGGCGTTCATCTCGGGTTCAGGCCCAAATTCTCATAAATTTCCAGTGTTTGCATCACCATTTTACGGATACTAAAGTCAGCCACCACTCGGACCCGACCCGCGGCACCGAATTGAGCGGCCATATCAGGAGCGCGAAAAATCTGCAAACAACGAGCTGCGATCAAAGCATCATCATCGACGGGAACTAGAAAACCACTAGCCCCCTCCTGGATCACCGTTGGAACGCCCCCCACCCGGGTCGCGACCACTGGCAAACCAACAGCCAACCCCTCCAGGAGAGCCACCGGCAAACCTTCCCACCGGGATGAGAAAACAAGCACATTCAGCGCGTTGTAAACCGCCGGCATATCCCGCTGCGAACCGACAAAATTTACTGCGGAACTCAACCCCAAAGCTTGCGCCTGGGTTTGCAACGCGGCCTTCAAAGGACCATCCCCTACCACCACGAATTCGGCCCTGGGCATTTCAGAACGGATTTGGTGGGCCGCGCGTAAAAATGAGGCCTGATTTTTTTGGGGCTCAAGCCGTCCAACAATGCCGATCACCGGCGTGGTGGGGGATATTCCATGTTTTTCTCGAAACCGCTGCCCGGCGTCTGCATCTGGACGAAAGCGGTGTTCGTCAACACCGTTGGGGATCGTGACGACCCGATCTGACCCAATGTGGGTGTTTCGAATTTGGTATTCCCGAACTTCATCAGATACTGCGATCATAAGATCCGTAAATTTGCCAGTGTAGCCATAAACGCGGCCCAGGATAGGATGGGTGGCCCACGAATCGGTATTGTGCAAGGTTGATACCACGACCGGAACCCCCATCCAGCGGCCTGCCAGTCGTCCGTGAAAATCGCTTTTGAAGAGATGGGTGTGAAGAATATCAGGCTGTGTTGTTCGAATCAATTGCATCATGCGGATCAGCAGGAGGGGGTCAATCCTGGCCATCCGTTTGAGATGAAAATGAGGGATTTCTAGCTCAGCCAAATCCTTGGCTAGGGGACCGGGAGTAGAATAGCCCACGGAAACCGAGTGGCCGCGGGCGGCCAGTCCCCGGGTCAGATCACGCAATAGAATCTCTGCCCCGCCATAATTAAGGCTGTCGATCAATTGTAGAATTTTCAAACCCTTCATTCCCATCCCAACAGGCGCAGATACAAATCCTGGTAACGGCGACCGACGACCGGCATATCATATTGTTCTAAAACCCGCTCCCGGGCCAAACGCCCCAATTTCTGGCGCAAATCCGCAGCTGTTACAAGAGTTTCGATTTCGGCAGCCATTATATCTGGCTGACCGGGAGGCACCAACCGCCCACAAACCCCAGCTACCAACATTTCAGCCGCCCCCCCGACATTGGTGACTACACAAGCCAGCGCACTGGCCATGGCCTCCAAGAGCGCATTTGACATACCCTCAGATTCCGAAGCCAAAACAAAAATATCGGCAGCACGTAAATATGGCTGCACCTCAGAAACATTGCCAACGAACCTCATTTTCGCAGCCAAGCCCATTTCAACGGCTAATGCTTCCAAGCCCAACCGTTCCGGACCATCCCCGACTAAGAGCAAAAATACGTCCGAGTGTTTACCAGCCACCTGTCCAAATGCCTGGAACAGGGTTGGTAAAGATTTTTGAGGGGCCAACCGGCCGACAAAAATCAGCACCGTTTTCCCTGCCAGGGCGAGATCGTCCTTAGCTTGATTTCGACTTTCAGGCGGTAGAAATTGGTACGCCGCGATCCCATTGGGCATGCGAATCACTTTTTCAGGGTGAAAGTCGGCCGCAATGGCTTCGGCTTCCATGGCATCATCGAGCACAATATAGGCATCAGCCCACCGTTGCAGCAGGACCAACTTCAAACGGCCGCGCCTGGTGGCCTGAGAAACCTGGATATCCCCAAACTCGCCGCTATTACCGAATTTTACGATAACCTTTCTGCGGAGTATCCGCCCCACCAAAGCAGCCGCAATGGCCGGAGAAAAAGCCAAATGAGCGTGGATAACGTGATAGTTTTTTCGGCGGCGTACCAGTTCAAGCATGGCTCCCAAGATGAAGCTGGCCGATTTTAGCTTGCCCCACCCGAGGGGGGTGATTCTGCGAACCCAAAATGATTTAACTGTCTCAAAGCCAGGGAGACCGGCGGCCCCGCGCGTTATTACCCCGACTCGTAAACCTTGACCCCCCAGCTCCTCGGCCAAACGAGCCGCCTGCATCTCGCCGCCCCCGACCTTTAGCGGGGGAAATTCATTCACCAGCATGACCACACCCAGGTTTTTCATTGGAGGGCCCCACCATCAATTACGGCGGTGTAAAAGTCGAGTAAATCCTGGGTCCATGTCTTTGGATTATGGTACTGATCTACATGATCTTTAGCGGCCAATCCCATGCGGTTTAGCTTATCCGGATTCTCCAGCAGGTGCTGGATGGCCATGGCCAGTTGGTCGGGATTTTCAGGGTCCACCAGCAGTCCGGTTTGATCAGTCACGACATTGGGAACATCCCCCACCCGGGTGGCAACCACCGGTAAACGGGCCGACATCGCCTCCAAAACGGCCAGCGGTAACCCTTCACGCACGGAAGCATTGACAAAGATGTCGGCCGCGGCCAATAACTGATGGACATCGGTGCGAAACCCAAGCAACTCGATATTTGCGCCTAAGCCTAACTGGTTAACTTCCCGCTCCAAGTCCGGTTGGAGGGTCCCGCCGCCCACAATCGCGAGGAAAACCTGCGGGTGTGCTAATTTGATCCTCGCTAGAGCACGAATCAAATCTGGATAGCCCTTAGCAGGGATCAAACGCCCCACCGAGATCAAAAAGGGGCGGTCAGCAGTCTGCATTAAACCCTGCCGGATCGCGGCGCGCTGGGGGGGCGAAATAGGTGGCACCATTTCGGTGGGATTCAGCAATACCGAAATCCGGTCCCCACCCAAACGCTGACGATGGGCCTGTGCGACCGCCGCACCAACGGCAATGATCCGTTTTGGAAAAGTACGCAACACCAGAGTCTCCGCGAGTCTACGATAGGGATTATAGAATTGGACATTTTCACCAATCGAATGCAAGGTGCTGACCACTGGCGTGCGGGTCAGAAAACCAGCCAGGTTGCCTAATATATTCGCTCGGGTAAGATGCGTTTGGATAACATCATATCTTTGGGTTTGCAAAAATCGTACTAGTTGGAGATCACGCCTAGGTCGAAAAAGTTTGCGAGAGGGTAAGCAATGGGCAGTGACCCCCACCGCCGCGAGCTGTGCATATAAAGGCGAGCTGTGATCAGCCTCCAGGCTAATGACATCCAGATGATGGCCATCGTCATCATTTTGTGAAACTTGTGAGCAATGCTGGGCAAATGTCAAAATCAGATTTTGAGCACCGCCAACGTGCAAATTATCGATAAGATGCGCGATTTTCATTGCTCTGCCTCCCTGCCGGTGGAAGGAGGCGAATAGCGCAGAATTGAGGCTAAATCTGGCGGGGTTGCTGTGCCAGCATTTTGGGAACTGGATGACCTGGAATCGATTTTATCCATTAAACGTTTCGGCGCCGCGCGCAAGTTTCGATAGCGGCCATCACCGAGAATAATCGAGAGCAGCAGTTTTATTTTTTCTCCAAAATCTTCCCAGGGATACCCCCAAAAAGATTGGAGCCAATACCAAATTTGCTGGCGGCGTGGCTTATCTAGAGCTCTTAAATACCACCCCCGATGTAAATTGGTTTTTGCCCGGACCCGGGCCCCAGTCTTTATCCGGTGGCGAAATGATTGTTCGGTTTCTGCGGCACGGAGGGCCAGGTTTTCCAAATAACGAAACCGCTCCCAGCGATTTTCGTGAGAAACATTTTCGCGATGCCAGCGGTATATCAGGAGTGGTTCGGAAATAAAGCCAATCTCAAATTGGGGGATAATCCGCATCCATAATTCCCAATCGACGCCCCACCGCAGGCGGGGGTCGAAACCGCCAACATGTGCAAGCACAGTTCTCCGAATTAGGGTCGCGGACGGATTGCCGACAAAATTCTGAACAAAAATTTCCTGAACTTTGGGTTTGTCCGGGGCCAGCCCGCGCGGTTGAACAAACCATTCATCGGTATTCAAATCCCACCACCAACCATTACAACCGACTAGACCCATTTCAGGATGGGCCAGCAAATAATTAACTTGCAACTCTGTTTTGGTCGGCAGCCAGATATCATCACAGTCTAAAAATGCAATAAATTCCCCTGATGTTTCTTGGATCCCACGGTTACGAGCGGCCCCTGAGCCTTGATTTTTTTGATAAGCATACCGGACCCCGTCCCTGGCAAAAGATTGGACAACAGCGGCCGTATCATCGGTTGAGCCATCATCCACCACGACGATCTCAGCCACCGGCCAGGATTGATTTAGCACGCTGATGATGGCATCGGCCAGAAACTTGGTGCAATTGTACGCAGAGATTACTGCGCTGACGCGAGGCTGAGGGGTGTCGGGGAGCATTTTTATGAGGCTTTGAACGATTTCGTTAGGACAGTGCGGGCACGCTGCAAAATATCACGATCACTTAGTA
>CAYVQU010000266.1:0-5578 GCA_964453155.1 uncultured Anaerolineales bacterium | reverse complement strand
CACAGACCCAACGATGGCGAACTGCCGCTGCTAATTCTGCATAAACTCTATTGAAGGTCGTCAGGATAACGATCTCAATTTCGGGCTGATCACGGCGGAGGTGCTCGATGGCAGTTAAGCCATCCATACCGGGCATCCGCAAATCCATAAGAATGACGTCGGGGTTGAGGTTGGCGGCCAACTCGACCCCCTCGGCGCCATCAGAGGCCTCCCCTACCAAATCGATGCCGGGTTCAGTATCCAATATCAACCGAATCCCCTCTCGAACAATCAGGTGATCATCTACAATCAAAACTCGAATCACTTTACCACTCATTCATCCTGAGCTTGTCGAAGGGCTACTCACCACTCACCACTCACCACTCACCACTCAAAGGCAATTGTATCTTAAGCGTCGTCCCCTGAGCTGGCTGGCTTTCAACGGCCAGTGAACCCCCTAAAATCCGGGCGCGTTCGCGCATCCCCAAGAGGCCATAGTGGCCGGATTTACCGATGGCGGTATCAGGATTAAATCCTTTTCCATTATCAAACAATTCCACCAGTAAAAATTCTTGAGCACAGGTCATCGTTAAAACAACTTTGGTGGCCTGGGCGTGTTTGGCGATGTTCATCAATCCCTCGCTAATTGCGCGGTCGATATTTTCAGCAATCTGGGGCGGGATGAATTCTGGTTCACACAACCCCAATTCCACCGGGATGCCGGTCGTATCTGTAAAACGTTCGGTTTCGGCATGAATTTCAGCAGCCAGGTCGGCCGGGGTTGTCGGCGCAACCCGAAGATCGCCAATGGCCTGCCGGGCGTCCGCCAGAGTCGTGCGGGCCCGCTGCATGGCCTGTTGGATGATCGTTTGAGCCTGCGGAGCGTGATCGGCCGATAGATGCGAGTCAGCAGCTTCGAGTTGGAGGATCAGTCCCGCCAATCCTTGGGCCAGCGTATCATGAAGTTCCCGGGCCATCCGCTGACGTTCGGTGGTGAGGGTCAAGTCTTCAACCTTTGCGGCGTATTGGGTCAGTTGTTGGTTGGCAATCTCGAGTTCGGACAGAAGCTTTTGAGCTTGGGCGCGGGTGTTAACCTCTTGGGTGTAGACACTGACGTAGAGCACCACAAAGATCATGCTCATAATCGTCCCCAGCAGCCACCATAAGGTCGCGTGAGGACCTTCAATGAGGAGCTGACTCGTCAGAGAAAGGGTTAGGAAAAATACAACGGCTGCAACCGTTTTTATCCGCCGGCGCTGTGACCCGATCATTTCACCGATCAGGGCCATATACAGGGCAAAAATCATCCCGATATTATCCGACATCTGAATAATGACAAATGCCAGCAACCCCTGGACGATCACATACGGCCAAAACCAGCGTTCATCTTCACCAATCGCCAACAACGACCAGTGGACGGCGATATGGATGAGGGTCAGCAGGGTGAAAATGGTGAAGGTGACCGGCCTGAGCAAGGCCGGGTTGATCAGCAGCGACCAGATAAACATCACCACAAACACAAAATTGGCGAACACAAAAAACCACAATTCGGGATGATCTTTGAAGGCCTGGCGGATGGTAGAAAATCGATTTTTTGGCATAAGCTCATTGTATCGCACCTTGAGATTGCGGGTATTGTACGAACGGACAGTGTCCACAGATACAGGTATAAAAAAACTAAAGGAACAATGGCAAAGTTCGGGGTTAGGGGTAAAACTTAGGTGATCGGTTTAATCGCTTGTGATAAAACCGTTTCATGCAGAAATTCGTAGATAAATTGATGGTTTGTTCGTTTTTACCAGCCAACGAACAAACCATCAAACTAACAAACATAAATGATCAAAAACCAGAAATGTTCCGTTGTAAGGAGTCAAGATGACAGCAGCAATCAAGGCAACTGGATTACATAAAGATTTTGGCGAAGTATATGCCGTCAAAGGGGTGGATTTTGAAATTCAGCCGGGCCAGGTCTTCAGCCTATTGGGACCGAATGGGGCCGGGAAAAGCACCACGATTTCCATGATTTCGGGGTTACTCCGGCCGACCCAAGGGGACGCGGCCATTTTAGGGCATTCCATTACGGCTCATCCCCAGAAGGCTAAAGTCGCCTTAGGGGTCGTTCCGCAAGAAATCGCGCTCTACGAAGATTTATCGGCGCGCGAAAACTTGATTTTTTGGGGCAAGATGTACGGTTTACGCGGCGCAGAGCTCAAAAAACGCGTCGCTGAAATCCTGGAAATGATCGGACTGATAGACCGCCAGAAAGGTCGGGTTCAGAAATTCTCTGGGGGCATGAAACGACGCTTGAACATTGGCGTCGCACTAATGCACAAACCCGACGTCATCATAATGGATGAACCCACCGTTGGCATTGATCCCCAAAGCCGCCGAAAAATCCTGGACTCGGTGATGGATCTCAACCGCCAGGGGATGACTGTACTCTACACCACCCACTATATGGAAGAGGCCCAGGAATTATCCGACTATATCGCCATCATGGATCAGGGCGAGATCATTGCCGCGGGTACCCATGAAGAATTGGTCAAAATTGTCGGTGAACTCGACCGAATTGAATTGACTCTGAATGCCCCCTCCGAGCAGGTTTTGGCCGCCTGGCAAGCCACCCCCGGCGTCCAAAACATCTCCGCCGAAAATGGGGAACTCCATCTATTAGTCGATGACTCAAATATGGTTCTACCCCAACTCTTCGAATCTGCCGCGGAAACCGGTGTGCGGATCACGTCGATTGAAATTCAAGAACCGAACCTGGAGACGGTGTTTTTGCACCTGACGGGAAGGGCGTTGCGCGATTGATCGGACCGAGGACAGGAGACGGAGGACCGGGTCGGTCTTCGGTCTCCTGTGTGCTGTCATACGGAGAATAAAATATGCAAAAAGAACTCACCATCGCCTTCAAAGACATGACTCAATCCTTCCGCAGCTTATTTGCGATCATGTTCATGTTTGTAATCCCCATCCTGATGACCGGGATGTTCTCTCTGATGTTTGGTAGCTCTGACGGGGAAGAAAATGAAGGGTTTGTGCTGCCGATCACGCGAGTTATCGTAGTGAACCTGGACGCGGGGAGTTTTGAAACCCCCGGAGATACGAATACTAATTCCCCCAGCTCAGAAATGAATTCAATCGGCCAAATTCTGAGCATGATGTTGGAATCGGAGGGGTTTGCCGATTTGATGACCGTCACCCAACTTGAAGATGAAGGAGCCGCTAAAACCGCGGTCGACAACCAGGAAGCCGATGTGGTCCTCATCCTCCCAACCCATCTGACCGATACTTACATGGATTCCACTGGAACGGCAGCCATCGAAATTTATCAAGACCCCACGCTAACCATCGGACCGGCCATCGTGAAAGGGATTGTCAATCAATTCCTGGATGGGTTTGCTGGTTCGAAAATCACCATGGCCGTTACCCTGGAAGAACTTGAAAGTGCGGGCGTATTTATTGATGAGGATCAAATTCAAGCCATAATCGGTCAATACCTGGCAACCCAGCAAGCTGGAAATGGGTCATCACAACCCCAAACCGCTAATCTCGATATTCAAACCCCCACGACGGAAGAGCAAGCTTCCCCCAGCCAGAGTCTCAACCCCCTGGCAATGATGATGGCCGGGATGTCGATTTTCTATATTTTCTTCACGGGTGCCAGCGGCATTCAGTCGATTCTGACGGAAGAAGAAAAAGGAACCCTGCCGCGCTTGTTTACCACCCCGAACTCGACCGCCACCATTCTACGGGGTAAGTTCCTGTCCGTGGCTTTGATCATCTTTGTGCAGATCACGGTGCTGTTGACCTTCGGATATCTGGTCTTCAAGATCGATTGGGGCGATCTGCCCGCTGTCATTTTGATGAGCATCGCCACGACCCTGGTAGCCACTGCCTTTGGGGTTTTCCTGATCTCCTGGATGAAATCCACCCGTCAGGCCGGTTTCATGATCGGTGGCCTGGGAACCATCTTCGGGATGGCCGGGATGATGCCTACCTTCACCATGGGGATGCCCAACCCGCCCGCCTTCATTCGCACGATTTCTCTTTTCACCCCCCACGGCTGGGCCGCGGATGGCTTCAACACAACCATGTTAGGTGGCACATTTCCCGATATCCTACCCAATGCGTTAGCCCTGCTAGGGTGGACAGTCGTCTTGTTCGGCATTGGCGTCATCAAATTTCGGAATCGATATAAATAGTGGTGAGTGGAAAGTGGATAGTGGATAGAAAGCTCCTCACTAACCACTATCCACCAACCACTACACACTTTTTGGAGTTTTCCATGCGTATTATCAATTTAGCAATCAACGATTTATTGCAAATCGTGCGGGACTGGAAGTCGTTTTTGTTCCTGCTTTTCATGCCGGTAGTGTTCACCCTGATTTTTGGGTTTGCCTTTGGCGGTTTTGGGACCGACGGTGAAGATGAAACCGTAGATCACCGTTTGCCGGTGGGGTTGATCGATCAAGACGATGGTCAGCTCAGCTCGACTATTTTGGCCCTGTTTGAGAAGTCCGATACCATCCGGCCGGTGACATTTGAAAACCCTGATGTCGCTGAAATCGAAACCATGGTCACCGATAATGAGTTGGCTGCCCTGATAATTGTGCCGGTAGGATACAGCAACCAATTCATTGCAGCCGAGAACCCACTACTCACAACCATTCTCAACAACGAAACCAGTTCAGGAGCCACGGCGCAAAATGCCATTCAGGCCGTCGTAGGTCGGCTTCAAAATACACTGGCCGCGGCCCAATTCAGCGAGTTGATGCAAGAGCAGCATGGTCTGATCGATAGCAAGACCAAACGGCAGGCAGTGTTTGATCAATCTTTAGCGCGCGCGGTTGCGGCCTGGGATGAGCCTCCTTTCACCCTGGTCAGCACCCACACGGGGATGGATGCTGAAGATGAGGCCGCCGCGGCGAACGCCTTCGCCCAATCATCCCCAGGGATGATGGTCCAGTTCGCCATCGCGGGATTGATCGGAGCCGCCAGTGTGCTGGTCAACGAACGGAAATCGGGGTCGCTGCAACGCCTGCTCACCACCGCCATCTCACGAACCGAAATCCTGATCGGGCACTATCTGGCAATGTTCATAATGATCCTGATGCAGTTCACTATCTTAATCAGTTTTGCCGCAGTCTTTTTGAAAGTCGGTTATTTCGAGGCTCCCCTCGCCACCATCGTCATCACGCTGACCACAACTTTCTTTGTTGCCAGCATGGGCATGTTGATCGGGACCCTCTCCAAAACCGAAGAGCAGGCCATCATGTTTTCCCTAATCCCCATGTTTATTCTCTCGGGGCTGGGCGGGGCCTGGGTGCCCTTGGAGTTGACGAGTGAAGCTTTTCAAACCGTCGGACACTTTACGCCCGTAGCCTGGGCGATGGACGGATTCCAGAATATCGTGATGCGGGGGATGGGGCTGGACGGGGTTTTGGTCCCAGCGGTCGTTTTGATTGGCTTTGGAATGGCGTGTTTGGGATTATCGGTGTGGCGATTTAAGTTCGAGTGAACGTTTAGTTTTTGGAAAAGAATCGGGATGGTTCAGAAATAAGTAGACAAATAAGTGTCAAAAAGGACATTAACA
>CAYVQU010000265.1:0-5628 GCA_964453155.1 uncultured Anaerolineales bacterium | reverse complement strand
GCCTATGTTTTTCGTTAATTTTCTGTTCTACCGCTACTTTTTGAGATGACACAAACCAGCCAACAAAAAGTGGGATAGAGATACGAGATCAATCTCTATCTCTATCCCTGGTCTCTATCTTATCACTATTGTCCGCTCAGACTACCGTAAGGCAGATCACCGCAGCGATCCTTGAGATCCTCAGGCAGCAAGCAGGGGGGTTCGGGGCGGGTGTTGGTGATGAATTCGAAGAACATTGCATCGGGATCATCTACGTTGAGGAGTTTCATGACGTACATGTCCTGAATCGCCACATGGTCTTCGGCCCGGATGAGGACCGTGCCCTTGGGACCTTCGAACTCCAGGCCTTCCCAAGCCTCGATCAAGGCTTCAGCGCTGGCATCACCCTTGGTCTTCTTGAGGCCTTCGACCAACATGATGGCTGCATTGGCGCCGTCACCGTCGAAGAGGTCGGGGTACACGCCGTAACGGGCTTGGGTCTCGGTGATCAACCAATCGTTGATCTCGTTATCGGGGGCCGAGTAGTGGTACAGGATCGAGCCAGTCGAGCCGATGGAGTTGCCGAAGAAGGCTGGCAGCGCCACGTTATCTACGAAACCCGCGGCCATATCCATATTGTCGACCACACCCAGGTCCACCGCGGACTGCATGATGGCGATGAAACCGCCGCCAGCCCAGGTGGGGATCCAGGCTTCCGCGCCTGAGTCCAGAACCTGTTCCATGTAGGGGGTGAAGTCGGTGGTGTCGAAGGGGGCGAAGATGTCATCCACCGGGAAGGAGCCGCCCAGCAAGGTGCAGGCATCGCGATAGGCCGCGGCACCACCCCAACCAAAGCTGTAATCGGGGGCGATCTGGACGAAGGTGTCGTATTCCTGGGTGATATATTCACACAGGGCCATGGCGTCCTGGTAGTTCTCGCGGCTGGTGCGGAAGGTGTACTCGTTGAAGTTCACCCCGGTGATGTCGTTGGCCGCCGCGGGGGCGACGATCAGGGGGATCATGTTCTCAGCGGCGATCTCCTGCAGAGTGGCCGTGTTCCCCGAGCTGACCGTACCCACCAAAACGTCGACTTGCTCAACCTCGATCAATTCGCGGGCCAGCGAGGCGGTCAATTCGGCATTGGTCTGGTCATCACCCAGGATAATCTCGATCTCCTGGCCGTTGAGCATGAAGGTATTGGTGCCGTCTTCGACAGTGAACACGCCGCCGACGCTGCCGGCTTCACCGGTGGCATATTCCATCCCCAGCATGAAACTGCGGATAATATGGGCCCCGTAAATCGCCAACGGGCCGGTGCCATCTGTGATCAGGCCGACTTTCACCGTTTCTTTGCTGCCGCCACCACAGGCCGACAGGATCATCGTCATAATTAACAAGACGAAAATTAGTTTTTTAAAACTTTTCATTTGGAGCTCCTCCTGAATGTGTGTGGCGGTTTGTGTTTTGAAGTAAAACGAAATAAATATCCGCCACACCTGGGTAAATAGGTAATGAGTTACTAGGTACTGGGAAAAGTAAGTTTGGAACCGGCACCACCTCCTTTCAGGGGGGATAGTTGGTTTGTGGTTAGTTGGTTCATTGGGCAATGTTCACTAACCAACTAACAAACCATCAAACCAACTAACTAATATGCGCATGAAACATTTGATTGAATTCGGCGACTTTCTCGATAAACGGCACGTGTCCCGTGCCATCGATGACAACTTCTTCGTAACTGCCACCCGCGGCGGCGTATTTCTCTAGAATATTGCGGATTTGACCGATCATGGGTTGGGGGGGATATTCCTCCTCGCCCGGCCAGCCGGGGAGCAGGCCCATCTTGCCCAAAAAGCCGGGATCGGAGGCCGCGGTGTCGGAGACGACCAGGTCATGACTGCCACGGGCCCACAGGATTTTGGGTTTGGGATCACAAGTAATGATTTTTTCCACGTCACCGGCATATTTGGGTGAGGTGGCGTTGGTTGGTCCCCATTTTCCGGGGGCCATATGCGGCCAGTGGATGGATTGAGTGGAATCACCGGGAATGGCGTCATCGCCGAGATGGGTGGACAGCATTGCCATGACCAGTTCATCCTCCCGCGCGGGGATGAAGGGCGGTTTGACCAGCAGGGTTCGCAGGGCGGCCCGCGGGGAAAACTGGTTATCGGCACTCATCTCTTTTTCTTTCATCAGACGGATCAACTCTGGGTTGGAGAGTCCGCCGCCTGACCCGGCAAAATCTGGATTTGTGGGGGTCCCCTCGACATCGCGGGTGGCCCCAAATCCGAAAGGCGATCCCGGGTCCACCAGGGTGACCGTCAAAAATCGCTCCGGCGCTTTCATCAACAACCGCCAGACCACCATCCCCCCCAACGAGTTCCCAACGATATGGGCCTGCTCGTATTCAAGATGATCGAGTAAGGCCAGGGCATCAGCCGCCAAATCCCCCATCCCCTGGGTCGCATCGACTTTGGCGGCTGAATCAGCATCTCCAAATCCCCGTTGATCCGGTGCAATCCCGCGATAGCCCTCCGGCAGCGAGACCAAAGTCTCCTCCCACCACGTTGCCGATGATACATTGCCATGTAAAAATAGAATGGGCGTGCCGTCCTCAGGTCCTGAGAAAAGTACACGAGAGGCGAGGCGGGTGGTGGTGATGGTTTGGGGGGTAATTCCGTCCATGGTTGGGATGTTCATAGATATTTCTCTCTCAACTTCGCCTTCTCCACCTTCCCATACGCACTGTACGACAAGTCATCGGCAAAAATCACTTTCTTGGGAATTTTGTATGTGGCTAAACTTTCACGGGCAAAGGTTTTCAACTCGCTCGCGGTCACCTGCTGGCCTGCATTGAGAATGAGCACGATCAGGCCAACTTCGCCCCATTTCTTATCGGGCATCCCGATCAGAGCGGCATCTTTGACCGCAGGGTGTTTACGGTAAACGGATTCAACTTCGGCAGAGTAAATGTTCTCGCCGCCGCTCTTGATCATGTCTTTGTAGCGGCCATCAATGTAGAAGAAGCCATCTTCGTCTTTGTGGGCCATATCACCGGTATGGAACCAGCCGTCCACGATAGTTTCGGTGGTGGCTTCTGGGTTACGCCAATAGCCGGTACAGACGTGGGGACCCCAGATCAATAATTCGCCGGATTCGCCCACCGGAACGTCAACCCCAGTCTCGGGGTCCGCGACCCGCATCTGGCTATGGAAAATGGGTTTCCCGACCGAGCCCGTTTTAGGCACCGAGTCTTCATCCGTCATGCTGAAGCAGTTGGCCCCAACTTCGGTCAGACCGTACCCCTGGCGGAAGATGATGCCCTTCTTCGCCCGCCATTTATTCATCAATTTTGGCGGACAAGGCGCCCCCCCGCTGATGAAGAAGTGGACTTTACTGAAATCGGCTTCATCGAAATAATCGGCATCCATCCACATTTGGAAGAGGGTCGGCACCCCCAGGATGACGGTGCACTCCTCCTCCAAAATCCATTTCAGCGAGGCGACCGGGTCAAAATCCCGCGCCAGAATGATCCGCCCGCCAACATATAGCAGCGGGGTCAAAAAGGCGAACAACCCACCGGCATGGAACAAGGGGGTGTAGACCGGCGAAATATCCTGCTCCGTCAGCCCCCAACTGACGATGGTGTTGATGCAGTTATACAAAATCTGACGGTGGGGGATGACCGCTCCTTTGGGATACCCTGTGGTCCCCGAGGTGTAGAGGATGCAATAGGGCGATTCGGCATCCAATGGCGGTCGCTCCGGCTCAGCACTTGAGGCTGTTTCGATTTTCTCGTAGCTGATTGCCCCTTCCAGGTCCGCTCCCCGCAAGGCGATCAGGTGCTCTACTTCGATATCGTCACACATAACAGCGACGGTTTTGGCATGTCCCGGTTCACAGAGTAAAACTTTCGGTTCCAGGTCATTGAACATATAGGTCAGCTCTTTAGCCGTCAGCCGCCAGTTGAAGGGTGCAAAGATGGCCCCGATTTTGGGCAATCCATAAAACAAATCGATATACACAATGCTGTTTTTCGCCAGGATCGACACCCGATCTCCAGCAGTCACCCCCAGTTCATCTCGCATGAAGTTGGCCAGACGGTTGGCGCGGGCATTCAGCTCTGCATACGTGAACCGCTGACCGGTTTCCAATTCAACCAGCGCGACGCGGTCCGGCGTTAACTCCGCCCGTTTGCTCAGTAGATCAGCAGCATGCATAACTCCTCCATAGTGTACTTTCACCCGATGACGCACAATGCCAGATACCGTTAAAAGCCAATAGATCAACCCCTGAAGTAAAATTCATTCTAGCAAAATCCGGTTGCGAAGTAGTTACACTTGGAAGATTTTTGGTGCGCGGATTATACGGATTTTACGGATTTTTTATACAATTCAAAAAACGGAATCTTTGAACACATTTTTCTTGAAGCAATAACCTGGGTTCAGGATAACAAGCAAAAAACAATTTGGACGCAGATGCCGCTTCGCTAAAACAGATAAACGCTGATTTTTTGATTTAATCTGCGTTCATCCTGAAAATCTGCGTACTATTTCTTATTCCCAACTCAGGTAATGGCAATTTGTCCTACAAGAAAACTTTGCGTTCTTTGCGCCTTGGCGTTAAGAATTTGGCTGTTTCGCCAGAAATCCCAGAATGATGGAGTTGAATTCGGCCGGACGCTCCCAACAGGTGGCGTGACCGGCACTGTCCAGGATGTGGAGTTCGGCGTGGGGAATGGCGTTTTTGATGATCTGGGAATAGCGCGGCCCTTTGATGAGATCCAACTCACCGACCAGGATACAAGTGGGGACTTTAATCTCGTCAAGTCGGGCGGTAAAATCCACTTCGAAGAAGGCTTCGCATAAGTTGACGACCGCGGAGAAATCAAGGTGTTTGTAGCGTGCTTTGGCATCTTCCAAAATGGCGGTATTGGCTGCAATCCAATCGGGTGAAAAATTCCAGGGGACGGAGGCGTTGAAGAATGCCACAGGGTCCTCTGCCTGGAGGGCATCCACCCAGCTTTGAATGGTCAACCGTAATTCCGGCCCCACTTCGCTGACGGTGTCGATCAGGATCAAACTGCGCGTTTTTTCCGGATATTTCAGGGCAAAAGCCTGCGCTACCTCCCCGCCATACGAAATCCCAGCGATGTGAGCGGTCTCGATCCCCACCTTAGTCAGCAGCGCGGCCAAATCATCGGCGTGGATTTCCATCGAGTACGGCTCTGTGGGATGGTCCGATTGCCCCTGCCCGCGACAGTCATACTGGAGCAGGCGGTAATGCTGCGATAGGGCTTCGGTTTGGAAAACCCAACTTGTCGCGGCACTCATGATCAGGCCGTTATTGAGCACCAACATCGGCGCTTTTTCCGGTCCATGGAGTTCGTAATAGAGAGAGACGTCATTTACTTCTAACCTTGGCATGTAAAATCTCCATTCCTGGTCAAACAAACTGATCCACATTTTTCACCACAAAGACACGAAGGCACACAAAGAAAAGTTTTGTGCATCTTTGTGCCTTCGCGTCTTTGTGGTGGTCTTACAAATCATCGAACACGAGTTTCTTTGAAAGATCACTCTTCACTAACCACTACCTGTAGTACATCAATACATCGTTCCAAAAACTAGAACGTTAACAACCAAATAACCA
>CAYVQU010000264.1:0-5629 GCA_964453155.1 uncultured Anaerolineales bacterium | reverse complement strand
TTCACAGACCCAACGATGGCGAACTGCCGCTGCTAATTCTGCATAAACTCTATTGGAAAAGCCCCACAATCGCTAGCTTTCTGCGGGTGACCTGTCCTAACCTTACGGCAGATTTTGGCGCGGGCCTGAATATAAATACAGATCCAAACCGAAATCTGTTCAGGTGTTGCAGTGATAATTGCCTTTTTATTTCAAGCAATAAACTGCTACCCATTAATTCTACCCTTGATTCTGAATAAATTGCAATTATTTGATTAGGATCTATCCGGTAAATCAATTTAAGACGCGTTCAAATACACAACCAAAAAAGCCATCCGATCGGATGGCTTTTTTGGTTGTGTAAGATCGGCTAAACGTAGTTTTAGGCTAGGTCGAAGCGATCGGCGGTCATCACTTTGCTCCAGGCCTTTACAAAGTCTTGGACGAATTTCTCTTTCGCATCATCTTGAGCGTAGACTTCGGCCAGGGCGCGGAGTTGGGAGTTCGAACCAAAGATCAGATCAACCCGAGTGGCGGTCCATTTTAGCTCTCCGGAATCCCGATCGTGACCTTCAAATACAGCCTCATCTTGGGCGCTAGCCGACCACGCCGTGCCCATGTCGAGCAGGTTGACAAAGAAATCGTTGGTCAGTGTTTCGGGTCGGGTAGTGAAGACTCCATGCTGAGACTGGCCGAAGTTGGTATTAAGAACCCGCATCCCACCCACCAAAACTGTCATCTCGGGCGCGGTCAGGGTCAGCAATTGGGCTCGGTCGACCAGTAATTCTTCAGCAGCAATTGCGTATTTCGTCTTCAGGTAGTTGCGGAATCCGTCAGCCACCGGCTCGAGCGCGGCAAATGATTCCACTTCGGTTTGTTCTTGGGCGGCATCGGTGCGGCCGGGCGCGAAGGGTACGGTTACCTCGTAACCGGCATTTTGCGCGGCTAACTCAATACTTGCACTCCCACCCAAGACAATTAAGTCTGCGAGTGATACTTTTTTCCCACCAGATTGGGCTGCATTGAAGGTCTGTTGGATCTCTTCGAGTGTTTCCAACACTTTCGCCAGTTGGGCTGGCTGGTTAACCTCCCAATCCTTCTGCGGTGCCAGACGTATGCGCGCGCCGTTAGCTCCACCCCGCAGGTCAGAACCGCGGAATGTTGCGGCTGAGGCCCACGCGGTTGAGGCCAATTCTGAGATTGACAAACCTGAAGCTAGAATTTTCCCTTTGAGATCGGCAATATCCTGGTCAGTAATGATTTCATGATCAACCGCCGGCAGTGGATCCTGCCAGATTAGCTCCTCTTCAGGAACTTCAGGTCCAAGATAGCGGGAACGCGGACCCATATCGCGATGGGTGAGTTTGAACCAGGCTCGGGCAAAGGCCTCGGCAAATTCATCCGGGTTTTCAAGGAAACGCTTCGCAATTTTTTCATAGACCGGATCAAACTTCAGCGAAAGGTCGGCGGTCGTCATCATCGGGCGATGTTTTTTGGTCGGATCATGGGCATCAACGACCATATCATCTTCGTCAACATCCTTTGCCAGCCAGATATAAGCTCCGGCCGGACTTTTCAGTAATTCCCATTCATATTTGAACAACACCTTCAAATAGCCAATGTCCCATTGAGTCGGGTTGGGTTTCCAAGCCCCTTCGATTCCGCTGCTGATCGTATCGCCGGCTTTGCCGCTGCCGAAGCTGCTTTTCCAGCCCAATCCCTGATCCTCAATGCTGGCACCCTCCGGCTCTGGTCCGACCTGGTCTGGATCTCCCGCGCCGTGGGCTTTACCAAAAGTGTGCCCCCCGGCAATCAGGGCGACGGTCTCTTCATCGTTCATCGCCATCCGACCGAAAGTCGCGCGCACATCATGTCCCGACGCAGCTGGAATAGGTTCTCCATTTGGACCTTCGGGGTTTACGTAAATCAGTCCCATTTGCACGGCGGCGAGAGGGTTTTCGAGATTCCGTTCCCCGGAGTAGCGTTGGTCGTCCAGCCATTCGGTTTCGGTGCCCCAGTAAATATCTTCTTCGGGTTCCCAAATGTCTGCGCGCCCCCCAGCGAAGCCGAAGGTCTTGAACCCCATTGATTCCAACGCGCAATTACCAGCGAGAATCATCAAGTCGGCCCAAGAAATTTTATTGCCATATTTCTGCTTGATCGGCCAGAGCAGGCGGCGAGCCTTGTCGAGGTTGACGTTGTCCGGCCAACTGTTGAGGGGCGCGAAGCGCTGATTTCCAGTGCCACCACCCCCGCGGCCATCACCAGTGCGGTAGGTTCCAGCACTGTGCCAAGCCATCCGGATGAAAAGGCCGCCATAGTGGCCATAGTCCGCTGGCCACCAGTCTTGCGAATCGGTCATCAGGGCGTATAGATCTTGCTTCAGCGCATCCAGGTCAAGTTTATTGAATTCTGCCGCGTAGTCAAATCCCTCACCCATCGGATTTGATTTTGAAGAATGTTGGTGCAAAATTCCCAAATTCAATTGATTCGGCCACCAATCCTGGTTTGAGGTGCCACCACCCCCGGCAATGGGATTATGATTCACCGGACACTTGCTTTCTTTACTCATTCCTGTTCTCCTTTTATTGATAAACTACTGACCTAGACGCTGGCTAAACCCCCGATGGTTGGTATAAGTTTATTGAGTACTTCGATATTGAGATTGTACAAAATAAATGTATAGTTGTAAAATATCAGTTGCCTATATGTTCTATAGTTAAAATCTATATTGATGGAAGGATACCAATGGAAATTCACCAATTAGCGTATTTTATTGCAATCGTTGAGACCGGAAGCTTCAGCCGGGCGGCAGCTCGCTGCAACGTTGCCCAGCCTTCCTTGAGCCAGCAAATTAAAAAACTAGAAACCGAAATGGGTCACCTGTTATTTGACCGGTTGGGCCGAAAAATTGTATTGACCGAGGCTGGCAGGTTGTTGATTCCCAAAGCCCGGACTATTTTAGAAGAAGTTGATGGAATCAAGATGGATATACAAATGGATATTCAAGCGGGACAGGGATCGCTGGCGGTTGGATTTATCCCCACAATTTCACCCTTTGTATTGCCTCAAGTTATCCGGCGGTTTGGGCAAGAATTTCCAGCTGCTTCGCTGGAAGTCCATGAGGACATGACCGAGGAGATCGTTCGAAAGCTTATTTCTGCCGAATTAGATGTGGGGATTACGAGCTTGCCGATCAAAAATAAATTAATTCACACCGATGAGTTGCTAACCGAGACCTTGTTGGTCGCTTCATCCCCAGAATACGAAATTGCCAGTCGGACTTCAATAAGAGCCCGGGAGTTGGATAATTTTCCGTTCATCGTGCTCAGCGAAGTTCACTGTTTAGGAGAGCAAGTACAATCTTTTTGTTATCAACAAGATGTAGCCTTAAATATTGTTTGCTATACCTCGCAGCTTTCCACGGTCCATAATTGTATTGCGATGGGATTGGGTGTCTCCCTGGTGCCCCAGGCCCTAGCCATTACAGAACCAGTCGATCAGGTCGTTTATCGGCAGATCAGTGGTGGCCCCCTGCCGCAGCGAAAAATTGTCGCTGCAACTCACGCCAAACGAAATCAATCGTTTCTGACGCGGCAGTTCGTTGAGATTGTTCGTTCGGAGTATCCCTCACAGATTGATGAGTAGGTTTATTCGGTCATAACCCCTGATAATCCCAAAGACCCCAGATTAAATAGGATTGGGAGAGCGTTGGTACAATTACTCAAGAAAGTTGCCAAATATTTTGTGCCGAGTCTGGAATTGTCCGAATTGCTCTTTGATGAGGGAGAAAGAAAATGTCAAAAAATACCGACAAAAATGGCGAGATTTTCTCTCAAGCCTATATATTGGGCGGATCACCTTGTAGTGGCAAAAGCACGATCGCAGAAAAGCTGTCGAGGTGCTTTGGATTCAGAGCAAGCGTCGCCGATGGATCTCCCTAAGGGTCCTCAACCGACGCGAAATTGAATTTTTGGTTAGGTGCTAAGCGGATTGAACCCCCGGACAAAAAACTAGCGTGGCATTAGGGACTAACGGTTACGATTCTTGAATGAAATAGAGTTGATTATCTTCAACTCGATACAATAAAGGGGCGACTAATATCTTTGGAAATCGCAATCGCAATCGGTTGACTTCGCTCAAAATGAATTCAATTTCACTCCCAATTTCGAACATGGGGGCGTGGTGCCTGAAATGTTCTTCCGCTCGATCTTTTTCCCAGCCGGCATTTTCAATGAGCCCCTCGATAAATTGAGCTTTTCGGGCGTTTAGATTAACCATTCCACATTGGTTATGCCCAATAAGCGCCAAGGCTGTAACGCCCCCGACCGCAATTGCATACGAAACCTTAAACTCGCTATAGCGCAAATTTGCTCCCCCCGAGCGAATGATGTAGGCAAAATTTTCCGGAATGCGTAACCGTTTGCGATTATCCATACACATCCCTACGAGTAACTGAGCTTTTTGATAAACATCGAACTCTTGCCCCCAATTATGATAGGCCAGCAATTTACTAATCGGTGTATTTTGATATTCTGGATTTATATCTGCTAATTTCTCGACTGGTTTTATAATTGTTCTCAATTAAATAACTCCAAAGCACCTTGATACCAGATACTTTTCAACTGGGGTTAATCATCTTCACCATCTGGTTTAATCTCAACCTTACGGGCATATAACGTCATTTTGCTGATATCGGGCAATGTTTCTAGCCTGAAATTATTCGAAATCAAGTAGTTCCTAAACTTTGATCGCAAGCCAGGGCGTAAACTGCGCCGAACTCGAGTAATTTCTTCCTTCGAAGAATAACAGCCCACCCAAATCCATTGTCCGACATCGGCCGACATGAGCCGGTAGTGGATCTCAGAAAATTCAGATCTTTTCCCCTTGTGAGTTAAATTGTGGCGTTTGTAATTTCTTACCATAATTCCATTTCTCTTTTGTTACCGAAGGGATATTTTTTGAATCAACAGACACTTGCTTATTCGAACGTGCCGCGAGCCAACACCTAAATTAGTTTTCATTTTTTGTGGGCCACCAAGTTATACCATAACCAGGACCATTAGACGATAACCAGGACCATTAGACGATTCCCATTATTAGGCGAAAATCACCGCCCCACCATTGATAGCTGCACCTGATTATTTTGGTTCAAGCGTCATCACAAAATCGAAACTCTCGTTTAGATATTCGGCCAATTTATCCAAATCTTTAAGCATGTCGTCGGGAATCAACACATAACCGCGCATCACTGCCCCATGGGATTTGAAATTGGTTGTTCCAAATTCTTGAAAATACTTCTCCTGAACTTCCTTTGAATATCTGAAACCCAATTCACCATCTTTGTTGAGAATTGAAAACATATGTCCATTCACAGACGTATACGGCACTGTTTTCCCTTTTCGCTCAAACCGGGGGCATTTTGCGATCAGTTCATCATATATCTCTAGTTTTTCTTTCCACATCATTTTTCGCTCCATATTGATTAGGTAGATTTCGGAATGTATTTGAAAATATAATCCGTTTTTAAACCGAAATCTGCTCAGGCGTAGCGGTAATTCTCTCATATTTCATTAAAAAAACAAACCGCTACGCACTTAACGTAGATTTTGCGCAAATAGGAGCCGAGTTGCAAAAAACGGCTCAAAAA
>CAYVQU010000263.1:0-5637 GCA_964453155.1 uncultured Anaerolineales bacterium | reverse complement strand
GGATTTTTACACAGCTGGATTGAAATTGCAGGAAGCAGGTTTTGAAGTTGAGAAGGAATTTGAATATAATCCAACAACTAAAAAAAATATCACCATCAGTCAAGATCCACTTAATGACACACCTCTGCCGAAATCGTCAATTGTTAAAATAATTGTAGCCTCAGAAGTTAAAATAATGTTGGGTGATTTTGTTCAAAACCATGATCATAGAGGATATTCATCCAATCAAACATTGTATGCAGAAATTCCAGAAAATACTTGGTGTGAATATTTAAATTCTACGGGGGCAAAGTATTCTTCCGATTATGTGAGTAGTTACCTATACACTGAAATCATTGACCCTGTAGGGAATCTAATTGGTAAGCTAAGTTCCAATGTGGGAAATGGTTATCGAAATTCTAAAGAGTTTTTTGTTGAAGAAGGTGGACTTTACGCAATAAAACTAAGATACTTTAATGTCGACGCAAATTATCAGCTAAATTGTAAACCACCCTATTCTTCGAATGAAAATTCGAAAGATGGAATTGTTCCAGATGTAATTGGGCTAAGATATGACGACGCAAGTCGAGAAATTAGAAACCGGAAATTGACCCCATTGGTCGTATGGATTTTGGTAAATGATTTTGGTGAAAGCATTGATTCTTCTCCGAAATTGGGAGTTGTCATAGATCAAGATATTACCTCTGGAAATAAAGTTGATTTATGGGCGTCGGTGGAGATCAGGGCCGTTGGTACTTTCCAAGATTCACCACAAGTCAATGGTTTTTATAAATATTTCTTTGAGTTGTTAGCGGGGAAAACGTACTCAGTGGGGGTATCTCCTAATTGTGAACCAAATCGATATCAACAGTATTCATATAAAATATTAGACAGTGAATTAAATAAAATGGATGGACATTCATTTTATAGGGGATATGGGGGGTACCGGGAATCCCAAGATTTCAAATCTTTTTCCCCACCATATTCTGGAGTTTTCCAAGTATCAATTTCTTATGATGATGATGTAGAGTGCGGATTTACACTTTCAGTGAAATCTGATTGAGAGTCAAATTATTAGTACGATTGAGAGGTGCCAGATGCCAGAAAACCACTATCATCTCGTTAGCCACACCGGCCAGGTGTACAACTTTGGCCAGGGTGGTCTTACCATAGGCCGCCAGCGTTCCAACCAGGTGGTCATATCCGATAAATCCGTCTCCCGCCAGCACGCCCGAGTCCTGGTAGCGGCTGGCAAGTGCTGGATTCGTGACGAGAACAGCGGCACCGGAACCTTCGTCAACGACCAGCGCGTCCAGGGCCAGCAAGAACTCCGGTCTGGTGATGTCTTGCGTATAGGCAATACAAATTTTCGATTGGAAGTTGCAGCTGCCGCAGCTTCGGCAGGCACTCCGCTGAGAACCAAGCAATTCATGGTGGTGGGGGTAGGACTGGTTTTGATCTTGGGGATGTTTTTTGTCTTATCGCCCGGCGGACGCCGGCCTCCGGTTCCGGGAGGAAGCCCTGGCTCTCCCGGAGTGAGCACCAGCGGGGATACCGCAGCCTCTGCCAGTATGCCCGCCGGCCGCGCTGCTGAGTTGAATCTCAGTGATGGTGCTCAAGTGGTGATCGCCGATGGCGCCTTGAACCCAGGCAGCAACATCACCATCGAAAAAGTTACCGATACACAGTGGGATGATGCCCCTTCTTCAGACCTCCAAACAGGACCAGTGTATGAGATCGAAGCCGAGCAGTGGGGCGGGGAATTTGAAGCTGAGATTTCTTTACCCATAGACACGGTCAACCTTTCGGGTGATCAACTGCAAGAATTATCGTTAGCTTATTTTTCAGATGGCAATTGGGTCATGATTCCCTCCTCGATAAACGAAACCGAAGAGGTGATTACAGGAACGGTGAATCATCTCACCGGATTTACTTTTATCCGGCGCGCCTTCAATAAGCCTCCCAGAGTCACCGTCAAAACGACACCGCCTATTTACGCAGGGGCGCGGGTGGAAGATTTAATGGATGTCAACCTGGATGATCTGGCTGTGGAAATATTCGTTGAAGACCCTGAAGGTGATCCTGTAAAAGTTTATGTGGCTTTTGCTTTCACAACGTTAGAAACATGGGCAGTGGATGAAATGAATTCTCTCCGCAGTCACCTCGGTGACCATATGCTCACTGAATTAATCCTCATCAGCCCTGAAATGGGGATGTTAGGCGCTCATGTGCGTGAATCGTTAGCGCCTCCCCCCACCTCCGCTGCGATCCACACGGACTGGTACGAGCTGGATGAAATTCGCAATGGCCATTATGCCATTGGTTTTAATTTGAGCGCACTGGACCTGCGCAGCCCGCTGGATGAAGTTGAAATATTTGTGCGGGTGACGGATAAAGTCGAAAAAGCACCAGTTGAAATCCCTGTTGTTGTTGATGTTACTGCCGATAAAGTGCCAGGGCCTCCGGAGTTGGGTTTGCCGGGGCCAAACTATGTTTGTCCCCCGCAACCAGAGTTCAATTGGATGTTTGTGAGCGCAAACCATGGATTTGATTTGCAAAGCTTCAACTTCCGCCTGGTCAAAGGTGATGATGTCTGGCATGGTTGGTTCCCAAAATATGATTGGATTTGCAGGGATAGTGTTGATTGCAGTGGTGGTGGTTCACCTGATTCTTTCTATGCCCAAAAATGGACTCCACCAGAGCCTCTTTCTGAAGGTCGCTATACCTGGGGAATTGCAGCCTCGGGCGATGACCGTGAACGCAAATTTGAGCCCCCGCATGCCAGCCGCTCCAACGCTTTTTCCTTCACTGTGGATAAAAGTCTATCTGGAAACCAGTGCGTCGAGAGTTTGACACCCACGCCCACGCTTACCTTTACTGCCACGGATACCCCTCGAGTCACCGATACGCCCCACCCAACCAGTACCTTCACGCCCCGGCCGCCCACAAACACGCCCCGGCCCAGCAATACACCTAAGCCGGAAAAAGCAACCATCTACCTGACGCAGCCGTCACGCTGCCGCACGGGCAATTCAAAGGATTTTCCCGATGCCTGGTTCTTCGATGCCGGTACAACGTTAGAGATCATCGGTACGGATGGCAATGGCTGGTATAAGATTAAAATCAATGATCCAAAGACCAGCAAAACTGAATGTTGGATAGGCACGGGGAATGTGCGCGGCAGTGTCTCATCAATCCCGGTGGTGAAGACACCGCCGCCGCAATTGAGGAATCTCTCGAATGTCTCGGTCAACTCGAGAGAGATCGTCATTTCAGTTTGGGATAATGCCAGTATCGATGGGGATCGTATCCGTCTGACATTGAATAATACCGTGCTCTTGGGCGATTACACGCTGACTGGCAGTCCATATAAAATCCCCGTGACGCTCAATGCTGGAGCCAATACTTTGATCGTGACAGCCTTGAATGTGGGTTCCCAATCGCCCAACACGGTCACGGTAAAAATTTCCAATGTTACTTCAGGCAGTTCCGAACAGACCGCGGCCGGCTTATTGGCCGGGGCCTCGCAGATGATCATCACTGCACCATGATGGAGAAAGCCTTATGAGCGAACTCACTGGAAAGATTTTGTCAAATCGCTATCGAGTAGATTCTTTCCTGGGCCGCGGCGGCATGGCCCAGGTCTACAAGGTCTGGGATAACCGCCGTATGACATTCCTGGCGATGAAGGTGCTGCATGAAGACCTGTCTTTGGACCGGATCTTCATGCGCCGCTTTCAACGCGAGGCCCAGACCCTGGAAAAATTGCAGCATCCCAACATCGTCCGTTTTTACGGCTTGGAGCAAGATGGCCGCTTAGCTTTTATGCTGCTGGACTTCATCGAAGGCGAGACCCTTAAACATAAGATCTTTGACGCCGCGGGCCCCATGCCAGAAGATGAAATCCGCAACGTGATGCGTTCGATTTGCGGGGCTTTGCAGTTTGCTCACAGCGATGGTATGGTGCACTGTGATATCAAGCCCGGTAACATCATGATCGATGAGCACGACAAGGTTTTGCTCTCCGATTTTGGCATTGCCCGTATGAGCGATGCCGCCACGGCGACCATGGTGGGAATGGGCACTCCGGCCTACATGGCCCCCGAGCAAGCGCGCGGCCTGGATCCTTCGCCGCAAACAGATATCTATGCCTTAGGGATCGTGCTCTTCGAGATGCTGACCGGCGGTGAGCGGCCCTTTACGGGTGAACAGTCCAGGACTACCGGCAGCACCAGCGAGAAAGTGCGCTGGGAGCAGATCAATTTGCCGCCGCCCTCACCCAAACGCTGGAACCCGGATATCTCAGACGAACTGGAAGCCGTGGTGCTGAAATGTCTGGCCAAAAAACCAGATGAACGGTATGAAAGTGCCATCGATATCATCAATGCTTTGGAATTGGCAATTTCGGAAGGGTATGAAGTGCCCTTGGTAGAGCACAGCGCCAAGGAAATCGAAGCGGATGATCCTGTTTCGCATTTAGCCTGTCCTCAATGCGATGAAGTGATTCAAACAGACTGGCATCTTTGCCCCAAATGCGGGATCACCCTAAAAGAAGATATTCAAACAAAAGACCCTGTTGATGAGGATTCTCACCCATTGCCGGATTCCACTTCACCAAAAAGAATCCCCAAAGGTTGTGTGGTTTTTGGAAGCATTTTCGCTTTAATGGTTATTGGCTTTATATCGGCATACTTCTATTTCGGATTTCATCGCACACAGCAAGCCGCCAAAATGGCCCCAGCAGACACAATCTCGATGATCACGTTCAGCCCAGGACCCATTCAACTAATCCAATTAGCGAATGCTCAAAATCTTGTCAACGCGGCTCCAGTTTTTGGCGCTGTTCCGGGCATGCCGGAGTGGGTCATGACTCTTATTGAAGACTTTGAGGTCAACATAGACCTCGATCCTATTGAGGACATTCTGCCCTGGATAGGGAGAGAATCGAGTTTAGTATTTGTGCCTGCCCATCACAAAATGAATGCTCCCAAAGGGGATTATGATTCCTGGCCGTTTATCATAACGGTTGGTTCGCGAAATTCGGAAGCTGCCAGTGAGTTTATTGGAAATATAGTTGGTCAATTAGAAGCTCAAAATTATGATTTCAGCGAAAGTTCTTACTTGGGCTACTCGATAAACGAAATCACTTCCGATGGGGTCATTCCATTGGCGATCACAAATCTAGAAAATTCCATTTTAATTACGTCGGACATGACCTTGATGCATGCCACCCTAGACCGTTATCTTGGCAAGCAGAAGGACATATTGTTCGAGCAAAAGGGGTACCAGCAATTTCTTAATAAATTGGCAGGTAACCGGCTGGGCTTTGTATTTTTGAATTGGCCGGTGATCGTGGAAAATTATCGCCTGGAAACCACGGATTTTCCCTATGCCGATCAAATTGTTTTGGGGGAAAGTGCTGGTATGGCAATAAAACTAAATGCCGAGGGAATGAATCTTGATTTTCTTATCAAATTTGATATCGACACAATCTCTCCACTTGCATTTAATGAATTGGGGAATTCGTTCTCGTCCGACAAATTACAGGGATATAGTCCGGAAAACACATTGCTGCTTCTGGGTGGGAAAAATCTGTCTGATATGTTGGATTTAATTACCCAGAGCTCATTTTGGAATGAAAGGATTGATATTGGGGAA
>CAYVQU010000262.1:0-5642 GCA_964453155.1 uncultured Anaerolineales bacterium | reverse complement strand
ACCAGTTCAATTTCTAATTCCTGAATCAAATTCGCGCGCTGCCAGGCCGCAGCAATCTGGTACGCAAAGGAGAGCACCGCCGGAACATCATCTGACACCAACTCATCTGACATAATTGCCAGAACGCCAACCAAGTCATCATCCAGGATTAGGGGTGCCACGACCGCTTTAGAAACCCGTAGTACTTTCGCAATTTGTTTCCCAAACGATTCAAGATGCGGAGGCAGCATTTGGCGGGCCATATTGGCAACTTCAGCCGTAAAAACAACTTGTCGTTTGTAAACAACTTGTTCCAACAACCCCACATTTTCAACTGGAGCTGAAAACTCTTCAGACGTAACCCCTAACAGCTTTTCTAAAGAATCGAGAATTTTAGAGTGAAAATTGTAGAATGATGGGCAAATCCGTCCCTGATCATCCAATAAAAAAATAACCGACTTAATGCCCTCCGCATTCAAAATATCGCCATAGGCCTGGAATATTCCGCCGGGCGTTATTTTTTTCTGTATCGCCAGGGTGGCTGCATTCAACGTTTTGAGCAACCATTCGGAATGGGCGCGGGCTGAAACATCTCGCATGAGGCATTGAAAATAAAGCGGGTGCCCTGCTTCCCCAAAGATAGGGGCGGCGCTAATCTCAATTGACATCGAAGCACCATCCGGACGCTCATAGATCTGTTCGAAAAGCACCAAAGAGCGCTGCGTGAATACATTTGTTAAAGCTTCAATTGGATCATCATCGTCGGCAGGCGACAACCAATCAATAATAGAGCGCGCCACTAACTGATCGATTTCAATTCCCAATAAGACCGCGGCCGACTCGTTCGCTACCAGAATCTCCCCATCAGGGGCAACAATAATGGCAGGGTCTTTTTCTCTAGCGATAAAGGCTCGGGCCGCACGTTCGCCCTCCCAAGTTTCAGGGACAGCTTCGATGCTGTGGCTGATTTGCCGGCTGAGTTCATCGCGCTCTTGTTGCAGTTTTTGAGATTGGTCCTGAATCTGCCGGCTGCGACTTATTAACGCCCCAAAAATTCCACCCATTGCAATTAGCACCGTCATCGAGGCCGTGCTTTGCGGCAAGATTGCGAGCCAGTCGAGGCCACTCAAGAAAAATAGAATATTGTTGATAGGCACCATTAAAATACCAGCCCCAATTCCGCCCCAAACCCCCAGAAGACCGGCAAACACCAATATCGGCAGCAATGAAAGCGCAGCCGCCCCTGAATTTAGATATGGTTGCAGTACAAAGAATACCCCGCTGTAAACCCCCACCGACAAAACCCCCAATGCCCATTTTAGCGGGACACTGGCAAAATAAACTGATAACTTTTGGCGATTATTTTTATCCATAAGCACCCGTTATTGAACCAACTAAACTGTAACTACCCGGACACCTTACTAGTCAAATATTTTCCACCAAGCCCCCCCTGATCGTTCTGTTTACGTAAGATTTCTGACCAAATATAACGCCCCGCGTTCAAACCCGCGGTCGATATAATAAATTCGAGTGCCAATGGCGGATATGACAGCTAAGCGGCGGAAGTCATTTTCTTGGGCAATCTTGGCAGCTTTTTCCAGGAGCTTTGTCCCCAGACCCAGATGTTGGGCGGCCCCTTTTTTAGCTTCCCCTACCTGGAGCGATTGCCCGTAAACGTGAACTTCGCGAATAATCGCCGCCCCCTCAAGATCTGCCAGCCCGGTAGAAGGTGAACTGTCCCCCGGCAGCGACAGCCGCAGGAACCCGGCTAATTTATCATCTGGCGTCACCCAAGAGAGAAAATGCTCCTCGGCCCCACCGGAGTGATAGACCAGATCGTCCATTCGCAATTCTGCAGCCGATACCTGCTGGCCGCGCACCTCCCGGCAGCGGACACATTCACAGGTGATGCCGCGCCGCTGGAGTTCATTTTTAACATCCATCCGCAGGCTGGTGCGTTTGTTGCCCGCCACCACATGGGTGGAGGGGATGTCGCGGATCACCCGGTTGATCCGGCAGTAGCGCGGCACCGTGGGTTTGATATTGGCGATCAGGCCGACCAGTTCTTCTGTGGAATAGGGCTGGTACTCGCCGCGCTCCCAAAAACCATACAATTCGGTTTCTTCCAGGAGCTGGGTGGGATAAATTTTGATCTCATCGGGAGCGAGATATTCCCATAAGCGGGCAAAATCGGCTTGATCCGATTCCGGCGTCGCTCCCAGCAGGTTGGGCATCCAGTGGAGTACGATTTTAAACCCCCCGGCCCGGAGCATTGCCACGGCCTCAATAGTCTCTTGGAAAGTATGGCCGCGTTTATTGATCTCAAGAATGTGATCGTCCAAACTCTGGGCCCCCATCTGGACTTTGGTGACACCCAATTGCCGCAGCCAGGCTAATTCTTTGGGATTGACATTATCTGGCCGGGTTTCGATCACCAGCCCGACGTTGCGGTGGGCGGCGGTTTCATTCAAGGCTTGGGCGGCAACCAAAGTTTCCGATTCCACCCCATTCATGGCCTCAAAACAACGCCGCAGAAACCATTCCTGGTAATCCTTACGGTACGAACTCCAGGTGCCCCCCAAAATCAGGAGTTCGATCTTGTCGGTGGGGTGACCCACGGCGTGCAGGGTTTCAATCCGGGCTGTGACTTGCTCGTAGGGATCAAACTCGTGAAACAGCGCCCGCATGGCGCCCGGTTCGTCAGGGAGATAGCTCTTCGGCATACGGACATCGTCGGGACAAAAGATGCACTGCCCCGGACAGGGATAGGGCTTGGTCAGCACCGTCACCGTCGTGACCCCCGAGAGGGTCCGCATCGGTTTTAACCGGATTTTTGCCATCAGCGCCGGGTCTTCGTCCCACTCTCCCGCTTTGACCAGTTGACGGTAAACTTCCACCAGCATCGACTTGCCTACAAACCCTTCTCCATTGGGCAGCGGGTGGCGCCGAATCGACTTAAACACCTCGGCCCCAGCCCGGATTTCTTCCAGGGCCAGGCGCGCTAATCGCATCTTTTCAGGCGTAAATTTCTTGGACTTGTACCAGGATTCTTCGCGGTCGCGAGTTGCGTTTTGGGATGACATAAAGTACTAATTAGCGTACCGATAAATTTTCATGATACGGGGGGTGAACTTTTGGGCTCAGGCTGCCCACCTCACTATCACGTATAATTATAGAATGGATCAAAAGATAGCTCAAAAACTAATAAATCTCAATAGCGAATTTTACCAGACCTTTGCCTCCCATTTCGCCGCGACCCGGCAACGGCTGCAGAACGGCGTGCGCCAGGTGATTGAAACTTTGCCGCTGGATGCCAATATCCTCGATTTGGGCTGCGGCAATGGAGAACTGGCTCGGGTTTTGGCCGAACGCGATTTTCAGGGCCGTTATCTCGGCCTCGATTTTAGTTCTGGATTATTGGATATCGCGCGGGAGGGGGTGCCTGGAAAAGATAATTTTGCATTCGTCCAAGGCGACTTAGGAGCAGCGTGGGAGAAAGTAGTGGAAAGTGGGCAGTGGGCAGTGGATAGTGAGGCCGCTAAAGGCAGCGGTCATTCACAATTCACAGTTCACAATTCATCATTCACCATTATTTTGTCTTTTGCCACCTTTCACCATCTTCCTGGTCGCAAACTGCATCTCCAAAATTATCGCAAAATCCACCAACTCCTGGCCCCCGAAGGCCGTTTCATCCATTCCAACTGGCAATTTCTGAACAGCGAGCGTCTCCGCCAGCGGATTCAACCCTGGAGCGAAATTGGGTTGACCGCTGATGACCTTGATCCCGGCGATTATCTCCTCGACTGGCGGCAAGGGGGCCGCGGGCTGCGGTATTGTCATTTCTTCAGTGAGGTTGAACTCAAAGAACTAGCCACGGAAACCAATTTTAAAGTAGTGGATTCGTTTTATTCTGATGGGGAAGGGGGCAATTTGGGGTTGTATCAGGTGTGGGAGAAAGCGTGATACATGAAGCGTACGCGCCGCCGAATATTCACCCTTCGATACGCTTCCACTACTCAGGACGCATTTTCTGGTTCAATCGTCGTGACTAGCGGGAATCATCACGTATCACGTTCCACGCCTCACTTCGTCAATAAATTTTCTACCCCATCCCAATTAGTGGTAACCCCCTCAACCGCGTACCTTTTCGCTCGCTCCAAATGGATTTGAGCGACTTTATCCGCGGGGTTTTGGCTGAGAACTCGCTCAAACTGCCTTGCGGCCGTATCGAAATCACGCCCAAAGTAAGCGTTTAGGCCTGCTTCAAAATCGGGTTTAGTCTGCTCTTTGAGCGCGACAATTTCAGGCGGATCACCATCGTAGACTTCGAACACGCCCATCGTCTGCTGGCGGCCGACGGCCCGGACCCGGTCGATGAAACGATAGTGATATTTTTCTTTGCCCTCGATGCCCATCACGGTACCCTGACAGACTGCCAGGGCGATGTCATACCGTTTGGTCAGTCCTTCGAGACGGGCAGCCACGTTGACCGTATCGGAGATCACCGTCCCTTGCATCCGTTCAGCTTCGCCGATGATCCCGAGCATAACGTGACCGGTATTGATCCCCATCCCAATCTGGATGGGTTCGTAACCAGACGAAATCAAGTTTTGATTATGCTTTGCCAGAATCTGACGCATGGTGACCGCGGTGCTAACGGCCTCAGCGGGATCATCGGGAAAAATGGCCATGACACCGTCGCCCAGATATTTGTCTACAAAGCCGTGGTTCTCCCGGATTACCGGGCTAACTTCGGCCAGAAACTGGTTCAAAAAGTTGAAGTTCTCTTGGGGCGCCATTTGCTCAGATAAGGTCGTAAACCCCCGAATATCGGCAAACATGACGGTCATTTTGCCGTGAACTTGATCGCCCAGCTCAACATCTAGAATGCTGGATTTTCCGAGGTGTTCGAGCAGCAACTTGGGGACAAAACGCGCTAAAGATTGGTTGAGGTCCCATAATTCGGCCGTGCGCTCCTGAACGCGCTGCTCGAGAACTTCGTTTGATTTTTGGAGTTCAAGCTGCAATCGCCGCAGGGTCAGGTGCGTCTCGACCCGGGCCAAAACTTCTTCAAACTGGAAAGGTTTGGTAACGTAATCCACCCCTCCAGCTTCAAAAGCCTTAACTTTATCCAGGACTTCATCGAGAGCGCTGATAAAGATGATGGGAATCGCGCGAGTTTGCTCACCTGCTTTCAAGCGCCGGGCGACTTCATAGCCGTCCATACCCGGCATCGTAATATCGAGCAAAATCAAATCGGGGGGCGCCGCCTGCGCGGCGGTCAGGGCCAGTTCACCATTCGGCACGGGGCGAACTTTGTAATTTTGCTCGGTCAGCATTCCGGCCAACAGGCGCAGGTTAGCCGGGGTATCATCGACGATGAGGATATTGGCGGGGGAGAATTCAGTCATAGCTTCCTTCAAAGGATTAGGGTAAGTGGACTCCGGAAAGTATTTTAATTACGTCATTGCGAGGAGGCCCTTCGACAAGCTCAGGACTAACTCCGCCGACGAAGCAATCTGCTAGACTGGCATTCAGACTGCTTCGCTCACCTGAACTTCGTTCAGACACTCGCAGTGACGTTAATTTCAGACCCTTTCCGATAAAAACTTAACTTAACTTTAGACAAAAAGAAGGGCAGAAAACGCAAAGCGTAGACTGCC
>CAYVQU010000261.1:0-5685 GCA_964453155.1 uncultured Anaerolineales bacterium | reverse complement strand
CACCGTATAAAACAACACAAATGAAATCACCCCAAAACTGGCCAATATAAAATCCAAGATCGGCCACGGTGATATTTGTTCGGCAATTCGAAATAATGACTGGAAGACACCCCCCCAAAACAACCATTTTGGCAGTTGCGACCAACTCACCCGCCCAACAATATAGAATGGAGATAAGATCACCAGGATTGTTATGCCCAGCAAGGCAATTGGAGATAGATTGAAAAGAATATTCTGTTCGCGGGTGAATCCCCAGGTCACGCTGGTAAATAATACTCTGAGGGATTCCAACCCAAAGAATGAAACCAGCGCGATTAGAACTAGCCACGAACGATAAGGGTAAGATTTTTGGTTGATCACAAAATTACTTTCATAGCTCAAATTTAGACTAAAAATCTCTCCTGGAAAATATTCCAGGAGAGATTTAATCGTAGTTGAATCGACCTGTCAAGGAAGGCGATTACCAGAACTGCTATTCTTCATCTTCTTTCTGAGCTGCGGTAATGATATCGGCAGTTAAGTGATTCGGAACAGTCTCGTAGCTGGAGAACTCCATGGTGAACATACCGCGGCCACCAGTCATCGAACGCAGATCGGTGGTGTAGCGCTGCATTTCGGCCAGGGGCACATTGGCGGTGACAATGGATTTACCCTTTTGGGTGTCCATCCCCTGAACGCGGGCGCGTCGGGTGTTGAGGTCACCCAAAATATCACCCATGTTCGATTCGGGGACGATCACTTTGACATCCATGATCGGCTCGAGGAGCACGGGTTTAGCATTGCGGAAAGCCAGGCGGAAAGCTTCACGGGCCGCGATTTCGAAGGCCACTGGTTTGGAGTCCACCGGGTGTTCTTTCCCATCAAAAACGGATACCTTGACATTGTGAACTGGATAACCAGCCAAAACGCCTTCTTTCATCACATTTTTGACACCCTTATCGATCGCGGGTTGGAAGTTTTGCGAAATTGCACCACCAAAGACATCCCAAGAGAATTCGTAATCTTCATCCGGCAAATAAGACACACTGAGGGAGACATCGGCAAATTGGCCCGCGCCACCAGATTGTTTCTTATGGCGGTATTGGGCGTCACCTTTGCCGCGAATGGTCTCCTGATAGGGCACTTTCGGTTCTTGAATGTTCAGGTTAGTTTGGAATTTGTCAGCAGCCTTTCGAATAGCAACATCAATGTGCTGACCACCCATCCCCTGCAACACAGTTTGCTTGGTAACTCGAATTTGTTCCCATTGCAGGGTCATATCTTCTTCGCAGATACGGGTCAGAGTTGGGCTGATCTTGGCAGCATCCGCCTGCGATTCGGGGAATACGGCTACCCGGTAGAGCGCACTCGGATATTCAGGGATCGGCAAAGTCAGCGGATGACCCTTGTCACAAATGGTGTGGCTGGTTGAGGTATCACCCAGTTTTGATACTGCCGCGATATCCCCAGAATGAACTACCTTGACCGGCAGTTGGTCTTTACCGCGCATGACCGAAACCCCGCCAAAGCGTTCTTCAGTATTGGCGGTCTGGTTCCAAACCCGGCTGTCAGAGTTCACCACACCGGAGTAAACCCGGAAGTATGTAATCTTTCCAACGAAGGGATCTGCGGTGGTTTTCCAAACGTAAGCGGCTAATGGGCCACTATCAGAGGCCGGCAATTCTTCATCACCACCGGCGCCAACGGCAACCGCTGCGGGGCGCACATCTGGAGCGGGCATCAGGGCAATGATGGCTTCCATTATTTTAGCCATGCCAATTTCAGCCGTTCCGGAGGCAACAAACACCGGAACTGCGTCGCCGTTCATGATCGCGCTGCGTAAACCACTCAAAATCTCTTCATGGCTGAGGGTTTCTTCCTCGAAGTATTTCTCCATCAGGTCGTCATCACCCTCAGCAGCCGCTTCAATTAATTCCATTTGGGCCTCTTCGGCCGCATCGGCGAATTCTGCCGGGATGTCTTCAGCGGTCTCCCCACAACCAGCATAAGCCTGCATGGAAAACAAATCAATCACGCCTTTAAAGTCAGCTTTTTCACCCCAAGGTAATTGCACCGGGATCAAGCGGGCGTCAGAAATCTCTTGAACCGAGGCCAGCGCTTTGGCAAAATCGGCATTGTCGCGGTTCATCTTGTTGATGACCACAAACCGGGGCAGATTGAATTCGTCGCTGTAACTCCAGGCGATTTCGGTCCCAACTTCGGCCCCAGCCACCGAGTCAACTACCACCAGCGAACCATCGGCAACCCGCAACGCAGAAATCACCTCACCAACAAAATCGGTGTACCCGGGGGTGTCGAGGAAATTGATTTTGTGATCCTGATACTCAACCGGGATTACGGCGGTGGAGAGGGAAATACCCCGGCGAATTTCTTCGTCCTCGTAGTCTGAAGCAGTGGTCCCATCTTCAATCCGGCCCAGGCGGGTGGTAGCCCCAGTGAAGTGCAAAAATGACTCCGCCAGCATGGTCTTGCCAGCGGAGCTATGCGAAACCAGGGCAATATTCCGAATATTTTTGGTCTGATATTCTTTCATGGATTTAAACCTTCCTAAAAGGATTCTAATTTCTATGAAGATCGTTTGAAACTTTCAATTTCACGAGAAGCCGCTCAAGAACCAGTGCGCTGCAATTCGTGCTGCGAGACAAAAATGGCAAAATCCATTGAACGCATTTCCTTGCGCTTGTGCGGCTGCTCATGAAACTGGTGATTTTCGGGCTGATCACCACAGATTTGTTTATAATTGGCAACCTGCCGATTTTACGGCAAGAACCATTAAATGTCAAAGTAATTGAGCCATCCAATTATAGGTTAAAATCACAAAAAATGAAACGTTTCCGTAAACTGTTTTTTTCACTTTTCTATCTGGGAAATCCTCCCTGGGATACCAACCAATCGCCGCCAGAATTACTTGATTTCATCGCTAACAATCCACCCGGGCGCGCTTTGGATTTAGGCTGCGGCACCGGCACAAATGTAATCACCCTGGCCCAAAATGGCTGGCAAGCGATCGGTGTGGATTTTATCGCCAAACCAATTCAAACCGCGCGCCAGAAGGCTCATAAAGCCGGGATTTCAGCTGAATTTCTCGTCGATGATGTCACCTACCTCAAAGATATGCGCGGCACTTTTGAATTGATCTTAGATTTGGGTTGTTACCACAGCCTTACCCCCAAAGGGATGGCGCGGTATCGCGCCAACATTCAGCGGTTACTAGCGCCGGAGGGAACATATCTACTATATGTTTTCTTCAAATTGGACGCTGAAATGAGTGGATCGGGGTTGCTCGAATCGGACATAGCTGTATTTCAAGATCAGTTAGAACTTGTTAAACGGGAAGATGGTACCGAACGCGGGCTGCGACGGGCGGCCTGGTTAACATTTCAAAAGGCCAAATGATGAAAATGCTATTTCTATTTTTAGATGGAGTTGGTCTGGGGCCGAACGACCGTGCGACGAACCCATTTGCGCGGTCCAATATGCCAAACCTGGAGGGCCTCTTAGGAGGTCAAAAACTCGTCCAAGAAACAATAGGGATTGATGGTGCGCTCTGGGAGACAGATCAAGCTGCTCTCATAGGGTTGGATGCCTCCCTTGGGATCGCCGGACACCCCCAATCGGCCTCGGGGCAGGCCACAATTCTAACCGGTCAGAATATCCCCGCGGAACTGGGGGAACACTACGGTCCCAAGCCAAATCCCGCAATTCAAAAACACATAAAAAATGGGACGATTTTCAGCCTGCTGAATGAAAAAGGGCTGGAAACGACTTTACTGAACGCTTTCCCCCAAGGATATTTTGATGCCATTCAATCTGGCAGACGCTTACCGGGGGCGATCGCTATGGCAGTTTTGGCAGCAGGAATTCCCTTAAAAACGACCAGTGATTTGATCGCTGGTCAGGCAATTTCAGCCGATTTTACGGCTCAGGGATGGCACGACCGGCTAAAAATATCAACTGTACCGGTCTTGACGCCCCATGAGGGGGGAGAACAAATTGCCCATATTTCGCAAGAATTAGATTTTGCATTTTTCGAATATTGGTTGAGTGACTATGCCGGACACAGGTCTAAAATGGCGCAAGCCTGCGAACTGTTAGCAGTTTTTGATGACATGTTGGGCGGATTGTTAGCGGCCTGGGATCTTGAAAACAGCTTGATTTTCATTACCTCAGACCATGGAAATTTAGAGGATATCAACACCCGCCGCCACACCACGAATTTAGTCCCTGGATTAGTCATCGGGAATCGACAGATTAGAGAGAAATTTTGTCAGAATTTACATGACCTGACGGACATTTATCCGGCAATTCTGGATTATTTTGGTTTGAGAGCGACCCAAAAGTGACTGCCGCTTTGCAAATGACAGTCACCTTGGTTGTACGAATTCATCTTATGAGCCAGCCGATCAGATTTAGAATGTCTTTAGCACCAGGGAGACATTGTGCCCCCCGAATCCAAAGGAGTTGGTGAGAGCCACATTCACCTCAGCTGACCGGGCTTCATTGGGAACATAATCAAGGTCACACCCACCGGCGATATCGGGATTATCCAAATTAATCGTGGGCGGCAGTGTATTTGTGCGGATGGCCTGAACGCAGATCGCAGTCTCTAAGGCTCCCGCCCCACCCAAAAGATGCCCAGTCATCGATTTGGTGGAACTGACCGGGATTTGAGCCGCTAAATCACCAAAGGCCCGTTTAATCGCGGCGGTTTCAGCCGGATCTCCAGCCGGCGTACTGGTTCCATGCGCATTGATATAACTGATATCCTGGAGGGATATCCCAGCTCTCTCGATAGCCAATGACATACATAACGCAGCATTGATTCCGGCGGGGTCCGGCGCGGTCATGTGATTGGCATCGGAAGTGCCCGCATAACCCACAATTTCAGCCAGGGGTTCGGCGCCGCGCTGACGGGCGAAATCTAAATCTTCGAGCATCAAAATTGCGCCCCCTTCGGCCATAACAAAGCCATCCCGCTCCCGATCAAAGGGGCGGCTGGACTTGTCGGGTTGGGTATTGCGGTGGGACAAGGCTCGCATGCGGTCAAAGGCTGCGATCCCAATGGGGGTCACCGCAGCTTCGAAGCCTCCCGCGAACATGGCCTGGGCATGACCACGGCGGATAATCTCGTAAGCCTCGCCAATGGCGACCGCACTGGTTGCACAGGCTGATCCAACCCCAAAATTAGGGCCGCGCGCCCCAGTTTGCAACGAAACATGAACCGAAGCCGTATCCACCGTGATGCTGGGGATCAAAAATGGATTGACCCGTCGGGGACCTTTTTCCTTTAGAACATCTAATTCTCGGGTGTAAGTCCAAATACCCCCCACCCCCGAGCCAACAATGGCGCCAATTTGATCCGCGTTCGAATCATCAATGATTAGGGCCGATTGCTGCTGAACCTGCTGCAGCGCGGCCATGGCAAACTGAACAAAACGATCTTTCCGCCGGATTTCTTTAGCCGGCATGTAATCGGTTGGTTCAAAACCTTGCGCTTCGCCGGCAATTTTGACGTCAAAATCAGTCGCATCAAAAAGTGAAATGGGCCGGATTCCAGATTGTCCTGCAGTTAGGTTCTGCCACAATTCATTTATCGTCAATCCTGAAGGGGAAATTACCCCCATACCCGTAATAATACCAATTGCGTTCTTTCAAGCCATGAATTATGATAAGGCAAAAAACTAG
>CAYVQU010000260.1:0-5686 GCA_964453155.1 uncultured Anaerolineales bacterium | reverse complement strand
GTAGGGGCACAGCATGCTGTGCCCCTACCAAAGATTATTAGGATTGTTTTTGCGAGTTATTCCAATCCTGCCAAATACTGATAACTCTTCTCTACCGCTTCCATCATATCGGTCGCACAGCGGTCGAGTTCGACGATCAGCCACTCGGTATGGGGTTTACCGGCTGCGATGATCGCGGGAACGTCCACGACCCCATCGCCGACGGCGGTCATATCAGCTTCTTTGGTGGCGGGACCATCTTTGATGTGCAGCAGCGGGGATTTGGCTCCATAGCGGGCAGTTACCGCCGCGGGGTCTTGCCCGGCGACTTTGATCCAGTAAGTGTCGAGTTCAAACCCAATCCCAGGATCGAGATACTTTTCCAGAGTGAAGATCGCCAGTTCGCCGTCCACTAGAGCATACTCAAAATCGTGGTTGTGATAGCTGAACTTCATCCCGTTGGCGTTGGCTACGGCGAAAGCCTCGTTCAAAATCTCGGCCAATTCCTTCATTTTGTCGGCCGAGGCAAAGTAGCTGGGGTCCATCCACGGGCAAACCAGGTGCGGGCAGCCGACGCCCAGCAGGGCATCGAGTACCTCTTGCTTAGCATCACCCAACGGCAACGGTGAGTGCGAACTGGTCACGGTCAGGCCGAGTTCCGCGAATAGTTTTTTGGCTTTTTCCGGAGTTGTACCGGGAAATCCGGCGGTCTCGACCCCGGTGTAGCCCATCGCCGCGATCTTACGGACAGTGCCATCGAAATCGGCTTCCATATTTTCGCGGACGGAGTAAAGTTGAATTCCAATTGGGGCAGTCATATTTTATCCTTAGTTTCTATTCAGAAAGCATCCTGAGTAGTGCAAAACGAAGTGAAGCACGTATCGCCTGTACTGAGCGAAGTCGAAGTGAAGGGTGCGGTTCCATTGGAAGACTCGCACCCTTCGATACAGCCTGCGTTTCACTCCGGCTTACTCAGTATGCTGGTTGCTATTTAATCACTACCTCGCGACCCGTCTCTTGACTTTCGTACAAACCCTCCAAAATCTGCTGGACCTGGAGCGATTGCTCCGGTGGCAATGGCGAGGGTGCGCCATCGACGATGGCCTGGGCGAAGTCGATGATTTCCTGGTGATGGGGCCGGAATTGCTCATCTGTGATCTTCAGGGTGCGATCGTAATGTTGTTTAAGCACGTTGTTGGTTTCATAGATTTCGCATTTCGGCCAATGGGCACCCGCTTTGGTGCCGTAGAGCCAGGTCTGAACGTCATCAGAGTCGGAGCCGTGGTGCAATAGCCAACTGACCTCGATGATCAGGCTGGCCCCGTTCTCAAAGCGTACAAACGCCGACGAAAATTCATCGACATCGAAACCCTTGGGGATGTCGCCGCCCCATTTGGAGAACGCGCCCTCTTGTTGGGCAATTTCGGTGCGAGCCACACCCGAAACCCCGACCGGCTGGGGGTTACCCATCAGCCACAAGACGAGATCAATAACGTGCACCCCAAGGTCGATGCCGACTCCCGCACCCGCGTGTTCTTTGTAGATAAAGGTTGGGCGGATCGGAGCCCCTGAACGCCGCAGCCACCAGGCCCGAGCGTGATAAATATCACCCAAGGAACCCGCATCGATTTCAGCTTTGAGAGCTCGGGCGGTCCCCGAGAAGCGGAAATGGTGCCCGGTCATCAATAATTTGCCGGAGCGGTCGCGGGCCGCGATCATATCTTTGATTTCGGCCACGGTCGGGGCCAGGGGTTTTTCACATAAAACGTGTTTCCCGGCGTCGAGAGCCGCAATCGTCGGGGCGGCATGATAATTGTTGGGCGAGCAAACATCGATAATGTCCAACTCGGGGTTGTTGATCAAATCCATATAGTCGGTGGTCACATTTGTGAGACCGTGTTCGGTTTCCCAGCGCTCGAAAACATCGGGGTTGATATCACAGCCCGCCACCAATTCAGCATGTTCCGAAGCCGCCCACCCCCCGGCATGCAAATTCGCGATCCCCCCTAATCCAATTAAACCTACTTTCAATTTTTTTGACATTGTTTATTGTTTTCAGGTACGTGGATTTTCCGGATTGAACGGATAGATCACGAATTAGGCGAATAGAACGAATGACACGAATTATTTTTTCTATTATTCGTGTCATTCGCAAAATTCGTTACATTCGTGTTAAAAAATCCCTAGAATCCGTGCATCCGCGTACAAATACTAATCTTTATTGGGATGATCGATTTCGATCTGGCCTTCCCACTCGGCAACATCTTCCAGCGGTTCGGGGAAGTGGCCGAAATTGGGCGCGGGGCCACCGACTGGGGCTGCCCAGTTGACGGCATTCTCGATAACCTTGAGAACCTCTTCCTGGTAGAAAATGGGGTAGGTTTCATGCCCCGGGCGGAAGTAGAAGATCTTGCCGCGGCCGCGGTAGTAGCAGTTCCCGCTGCGGAAGACCTCGCCACCCGCGAACCAGCTGATAAAGACCTGCTCATCGGGCTGTGGGATATCAAAGTGTTCGCCGTACATCTCGGCATTGGGGACCTCGATGTAATCACCGAGACCTTGGGCGATGGGGTGGCCCGGGTTGACGACCCACAGGCGTTCTTTCTCGCCGATCTCACGCCATTTCAGGTTGCAGGTGGTGCCCATCAATTTGATGAAAATCTTAGAGAAGTGACCGGAGTGCAGAGGGATTAAACCCATGCCGTCGAGGACTACTCGCTGCCAGACTTTCTCGACAACTTCATCGCTGACCTTGGCGTGGGCCATGTGCCCCCACCAAATCAAAACATCGGTGCTGGCCAAGACCTCATCGGTCAGGCCGTGTTCGGGCATATCGAGGGTCGCGGTTTGGACCTCGAAACCCTGTTTGCGCAGATAATTGGCGATCGCGCCGTGCATTCCCTCGGGGTACAGCTTGCCGATGGCCTCGTTATTCTGCTCGTGAACGAACTCGTTCCAAATGGTAACGCGGGGTTTGGTTGACATACGATTTCTTGGAGCCTCCATAAATTGGGTAAATAGTTTTGGCAATGAAAATATATGAAACGTGAAGCGTGATACGTGATGATTTCACGATTTACGCTTCACGTTTCACGGGTCATTGTTTACTGAATTTTGACAACCTGCCCACCTTTTTCCGCCGAGGCCTGGATCGCGTCCCACAGGTGCGCCAGGCGCAGGCCGATTTCAGGGGGGGATGGGTTGGGGATTTGTCCGCTGCGGGTCAGTAGGAACTGCTCCCAATCGCCGCGCGAGGGGGGAACCTCGACTTCTTGCCAGCCCTCTTTTTGGGAGGTCTGGATTTCCAGGGAACCACCCCAGATCCCGGTCTTGAGAATCCCTTGGGTCCCGAAGACCATCACCTCCGATGAACAAGATGGAATTGTGTCGCCGCAGCCGCTTAGCGTGACCAAAGTCCCCGATTTGAGTTTGCCAATCGCGGCGGTCAAAATGTCGACCGGGCGGTCCCGGTGATCAAACCAGGCGGAAACTTCGGTGAAATCTTCTCCGACCAGGTATGTGACAGTGTTGAGCATGTGCGCGCCGGTGTCGAAAAGGAAACCACCCCCCGACATTTCCGGTTGCTGCCGCCAGGTGTCTTGGGTGAACCGATTCCACCCCTGCCAGACAACCGCGTTGATGTTGAGTACTTCGCCCAATTCGCCGGATTTAAGCATCTTGGCCGCGGTCTGAATGTGGGGGGAAAGACTACTCTGAAAAGCCACTACTAAATGCCCCCCGGTCTGGTCCCGGGTATCGATCAGACTGCGGGCCTCGGCCGTATTCATCACCATCGGTTTTTCGAGTAAAACATCGATTCTGGCTTCCAGGCAGGCTTTGGTCTGATCGTGATGGAATACATGCGGGGTGACGATGAAGGCGACATCGAGTTGGTCGCCATATTTCGTCAAAAGCGCGCCCAAATCTGGTTCGTTGGGGGGGATTGGTTGTCCGGCCTCGTTGAAGACTTCGCCCATCTCGGCATACATTTGCGCGGAGGGTTCACACAAAACCGGAAAGGTTGTGTTGGGGAATCCGGCCAAAATGCGGCGGACATGACCGCGCGCCATACCACCGCAACCAATAACAGTCGCTCTAACTGGATTTTTGAGATTCATGAAGTTTATAAAACCTTTCCCACCCAAATAACCAGGGAATTACCGTTTGATGACTTCATCTTTGATGGGCAGTCGTTCTTTGCGAGTGAAAGTGCGTTCCCAGGTGTGTTGGCAGGTTTCACATTGATAGTGGTCGGTAATTTTAGTTTCTTTGAGCCGGACGGGTTTACGGCCTTTATAATCGACGTTATTTGCCAGGACAATCTCTTGGGTATCGACGATTTCACCTGCTCCTTTGGCCTCACATTCGGGGCAGGTTCGAATGCGGCGATACATTACCTGAAGCCATAAATAATTCAAACCAATCCCGAGCAGCATGACCAGGATCAATAATCCGCAAATGGGTAAAATGGGGATGATGACATTGAGAAAATCCATACTTAATTTTAACCTCGTTCTTATGGGATGACTATATCTGGACGAAATTTGTGACGAAACTGCAAGTATTAGTAGTCATTAATCACCTCACGCCAAGGCGCAAAGTCGCCAAGTTTTGTAGTGGTCAATAGAATCTTGAACATTAACGTCATTGCGAACGGAGCGGAGCGAAGTGCGGCAATCTGAATCTGCCAAGGCGCAGACTGCTTCGGCGATAAAGCTACCTCGCAGTGACGTTAATTCTTTAGTTGTTCAAGCTTCAATTGATGAGTACAAAATTCGCCAGATTTTTTTATTTTCTTTGCGCCTTGGCTAGTGAAATTTCTTTAATCTTCAGCGATGATTTCGTCGTCATGATCGTGCTCATGTTCGTGGTTAAGCTCTAACCATAATCGCAGGGCTTCGAGGCGTTTCATTTTGACATCATCGGATTCGTGCTTGATTTTTTGATAACGTTTTTGAGCTTTGAATTGCTCCTTCGATTTTTCCTTGATTCGCTCACTGATGGGGGCGAATACGATTAGGGAGATTTCTGATAAGGCCGTAACGAAAATTGCGCCCCAATACATTCCTACGCCAACCGCCATCCCAACGGCCGATACCAGCCAGATCGTAGAAGCCGTCGTCAATCCCCGAATTTTATTCTTCGTTTGCAGGAGGGTTCCGGCGCCCAAAAATCCAACCCCAATCACAATTTGGGCCGGGATTCGGGTATCGGGCGGAAAATCTGGATTTTGGGAGAGGGTCGTCACCCCCAAATAGGTGAACAAGCAGGAGGCTAACGAGATCATCATATTGGTCCGGATCCCCGCGGCCTGGCCGTGTTTGGCGCGTTCGATCCCAAAAATTCCCCCTAAAATGGAAGATAAAACCATTTTCCAGATGAAATCGGCAGTTAGATCCATATTTTCATTGTAGCATGTTTAAGGTGGTTGTGAATTGCCGAAATTATCGTGATGAAAAATCCATGGTAGACTAATCCGTCGCTTGAAAATTACCGTTTGTGTTAATAATTTAACTCAGTGCCGACCCACTACAAATGAAAAACAAAAGACTTTATTTCCCTGAATTAGATAGTTTGCGTTTTTTTGCTTTCTTGATGGTGCTCGTTCATCATTCGCCATTTTTGAAAACAATCCGCTTCTGGGTAGTTATTAAACGATATGGATGGATTGGGGTGGACTTATTCTTATGTTTATCAGCCTTCTTAT
>CAYVQU010000259.1:0-5749 GCA_964453155.1 uncultured Anaerolineales bacterium | reverse complement strand
TTAGCTCTTATTCAACAGTGGTGTAACTAACCACACTATTATGTTCTGCTACCCAACTTTAAGCACAGCGGTAATTCATCGAATTTTCAGAAAATTTTTAGAGAATTGGATAAATTGGAATTTGGCCTGAAACTATAACTTGTTACTTTAAACTGGTTTCTGATTTGACCCCACACCACTCTACACACACCAATCCCTCCGGGCTAGTTTCGGCAAGGATATAGGCCGTGTTGCCGATAGGATGGGGGTAAGCCCAGTCGGCATCGATGTTAGTCAGGAGTTCAGGCAGCATGAAACGATACAAGGCCCCATGCCCGATCAAAACAACATCCCCATTATCTGAAGCGATGAGTTCCTCAATAAAGGGCATAAACCGGACTTTCATATCGTTAAAACTTTCCCCTTCTTTCGTGCGGACATCCAAATCCCCTTCCCACCAGGCGTTTTGGACTTGCTGGTAGATGGCCCAGGCGGCGGGGTCGGCCCGACCTTCAAGCGTGCCGACATCGCCTTCCCGCAGGGCTTCGGTAACTTCAATGGGGATATTGAGAGCTGCGGATAAAATTTCGGCAGTTTCGCAGGCGCGTTTTATTGGGCTAGAGAATATTTTCTTCAGCGGCAGCCCGGTCAAATTCTGAGCCAGGGTTTTCGCTTGCTCCCGGCCCTTTTCTGTAAGTGGATGTTTATCCCCCCAGTTCGAAAATTCATACCGGATATTGGCTTCACTCTCACCGTGGCGGACGAAATAGATTTTCATGGCTTTCCTTTGGATCAGGTGTTGAATTGCGACCCTCTATTTTTATCACGAATGGCACCAATTACACAAATGCCACGAATGTCTCTAGATTAGCATTCGGGCATTCGATCTATTTGTGGTCTTCTGAAAAATCTCAGCTTATGTCATGCTGAACGCAGTGAAGCATCTCCTCGTCTTGGGGAAACCTTTCACTGCGTTCAGAGTGACAATCCTTTTGCAGTAGACTCATTTGTGAAGTTCTTGTTATTTTGATTCGGTACGGGCTGGTTGGTTTTTAGTCGCCTTGCGTATTTTTGGCGGAATTTATTTACTTTTGGGGCCACCACAACCATGCAGTAGCCCTGGTAGGGATTTTTTTTAAAATATTCTTGATGGTAGTCTTCAGCGGGATAGAACCCATCAAATGCAGTCACTTCGGTAACGATAGGGTTGGGCCAAACTTTTTCAGTGGTAAATCTGGTGATGACAGTCTCGGCGATCTCTTTTTGTTCGACTGAATGATAGAAAATCGCCGACCGATATTGAGTTCCGACATCCGCACCCTGCCGGTTGAGGGTGGTTGGGTCGTGGATGGAGAAGAAAACTTCTAAAATCTCTTTGCATGTGATCGTCTTGGGGTCAAAAGTTACCTGGACGACTTCGGCGTGCCCGGTCGCTTCTCTGATGACCGCGTTGTAATCCGGGTTGGGAACATGTCCGCCTGAAAAACCGGATACAACATCTAAAACGCCAGCTAGTTCATCGTAAACAGCTTCTAAACACCAAAAGCAGCCGCCGCCCAGGGTTACCACTTCGGTTCCAACTTCAGTTTTCTGATTCATATATACCTCTAATATGGGCAATGCAATCTTACGTTTGCAAAGAATTTGGTTAGATTTAGTGCATTGCCTGGGCAGATTTCGATTGAACATGTATTTATTTTCAACATAATCCCCGAAATCTGCTTTTCAAGTAAGGATTGTAGATTAATCGGTGTCAGACAAGCTGAGACCAGGAATTTAACTCGTTTGGTTACAATATTATTGAATAAAAATGGCTGAATTTCTTACCTGGGAAGACTCAAACAGGAGATAACGATGATCAAAATAGCAACGGTTTCCGGCAGTGCTCAGAAAAACAACAATACTGAGAACGCCCTGGCACTTGTTCACAATGAGCTAACAAAAATGGCTGAGGTCGAGGTGATTGACATCCGACCGAAAAACCTAAAACTGGCCATCCCCGGCATGGATATGGACGGCTCCGACCGCGGCAAATTGCAGGCCATGCTCAAAGAAGCCGATGGCGTGATCTTGGCTACGCCTGAATATCATGGCTCCTTCAGCAGCTTGCTGAAATTGACAATTGAAAATATGGGCTTCCCCTCGGCGATTAAGGGCAAACCGGTGGGATTGCTGGGCGTCGCGGGAGGCAGCATCGGGGCGGTCAAATCGTTGGAGCATTTACGGAGTGTGTGCGCCCATGTGGGCGCATTGGTCTTGCCAGGGTCGATTTCTATTGCCAATGTACGGTCCGTTTTTGATGATGAAGGCAATTGTCTCGACACCGAGGCCGAAAAATCGATCCGCAAAGTGGCGACCCGCATCGTTCAGTATATTGAAGATACGTCTTGCCCGAAGCGGTCGTTTGAGGAGATGATTCGGGACTAAAATCAATCGGACGCAGATTCCGCAGATAAACGCTGATCAGTCAATTACAAAAATCTGCGTTTATCCTGTAAATCTGCGTCCCTTTTTTTATTCGTAAATCGGTATTTCTACTTCATCTCGCAAAAACAACGGGATCACTTCCAAGGGGGCTTTTACTTCTAGCCATTGCCCGCCCTTAAACTTTTCATCCGTCCAGGCGTTGCGCCAGGACGAGTCCGCGGGGAGATAAACTTTTCGGGATCGAGCACCTTCGAACAGGATGGGGGCAACCAGGATATCGGGGCCAAACATGAATTGGTCTTCAATCGTCCAACTGTGGTCATCATCTGGGAAGTCGAAGAACAGTGGCCGCATGGGGGGCGTTCCAGCTTCGTGAGCCAGCTTCATCTGCGCCATAATATAGGGTTTTAACCGTTCTCGAATAAATAGTAACTCCTTGATGATCTCATAGGCTTCGTCTCCAAACGACCAGACTTCGTTGGGGCCGCCGGTCCAGATGTCGGTGCCCAGGTTTTCAGCGGGGAGGCGGTTGCCGTGGAGGCGGAAGAGCGGGCAGAACAGGCCATATTGGAACCAACGCACAATAAGCTCGCGGAATGAGGGGTCATTAACATCCCCGTTGAAGAAACCGCCGATATCCGTCGTCCACCAGGGGATGCCGCTGAGACCGGCGTTCAAACCCGCTGCGATTTGAGAACGAAATTCTTCGAAGTTGGACTGCACATCTCCAGACCAGAGGGCAGCCCCAAAGCGCTGACTTCCCGCCCAGGCCGACCGGCACAGGTTGACAATTTCGGTCTCGCCCTCGGCTTGCATACCTTCATAGAATGCTTGGGCATTCAAGAAAGGATAAATATTGGTGACGGCTTGCCCATTTCCGGCGTGGTAACGGATATTTTCAAAATCCCGCGGTTTGATTTCGGGTTCACAGGCATCCAGCCAGAAAACTTTGATCCCGTGCTGGTAATAGCCCTCCTTCACCTTTTCCCAAATAAATTTACGGGCTTCGGGGTTGGTTGCATCGTAATAATTGACGTAGACCGTACCTTCCTGGCCGATCTCCATAAAATCCATCGTCTGGGGGACACCGCGTTCGGTTTGAACCAAAAGACCTTTACGGTGCATCTCGTCATAATTTTCGCTCAAAACGTTGACCGTCGGCCAAATGGAGACCATCAGTTTGATCCCCAACTCGTCGAGTTCGCGCACCATTGCCGCCGGGTCGGGCCAGTATTCGGGGTGAAAGTGCCAATCGCCCTGTTTGGACCAGTTGAAAAAATCGCTCACGATGACCGAAATCGGCAGGCCGCGGCGGACGTATTCGTGAGCTACTTCGAGTAGTTTTTCTTGGGTAGCATAACGCAGTTTGCACTGCCAGAATCCCGCGGCCCATTCGGGGAGTATAGGAGCATGACCCACCGCGTCAGCGTAATTGCTCATGATCGCCGCGGGGGTTTCGCCGACGGTGATCCAATAGTCGAGTTGGGGGGTAGCGGCTGCGACCCAGCGAGTTTGGGTCGTCCCTAATTCGACCCGGCCAACCGCGGGATTGTGCCACAAAAATCCGTAGCCGCGGCTGGAGAGCATGAACGGGATGCAAACCTCGGTGTTGATCTGCGCCAGGTCAATCACGCTGCCTTTTTGGTCCAATATGCCATGCTGGTGCTGACCCAGGCCGTAAATTTTTTCGTCGTCGTAAGCCTGGAAACGCTGCTCAATTTTGTAATTTTCGCCGCCCGCGGGTTTATAGTAACGGGCCGGATACTTTGGGAAGTGGGATTTGGTTTCGGCCAGAACTTCTTCGCCGGTGTGGGTATTGAAAAAATGGAATTCGGCCCGGCGTCCAGAAAAATCTTCCGTCAGGTGGATTTCTGATGAGATGGCTCCATTTTGAATCGTAGCCCGTTCTTCTGAAATTTCGATCTGAATCTTGGCAGGGACTGGGGAGAGTAAGGCCCCAGGGAGGTCATCTCGAATCTCAACGTTGCGCGTTTCCCGCACGCGTAAGCTGTCTGATCCCCAAGGTTCAACCTGCAGTATTTCGTTATATTGGCGAAAGATCAATTTTTGTCCATCTTGTTGAAATCCATACATCGTTATCTCCTGACTAATATTTGAACCACAAAGGACACCAAGGTACACGAAGCGTTTCTTTGTGCTTTTTCGTGATCTTTGTGGTTATTTAGGAAAGATTTTCCCCTTTCTTGTCATCCATACTCATGAAAATTTACCACAAATAGGAGCTAAAAATGCCAAAATTAAAAATTGAAGGCGTCGGAGAATTTGAAGTCCTGGCCGGGATCCGGTTGGTGAATGCGTTGGAAGATAATGGCGGCGAACCCTTGCATCGTTGCGGTGGATATGCCCGGTGTACGACCTGTCGGGTGGAATTTCTGGACGGCGAACCGGCTGAAATGACTCCGGCTGAGAAAGAAAAACTCGAAAGTCAGGGGAATTTAGGTAAATTCCGACTCTCGTGCCAATGCACCGTTGATGCAAATATGACCGTCAAGGTGCTGCGGCCCTTTTCCGTGAGCGATCTCGAAGACCCCGGTCCGCGGCCTGAAGATCATGTGACGCCATAGAAACGCCTGGGGCTGAAGCCACCAGGCTAACTGAAGACCCCTACTGGGCCTGGGAAGTGTTTAGCCCGAAGGGCTTGAGCCATTCGTCCGGATGCCTGCCCTGAGCCATGTCGAAGGGTTGACCGCCGGGCGGTTTTTAATTGGGCGGTTCACCCGTGATCGGCCGCATCACGAACAGCCAGCCCATGAATGCTAGGGGAATACTGACAACACTCACAATCAGCGGCAGGGTATGACCGGGAGTCAATCCGTAGAGTACCCCTGCAATCGCCGATGAAGCCGACATTGCCATAAAAGTGATCGATTCCACCAGCCCAAACGCGATACCTTGAACATCTTCGGAGACCAGCCGGCCATTCGCGGCCGCTTTGAGCAGCCACATGGCCGTCAGGCTGCCAAACAGGAGAAATGCAATCCACGCGGCAAGGGGGACTTTGAAGAACAAGAGCAATACCATTCCCACCCATGAGGCGACGATAAAAATCAAGAAGGATGTCCGCGGGCGGGTGCGGGCGAGGAGTACGTTCCCCAGAAAAGTCCCCAAAAAACTGACGGAGTACAACGTTCCGATCGTACTCTGCGAGAAATTACCGACATCTTTGAGAAAATTGGGCAGAAGGGTGAACCCGATTTGTTGAGACAGGGTCAAAAATCCAAAGAAGCCCACAAATACCCAGTATTGCTTGTTTTTAAATAACTTCCTGGGTATCTTTTCAATGATTCGGGGGTGAAACAAAATCACACACCAACCCCAAGCA
>CAYVQU010000258.1:0-5765 GCA_964453155.1 uncultured Anaerolineales bacterium | reverse complement strand
AAACTTTTGCTGTTTTGAGGAGGGTCTAGCACCCTTTTTGCAGTAGAGTCTTTTTTGGATTGTAAATATTTTTAATGCGACGATATTATACCGGGTTTCGTTGACAAGTTATCCGGTTTCGATCCGAATTTGGTAAAGATATTATATTGGGGTCCGGTTTTTGTCCGGTTTAGGGGTGAGTGAAGCGAATCGCAAGGTCCAGGTCAGTTTGCAGAGTGGTTTCAAGCTGCCACACACTTTGGTCAACGGTACCCGAAATGTTGGCAAAATCCAATTGATATCCAGTAGGAAATATCACGTTGATAACAATGGGCACCGCTCGTGTCCCCGGTTGTTTCTGAATATGGAGGGTATATGTGGCTTTGTCACGATCCGTTTGGTGAAGCACCTGTTCGGGTAACGTAAACTCAAAAGAAGTTTGGATTTCATCGCCCAAGGGCACTAAAGTCATCGTACCAAATGTGCGTAAGCCTGCGGGGTTTTCAATGACGACACCCTCGTTCGTGAGTTCATCCACTTGGGCCGGAACAGTTTCTTGCCGTACCATTTGCTCACTTGGAATTTCATGGGGGGTTGCCGCGATGAGTTCACTCTCTGCTAAGGTATAGACTCGCAGATAATTCCAATAACATTTGGCGATCAGTTCTTCATAAGTCCAAAATTCATCCCAAGGGGGCGTGTGCTCACAGAAAATTTCGGGGTTGGCAGCAGAAGTATTATGATGGACAACATTCAACGTTGAACGAATATTCTCGAAATCGGTTAAATCAACCGAATATTCCAATCGAGATTCAACCGCAACATTCGCTTTATTGAAGCCAACATTCGAATCTACCACCATCAGGAAATCACCGGAATGCGGTCGTAAGGCACCGTCCCAACCGCGATTGGCTAATAAAGCTGTAATTGCAGGATCATCCATCTGAATCAAGATATGGCGCTCATCGAGGGCCTGCATCATGTTTAGGGTAAGATCCATCCAAGGCAAAGAATCGCCGCCTAAAATCTTTTCAAATATCGCATCTGCCAAAGGCCGCAAGAAACCTTTACACTGTGAGCGTAAAGCTGGATCCAAATCACCACATTTGGCCTCATCAGATTCGTTTTTGGCATAACGGATAAAATCCATTACGTTTTCAGCAGTAACTGGATCGGCATAGCCTTCAAGTTTAATTGGACCCATACCCTTCAACAAGAAGCGGATCGCCTCTTGATCGATGGCAATCACACCATCAACCGGATGGGCACTGGCGTAAGTATAGAAAAACTCAGCCCAAAACGCGGTAGTTGGGAAATCGGGTGACCAATTCGAATCCCGCAGCAGCCACATCGAGCTATTCATGTAATTAAATAGCTGCCAGGGTGGCGCGGGATAGATTTTCGAAAAATCATCCAAAGCATACGAATCATCTACTTTGAATGCCAGGATTTCACCCTGGTCTATCGTTACCGTGCCAACCGCAGTAATAAAGCCCCCGGTCGCCCGCAATTCATCTTCATTTTGAAGCAAAACCAAATAGGTTTGGGGACCGAATTGAGAGGCCCCCAGCATTTTAGGTAAAGAATTCAATGCCACCATGCCATCCCCTAACAAGGGGATAAAGGGGTCCACTTTATCAAATAGTGGCTTGGTTTTGTCCGAGAGCCGAGAGGCATCAATTTTGGCATAGGCGGCTAAGGCGTCTTCAGTAGCTTCTTGAGCCGTCTTTAATTGGGGAGTGATTACGGTAAACAACTCGAGCATTTCTGGAATCGAGGGGCGTTGGCCCTCCGTACCAAGTTGCTCTAACAGCGGCGCGGCACTCTGGTAGCCGGTCTCACCGGCAATTACCAAACCAGCTGCCATATTCAATAAATCATTAGCTTCGGCCAAATCACCCCCATAAACCGGCAACCAGCCAAAAAGCGGCCCAACCCACACAAATGGACGCGCATTCCGCCGCAACGCGACCACATCGCGCCGGGTCTTTGTCAGCATTGGTCCGATCTCAGCTATCTTTTCCAGAGAAATATCATCCGGAGAAATCATTTCCTGTAATTGACTAACATCTTGTTTGACGGCGCGGTAAAGCATAAATATCCGCCCAGCTCTCCAACCCAAAAAAATGAGTAGTACGGCCGAAAAACCAAGCCAGAAACGACGCGTATTCTTCTGGTACCAAATTTGGAAAGTTTTTATTTGCAATTTGAGTTGTGTCAAACGCTCATTCGGTGGGGGGACGTTTGGGAAGTTGACAACCGCATCAGGCTCCAACAGCGGCGAGGGTTGATCTAATTGCGCTGACAGAATTTGTTCCTTGGTGATCAAGGCTTGAGCCAGCTTTTCCAGGCCCTTCACATGCCAATCACTGATCGTGCTGGTTGGCGCGATATCAGGTTCAGCGCTGATCAGTTGATAGGCTTCCACCTCACTTTGGGTAGCTTCTCGCCTCCCTTGTTCAAATACAAATTGATAAATACTATAATCAATCCGCCCCCAGGCATCGCGCAATGTGGCTGGGCGGGGGGAACTAAACTCAAAAGGGGCAAAATATAAGGCTGCCAAAATGCCAAACTGCCCCCAAGCGGTATCCAAACGCTTGCCGCGCCGTGGCGGGGCGCTAGGCATGGTTTCTTGAAATAAGGTCGCTAAGGCCGCTAGGAGTTGGTACCCTTTGGGCTGCGAATCGCGGGGGGATTTTTGTGCGGCATAACTGCCCACGAAAAGACTGTCGGTCCAGGGGTGACTATCCAGCTGCTGAGGATCCCCGATATTGTCGAGGATCAGGCGCAAAACCGAAGTGATCTCTTTTTTGTCAATCAACGTAGGATTCCCTCAAGGGCGCTTTAGGGGGTTGGATAAATGATATACCGCCCAACTGGAACTAGTTCTCCAGAAGATAAGTCATTATGCACAATCAAATCCGCCGGATAAACATCCAACTGGGTTGCCAAATCATCTACAGAAGTTTCATCCGTTATCTTGATAACCGTAAAACTTGTGATCCCAGCGGGATCTTTTCTTTCGGGCATAATGACCAAAATATCACCAATACGAATACTAGTGGCAATTCGGTTGGCGGCCCGAATGACATCGGGAGATGTCAAATAGGCATTAGCGATAAAAGGAACACTTTGCCCAGAAATGACCCGATGTAAAACATAAGCCCCATTCGGGCCAAAAGGTTCGGTCATTGCCAGACTTAGATCGGGGGTTGGAATCACCGTTGGCGTGGGGGTTGGGGTCACATCGCGCTCAGGGAAAATGAGCCAGCGATTGCCCGGTACAATATCCCCTGCCCCAAGAGCATTGAAAAAACGGATCTCATCTTCAGTTACTGCGTAGCGCGGTGCGAGTTCAGCAATGGAGGTATCTTCGCTCAAGAATAAAACCGTAAAGGGCACAATATCAAACGAATCGGTCAGCCAGGGAATGATTACAATGACCTGATCGGGTTGCAAACTTTGATTGAGTACCAAACCATTCGCGGCCATAATCACATCGCGATCGGTGCGATATTGATTTGCCAATTTATTGAGATTATCCCCAAATTTGACCTGATGTAATACATACTCTTCTTCGGGACCGAAAGGGGTGCCAAAGGCTGGTCCCGGCGTTGGAGGTAAGGGGGTCGGCGTATTGGTGGGCGGCTCGGTAGGTAATGGCGTCTCTTCGGCCACAATCTCGGTTATGGCTTCCGTATCATCTTCAACAATCTGAGTTGAGGTTGGAGTTGGCGTAGCCAGGAGAGGCTCATTGAGTATAATCTCATTCGTTTCTTCGGCTGCGATCACGACTTGGGTGGGAGTCGGCGTAGAAGCCCCTTGCCCTCCGAGCCAAACCGGCAAAGTCCCCGAACTAAGTGCAATCCCTAACCAACTACCACCAACCACTAAAACTGCAGCGACCGCCCCAATAACAGCCCCCCAGTTGATCCGGCGGGGCAGCCCATTAGATACCCGGGCTCGGGTAGAACCTTCTTCATCATCGCTGGCATAGTAATAATCATACCGATAATAATAGCCATACCGACTTGAGCGAGGATCAACACCATTGAGGACTACCCCTAGGATGTTGGCGCCTACTCGCTGAAGTTGCTGAACCGCCTGACGGGCAGCTTCAACTTTGGTTTCGCCAGGCCGGATTACCAACACGACCCCGTCGGTGCGGGGTGCCAAAACAGTGGCATCGGTAACCGCCAATACAGGGGGCGAATCAACCACGACCAATTCATACTCCTGATTAAGTTGGTTCAAGAGCATAAACATTTTTTCTGAGGCCAGTAATTCGGAGGGATTTGGGGGCCGTTTACCAGAAGTGATCACCGAAAGATCTTCTGTGCCCGTTTCCATAATGGTGCCCTCGGGAAGCTGATCGGGGTTTTCAAACAATGATTGGAAGACAAAGAACGAACTTAACCCAAAACGGTTTGCCAGATTAAAGCGCTTATGCTGGGTTGGACGGCGCATATCGGCATCAACGAGCAAAGTACGGTCACCACCCTGGGCTAACACCGTAGCCAGATTAGAAATAACGGTTGACTTGCCATCACTAGCAGAGGGGCTCGTGACCAACAAAGTGCGAATTGGGAAATCGACACTGGCATAGCGGATATTGGTCCGTAAAGACCTGAAAGATTCAGAGGTTGGTGACCGCGGCGTTTCGGCCGTAACCGGCGCCCCACTTTCGGTCTCATGCCACATAATGGTGCCAATCACCGGCAGTCGTAAATGCCGGTTGACATCATCCGGGCTTTTGAGGGTATCATCGAGGGCTTCCATTAGGAAGATCGCCCCCACAGCTAACATGCCGCCTACCACCGCGGCTAAAGCCGTATTCATCATTACCCGGGGGCGAATTGGTTTCTTAGGGACCGATGCTGGTTCCACCTGAACGACATTAGAGGTCGCTTGGGCCTCGGATAACCGAATTTGCTCGTAGCTTTGCAGCAAATTGTTATAACTCTGGCGATATTGGGCCAACTCTGATTCTAACCGCTGAAATTCTAGATCATCATCAGCTTCTTCACCTAAGTCATCCAGCGCGGCTACCGTATTATGGATTTGCCCATCAATCCGAGTCAATTGTTCTTCCAGGCTGGCTTTCGATTCAGCATACCGGGAGGCTTGCAAAGCCTGATTCTGACTGACAAAAACATCCACCAGGGTGTTGGCTATGAGAGCGGCCAGTTCAGGATCCGTATTTTCAACACTCAGTTCAATTAATTGGGTATCCCGAACCAACTGGACTTCAACTGCGCCGGCAATGGCTTCGGGACCAGCATAAACACCTTCTAATGCCAGGGTTTCGTAGACTTCGTCCAGCACCGGGCGTTTTTCAAACATTTGCGAGTAAGTCCGGGCCAGGCGTTCGCTGGTTAAAATAGCAGTGTATTCACTCGTGCGCGTACTCGGCGCCTCGTTAATCAACATGGTGGTCGTTGACTGGTAGACAGGGTCCTGCAAACTACTGGTTATATAGGCCGCAGCCCCAGCCAAGGCGATTGCCAAAACGATCAACCAAGCCCAGCGCCATAGCAAGGCGATATATTGACGCAGGTCTGCTTGAAGGGTTTGTTCAGGAATGAGTTGTGAATCCATAAAAAACTAACTCCCTACATAGGATGGATAATTGCGATATTGAATAGATTTTATTTGGTGCACTCTAGTTGACAAATCCGACATATTTTACCATTTTTTCAGGTTGGGTATCTGGAATGAGGCTGAAATCGTAGGGCAATCGCATGTTCATGAAAACAAGGCGACTGAAGTCGCAGCAACTGGCG
>CAYVQU010000257.1:0-5786 GCA_964453155.1 uncultured Anaerolineales bacterium | reverse complement strand
CAACTTTACTACAAGAAGCCCTACTTACTTACTTTTTGGCGAATGTATTGAAAGCCAATGGTTATTATAAGTAAAACTAAGATATAAGAATTGTTTCTTTTTATAGCTTATTATTTGTAACATAATTCACAATCTTCACATGTGAATTATGTCACAAGGGAAATGACTAAATATCACCTGTCACTCCGAAATAAAAAAAACATCCTGTAGGTTCAATCCCACAGGATGTTTTTTATGTTTTTGAGACCTGGAGGGTTTTCTAAACCTTCCAGGTCTATTCGGCATTTAATCCTCAGGGTCGTTCTTAGCCATCAGGCTGGCGATTTCACGCAATCCCATCCACCACTGTTTGCGGGGCCGCTGGTGTTCCAGATCGATCATGCGGTGGAAATCGCGCATGTCATGGTACTGATATTTTCCGCTTTGCAGACCAATAAAGGAACAAACATCCGTTTCTTCTTCGCAGGCTTCAATCAGATACTCTAAGCAGAGCCGTCCGAGGCGAGTAGCCTGAATGCGGTCAAAGGGCGAGGGATCACCACCTTGTTGTTGGTGGCCTAAAATCGCCGGTCGAACATCAAAAAGATCACGGCCCTCTTCCTCAAAGAGCGCGCACATGAAACCGGTACTGTAAATATCATTGGCATATTCGTTACGGATCATTAAGCCCAGGCGTTTACCGGCCTCAAAGCCTTTACTCAGCATTTGAACATCCGCGCGTAGGTTTTCGAGGGTAACGCCTTCTTCATTCAGATAGACTTTCTCTGCTCCGGTAGCCAACCCGCCCATCAGGGCTAGATAGCCACACCAATGGCCCATGACTTCGACCACAAAACACCGTCGAGTGGCCACCGCGGATTGTTTGATTTTATCGACCGCCTCGACAATGTTGTTCAACGCCGTGTCGGCCCCAATGCTGAGTTCAGAGCCGGGGAGGTTATTGTTGATGGATGCTGGGAGACAAATCATCGGCAGATTGAAGGCGGGGAAGTTTTGACGTTCATTATAAAGTTTGTACACGCCTTCATAACCGTTCCAACCACCAATTACCAACAAAGCGTCAACTTGGTGGACTTCGAGATTGCGGGCAATATTATAGAGATCGCTGCCCTTGGGAACCAGACGGCTGGTACCAAGCTCAGAACCACCCCGGGAGGCCCAACCGCTCATGCTCATCCAATGGAGTTCTTCGACTTCTCCATCCGCTAACCCCTCAAAGCCGTTGTGAATCCCAAGGATCGTGTGCCCTTCATCGATGCCCAAGCGGGCCACAGCGCGGGAGGCCGTGTTCATCCCAGGGGCCGGTGCACCGACGTTCATTACCCCGATCCTGAAAAGCTTCTTGCCAGGAGCTGGTGGATGTGGGTACGCCCTGACCATTGTGAGCAGGGTCCGATAAGCATCAGTAAAGCTTGAGCTGCGGAGTTCCATGGCCAATTTATAGTCTTTGGCCTCAATGGCCTTGGCAACCGCTTGCGTTTGTTCGACACATTCCATCAGGGGTAGGCTGGTGATGCGGTTGCCCTTGAAACCGATTTGGAGGGGTTCATCCTCGGGTTTGGCCGCGATGATGGCATCGACGGCCGCATGCCCTAGCAGGGTTCCTAAGTTGCGGTCAAAGGTGCTGGGTTTGCCGCCGCGCTGTACATGCCCTAAAACTGTAACCCGTACTTCTTCACCCAGGCGCTTCTCAAGCGCGGCACGGACATCAGAACTACCGATGTATTGCCCTTCACGATCTTTAGCCCCCTCTGCCATGATGACAATGCTGTCGCGTTTGCCAGCCTGGCGGCCAGCCAGCAGTCGGTCAGCCATGACCTCTTTCCAGTTGGCCACATCGGGGGGATTCTCGGGGATGAGGACCCAATCAGCGCCACAGGCCAGGGCACTCATGAGTGCCAGATAGCCACAGTTCCGTCCCATGACTTTTACGACGAAAGTTCGTTGGTGGCTGGCGGCCGTGCTGGTGATCGCATCCACCGCTTCCACAATCCGATGGAGAGCAGAATCGGTGCCGATGGTCATGTCGGTGCCAAAAAAGTCGTTGTCAATGGATCCCACCAACCCGACGATCAACAAATTGGGATATTCGGCGGCCTGTTCAGCCGAAATCTCACCTTTTTCGGCTAACTCCGCGACCAGACCAGGCCATTCCTGGCGGAATAAATTAGCCCCAGTTAGGGATCCATCGCCACCGATAACGACTAACCCATCAATGCCGCGGTCGATCATATTTTTGGCGGCCACCAACCGTCCTTCCCGCGTGCGAAACTCGGCACACCGGGCTGACCCGATCACCGTTCCGCCCCGTTGGAGAATACCACCGACGGAGTCCCAATCCATTTTACGGATGTTATTACCACCATCAACCAACCCCTGGTAACCCTCATAAATGGCATACACTTCCAGCCCGCGGTCGATCGCGGTTCGAATTACAGAGCGAACGGCGGCGTTCATGCCCTGGGCATCACCACCGCTGGTAAATACGGCTAAGTTTTTTATCGTCATGTTTCCTCTATCACTATTTCGGACTTCAATTTTGCAGGAGTGCCCCAAAGCTTTCTAAGGGGCCGGATAGAATGCAACTAACTCCATACTACCCTCGACCTCAATGGGGAATTTAGCGCCAAACAGGGTAACGCTGGCGCGGTCCGCTTGTTGTTTTATTAATCCGGTTCCCAAGGCGTACCATTGGGTTGTATAGATTGTTAGGGTTGTTTCGATGGTCTCCTGATCGCCTTCGCTTTCAAGGGTCATGGTGAGTTCCATGATCATTTCGCGCCTAATTTTGGTTGCATCTGTAAATGTTCCCCCGGCGACAGTAATGGTCTCACGGGTGCCGTCGGCGGTCCAATGCATGTTTACGGGAGTGTCGATCACGGTGGCTGTTAGTTTATCGCCCTCATCCTCGAAACTAAACTCGCCATTAGCAACGTAAGCGGTTTCCCATTCGTGGATCCAATTCTTGGCAATAAAATCAGCTTCAGCCGGTGCAAAGACCCCGGAAATATACTCGAGATCAAGCCCCCCATCTACGCCACCTAAGATAAAGGCGAGCCCCGTAGTCGGGAAGTTTAAAATGGCACCTTCCTGACACTGAACGCCACTGTCGGTGACAACGCCAGAATCGCTGAACAGAATATTCAGTTTGGCTGCTTGATCATCAGTCTCACTCACCGAAATGGATAATTCGGTTGTTTCACCTTCGGCGGAAGTGCGGTAAACCCATTGATTGTCAACCAGGAGGGGGTAAAGTGGATTTTCACAAGCTGCGGCTGCTGGGGGGGTGGGTGTCGGTGTTGGTTCCGGAGTTGACGTTGGGGGGATGGCCGTCAGCGTTGCCGGAATGATCTCCGCTTCTGGCGGCCCGCTAGCCTGCTCGGGTTCGTTCGCGGTACAGCCGACCATCACAAGTATAGCCATGCATAAGACCAAGGCTACGGCCACGACTTTGCTTGAATTCATGCCAGAGACTCCATGATTTGAACTTTATGTAATTGTTTGATGTTACGCAACCAGCATCCCTTCGACAGGCTCAGGACAGGCCTGAGTAGACCTGTAAGGCTGTATCGTAGGGTGAATTTTCTGGCTCATTTTTGCATATCGTGCGTAACATGAGCTATGCTCTAAAAGCGAGTAGTTTCTCCCATTTTACCCGATGTTTTCAAATCAATATGAGTATCCCAGGAAGTTTGCAAGGTGTTAAACGAAAAACGAATCCTACCGGAGAGGCAGGATTCGTCTGGAATGTAATTTAGAAAGGGTTACTTTACAAAGTCAGAAAAGGTGGTGCCTTTCAGACGGCCGACCAGATCATCTTGAATCTCGCACCATAAAGCGCGCATGGGGCACTCTTGATCGAAATTGCATCCATGTGTGTTTTCGACGCACTCATTGAGCAAAATGGGGCCATCGATTGCTTCGACGACATCCAGCATTGTGATATCTTGGGGCTCACGTGCCAAAGTTACACCCCCGCGCGCACCGCGCGAAGTGTGTAATAATCCGGCCACGGAAAGTTGAGAAATAATCTTGGCCAAAAAAGAGGGCGGAATATGTTGCTCTTTGGCAATCTGGCTGGTAGAAGCCCGTTTATCGGAACCTAAGGTTGCTAAATAGTAAACCGCGCGCACGGCGTAATCTGCTTGACGAGTAACCTGCATGGAAATTCTCCTTGCTCAATCCCATATTTGGTTATATGGATAGGAATTATCTCCATTATTTTAGGGCATTTTTGTCCAATTGGCAAGTGGGTTGGGTGGTTTGGGGGTGATTTTAGGAAAAACTGTGTAACCACCATCTATGGCAAATTTCAGTTTGAACGAAGTTTTGGAATGAGCTTGGTTTCCGAAATTTGCGGTTTGGTTTCTGCTTTCGAGGCAAATTTGTAAGATGTGGTAAGATTGCGGCCGCTATGACGAATATGGATCATCCCCCCATTTGTGATTATGAAGGCTCGGATTACCAGTCCACGTTTTGGGACGCGGGCGGCCGGGCTTATGAAGATGGTGCTGAGGCCGTGGCGCTACGGCGACTGCTGCCCCCCAGCGGTAAGCTGATGTTGGAAATTGGTGCGGGCGCGGGCCGAAATACGCCGCGCTACCAGGGCTATGAACGCGTGGTTTTGATGGATTATTCCCTGACCCAGATCCAGCAGGCCCAGGCCCGGTTGGGGAAAAGTGATCGTTATATCTATGTCGCGGCAGATGTGTATCGCCTGCCGTTTGTGGATGGATTATTTGATGGGGCCACAATGATCCGGGTGCTGCATCATATTGCCGAACCGACTAAGGCCCTGGAGCAGATTCGGCGTGTGATTCAATCTGGGGGAACGTTTATCTTGGAATTTGCCAGTAAATTGAATTTGAAAGCCATATTGCGGTATTTGTTTCGACGACAAAATTGGAATCCCTTTACCCTGGAGCCGGTGGAATTCGTGGCCCTTAATTTTGATTTCCACCCTAAAGCGGTGCGCGGCTGGCTAAAAAAATCGGGTTTTGATCTCCAGCGCCAGTTGACCGTTTCGCATTTTAGAGTTGGATTCCTAAAACGATTGGTGCCGACGAACTTATTGGTATTTTTCGATTCGTTGGCCCAGTTGACGGGGGATTGGTGGCAGTTGACGCCCTCGGTGTTTACAAAATCTACCGCGGTAGGGGGTGATTCACGCCACCCCTACCCAAGTTTTTTCCGTTGCCCAGCTTGTAAGTCGGATTTGCCAATGGATGGGGATGAGGCCTTGATCTGTGGTGGCTGTGGTGCGGAGTGGCCAATTGTGGATGGAATTTATGATTTTCGGGGGCGTGCGTAGTTACCAACGGATAACGTTTGCACAATAAATTAGCGGATGCCAGGTTGTTGTAATTTGGCATCCGCTTTTGTTTGATTTTGACTGCGTATTATTGCGTTTTTAACCAGTCTAACGCTGCCGTGCGAGCTGTAAACATTTTGATTTGTTTGCCCCGATTCTGCGCGACGGTTTCAGCAAAATAGATATCTTGTCTGGTAGGCTGGGTTTCATGCGTGATGACGGCAACCTGGATGTGGCTTGGAAAACCCGAAAATAAGGTAAATATCTCCAACGTAGACGGCATTGCTTCTTGTTCGGTCGCATCAACCAAAACTTTGTCGATTTTTTCTTGTCCAGCCAACTGAGTGACTTTTGCGATTGAATCTTTGAGATTCGCTTCGCTGACTTCGCCAAAAGATTGGATCACGATAATCCCCAATTCTTGGTTGACTCTACTGCAAAAAGGGTGCTAGACCCTCCTCAAAACAGCAAAAGT
>CAYVQU010000256.1:0-5810 GCA_964453155.1 uncultured Anaerolineales bacterium | reverse complement strand
ACTCCAATTCGGGACCCATCTTTAGCTGTTTCATAATAATTGGGGTTGTGCGGCCGCGGATTTTTTCATTACCATCACTAAAAATTATAACCTTTGCCTTACGACATTGAACAAGATTTATTTTTAACACACCACTAATAACTATGTTGAAGGTGATCGCATTTTTTACAAGATGCGGCTTCATTTTTGGGTTTTCAGAAAAAATGCGATGACCGCTTTTGCATTACAGAACTGATTTTGAACGAAGCAGCTTTTGCCGAGAAAATAATTCGATTGCGAACAAAAATCTTGGCAAAGGCTGCGCTCTATTCTTACAAAGGACTACTCGATTTTAGTATTCGTACTTTATCTCGAATTCAGATTGCCGCTCAGAGAAGATGATTAATTACCAATGCCAGTTCCATCACCATTGCTCAATCACCGGAACAAAGATTACATTCTTGAAAAGTGTACGTTTCGGTTGAACCAAAATATATGCGATCAAATCCGCAACTTCTTCTGGCCGAATCATTTCACTTTCAGCATGCGGATATGGGTTATCTACACTCCATAACGGTGTATCAATGCCACCAGGACATAATGCGGTTACTAATATTCCATCTCGTCTGAACTTCTTACCAATTGCCTCACTAAACGCAACCATGCCATGTTTCGACGCAGTATAGAGTCCATCGCTTCCCTGATGGGAAATATCTACTCCTGCTATTGAAGCAATATTTATGATATGACCAAACTCTTTCTGTTGCATTGATGGAATCACAGCATATGTGCAGTAGATTGCACCCTTCAAATTGGTATCAATGATACGGTCAATCAATTCGTTATCAACTGATTGACCACCACCAGTCACCCCAGCATTGTTTATCAGCACATCAATGCTGCCATAATCTTCGATTATTCTTGCAAAAGTTTCTTCTACGGAGCTCGAATCGGATACATCCGTTTGAAACGGTTGAATTTTGCCAGAACTCTCCTGCTCTAGAGCACCTAACTTCTCAAAACTCCGAGCCAATGCACACACCTGATAGCCTTCATTAGAAAATCGGATAGCTGCTGATTTTCCCACCCCGCTACTTGCTCCCGTAATGACCATTATTTTCATCTATTTTTTTTCCTTTTGATACCATTCAGGTGAACTTTATGCCGCACAACGGTTTGTTGAGCAGACCCGGCGGCTCTTGCTCACAGAGCATCCTAACTCACCATTTCTAGCTGGGCTTCTCGCGCCGCGTACCTCCCAGGCGAAGCCGGGTCTGCTCCAACTTGGGTTAGCCAGCTTTTGGCACAATAGACAAACACACTTTTAATTCATAAGCCCAATTTTGAGATTACATCATTCAAAGGAGTAGCCATATCCCATTGATCGTTAAATTCTTTATAAAAGACTTCAAACCATACAGGATCATCGCTTTTATGTACATCAAAACCGGGGTTTGTTGGAGCTCTTCTCTTTGTGATATATGGTTCTACCCTCATGTTCCCATTTTCATATAAACCGTTAACAATAAGAATATTATGCGCTAAAGGATAGTCGTAAATTCTAATTTCTAATGTTCCTGAGTTTTCATATTTTGGAAAGGCTAAGAATGAACTTATGCTCGTTCTGATTTCTCTTGCTAGAGTAGTTGGTGAATAATCTCCTACAAAATTACAAGACATTTCCATTAATTTTTCATCACTTGAATTTAGGATAAGAGCTCTAATATCACAACCACTTTTCAATTTCTCTTGAATCAAATCAGTATTCTGCGTTGATATTGCTAACAAAGAATGACCACAAATATCTAATGCTTTTGCATTTTCCAATCTTTCTTCTAGTTTTGGCAAATCTTTTCTGTGTTTCAAGAAATACTTGGAACCTGATTTCGGAATGTTTATGGATTTAATTTCATTTTTAATCCCTTCCAAAACAGTGAGTCGTTCTGTTAATGCATCAATTGCCAGCAAACCGACCAATATTAAAATGATCTGCTCACCAAGGCTTAATTCGATAATTCCAAACAACTCAAGTGCTTCTGCAATAAACGCACACAAAATTGTTGCGCCGGGTATTGCTCTTTCAGGTTTTATCCATTTCTTAAAATTCATAATTATTCCTTTTTACCGATTGCGGTCTAAAATATGCTGGCTAACGGTTGCGTGAGCGGATGGCGTTTTGACCTGAAGCATTCTTGGCAAAACAGCCGACTTGAAAAATTGCGCCGCGTTGCCCATGGCGTTAGCCATTCCGCTCCACGCGAGGTTAGCCAGCACTGTCTTACTTTCTTTTGTAACGCTCAAACATTCTTTACGTTCAACTGGAGGACTCTAAACCGATTCGGGTGATACTGCGCTTTTCTTAGGCCTCCGCAATTTTCGGAATAAACGCCGAAGCAGGGTAAAAACACCCCACAAAATGGCGACCACGACCACCAAAACCAAGATGATGAAGCCCAAAATTTTCAAGCGCCCTTGTACGGTATAGACAAAATAATCGGGAACATTCGAAATTGACAAATTTTTCAGATTAGATGGTAGCGCATAAATGAACTCATCGAATGACGCAGTGGGAATTTCAGGTGCAGGAAGATTCTCACAGGTGGGTTTGTAAATTGCACCAGGCCGATACTTAATCCACTCTTCGATGGTTAGATTAAATATCGCACCCTCACAAAGATCGAATGCTAATATTTCAGGCCATAAGAAAACTGCTTGGTCTGATTCTGCTACAAGGGTATGGTCTCCAGGATTCCAGAACAAATCATCAAAATCATTCGTAGGTGCTTCTAATATGGAAATTTGTTCATATGTTTGTGCATCCCAGATAATAATGCGGCCGCTCAGCAATATTTCATTGGATTGATTTAACGATGCTGCCAAGTAATTTCCTTCAGGATGCCAGGCCAAGTCATTGAGAGATAATGATTGGGTATCCAGGGAAACTAATTGTTTACCACTCATCAAATCCCAGATGATAATGTATCCAGATTCTGTTCCTGCTGCGAGCGCGTGACCATCTGGGTGCCAGACAAAGCTGCGAAAGGGTCCCACTGTAGAGTCTGCTTCCAGTATTTTTAACTCTTTTCCGAGATCATAATCCCAGATGATAACCTGACCATTATCAACCCCACTGATTTCATCAATAATCTTCACATGTGAAAAAGCCAGATAGCGACCATCTGGATGCCAAGTTAGGGATCCAAATAAGTTAGGATACTGACCTATCATTGCTGCTGGTTTGCCATTCTCCCAATCCCAAATCGTAATCCGGGCCTGATCACGATTATAGCCTTCTAGAACTGCCAGGGTTTGGCCATCGGGATTCCAATCCAGGCTGAGAACAGCTTCGCTACTTCCATCTAACACGGCTACCTGTTCACCTCGCTCCCAATCCCAGATTGTAATCAATCCGATGCTTGGTTGATTTTGATCATAAAAATCTATCGTTCCCCAAGCAAGGTAGCGACCGTTCGGATGCCAGGCCAAGCCAGCATTGTTACCATGGATTATGTTTTTCATTTGCTGACGTTCAAGCTGGGCGATTTGTTCCCCACGATCCGCATCCCAAACAATAACGCTGTCATCATTAGAGAACATTGCAAGATAACGATCATTTGGATGTAAAGCTGATCCAGACACATTATCGATCTGCTGAACCTGCTCGTAATATTCGGTGTCCCAGATTATGATATTCCCATTAAATTGTGGAAGCTCACTATATAAATCAAAATCACCATATCCAAATGAGACTGAACTCAAGTAGCGGCCATCTGGGTGCCAGGCTAAATCTATGACTTGTTCTGAATGCCCATCTAAAGTCATCAGCTTTTCACCCTTTACCCAATCCCAAATGAAAATATCATTTCGATCATCTAAAGCCAAGGCAATATATTGGCCTTCTGGGTGCCATACCAGATTAACAACTCCGGTTAAATCTTCGTTCAACTTGATTAGTTGCTCACCGCTTTTCCAATCCCAAAAAATAATATGACCATCTGCCGTCAGGCCCGCAATATACTGTCCGTTTGGGTGCCAAATATATTGGAATATAGGCGTGTCAGTGACAAGGGAAATCATCTCATCGCCAGAATCTACATCCCAGATGCTTAGTCGATAGGTTTCGTCTGCCCAGTTTTCAAGTCCCACTGCCAGGTATTGGGCATTGGGATTCCGAGTTAATAGCCAAATTGCTTCATTATTGAATTTATCACCTAAAGTTAGTTCATCTCGTTCCCAATCCCAAATGATAATCTGTCCACTTTGTTGCCCGGTATTTTCATCCAAAACATTTTGCGCTACTACAAGGTATTGTCCGTTTGGATGCCAAGCAAAAAAAGATGCAAAATCAGTACCTTCCAACTCAGCTACTAGCCGACCCAATTCCCAATCCCAGATCTCAAAGCGCTCGATGCGTTGATCAGCCTCATCATAATAATCTGTACCTACCGCAAGGTATTTTCCATTCAGGTGCCATTCCAATTCATATATCGAGCCAAAATCTCTTTCAAAAACTGCGATTTGTTCATCACTCTCCCAATCCCAAAGGCTGATATTGCCATCTATACTACCAACAGCGATATAACGGCCATTCGGATGCCAAGATAAAATCCCACCATCTTCATGATCGAAAATCACCTGGGCAACTTTTACATACTGGGTTTTGTACTTGATTTTTCCGATCGCTTCGTTTTCCTTCCCCACCCGAGGAACAATTTTAATGGCTTCTGCGGCTAAAAGCCTGGAGAGGTGGTATTCCCCTTGATTAAAGGCCTGCAAGCTTCCTGCGACCAGGTTGCGAGTGTTGGCCACTTTGGTTTGATAGTTTGAATAGATTAACGCCCCTACTACCATCAGCAATAACACCACCAGACCAACAATGAAGCGTTTCAAGCGTTTGGCAAATAGGGTCTGTTCATCGGCACGCTGACGCTGCTCATCGGCCAGGGCCTGGGCCTGTTCTAATTCCCGCTGGATATCGGCATCTTGTTTCTTGCGGCTGGCCTGGATGTATTCAATTTGCACTTCCGTCAGGGCTGGGATTTTGTCACGTTCACCCAGGCGGCCCTCGGCATCCTCCAAGTCGATACCCCGGAGCAGGTAGCTCTCGTGCTTCTCATACTTCTCCCACTCCACTGTCCGCTGGGTCAGGCGGGTGTGGGCTTTGACCCAGTCTAGGTCGGTGTTCATGGCCTCGATCAGTGCCTGGACAGAAGCCTCATAATCATCACTCTCCCGGCAAAATATCCAGTTCAAGTGGGATAGACTGGGGGGCACATCTTTGGTATCCCGGTAGACCACCGGCATGATGCGCTTATTCTTCTCGACGGCGTGATCCAGTTCCTGTCCGCAGACCTGGGACTCGACGGAATCCGGGCTGATGATGAACACAAAGGTATCAGCGGCTTCAATGCCCTCTTCGATTTCAGCCCACCAGTCGGCGGTCAGGGGGATACCTTCCCAATCCACCCATATCTCATAATCTTCGGTGCTCAAAGATTCGTGGAGTTTTTTGACAAAATCTGTATCTTTGCGGGAATAGGAAAGAAATACATCGGCCATATGGAATCACCTGTCAGTAGCGTAAGTTTGATTGTACATGCGTGGGATAAAGCGAAAAACCAGGATTATTGTATCCACACAGCTTTCAAAATGGCAGTAACGAAATGTATATGATTAATATGAGCATGTTCGCGTGGGCTGCTGGCTAACAAGATGTTCACCTGCCTGCCCGATTTTGCCCCGAATTACTTTCATACTGAAACCAGACCAAGCAAATCGCCCCGCGTACCCCCCTGCCGTGAGGCAGGTCAGGTGCAATCCCAGAGGATGAC
>CAYVQU010000255.1:0-5873 GCA_964453155.1 uncultured Anaerolineales bacterium | reverse complement strand
ACCTACGTTTTCTCTCAATCATAATTCATGGCTCATAAGAGCGCAATTAGTATAACTTGGGCTGGGGTTGTTCTCCATAAAGGCACGAAAACGGGCTTCGCTTTCAAGTAATGCTTCTTGAACCTGGACCCGTTCAGATATATCGGTTACATAAGCGAACAAATATTCCTGTCCCTCGAACTCCCGCACTGTAGCATTGATTTCTACCGGATAGCTGGTGCCATCATTGTGCTGCCCCAACGACTCAAAGGAAATCGCACCCATTTGCCTGAATTGCTCCCATTTAACGGGCCATATTTCAGGCGATAAGTGAGGGTCAAGGTCGGTTATGCGCTTCGAGAGTAATTCTTCCTGCGAGTAACCCAGGAATTGCGTGCCAACATCGTTCACATATTTGATATTCGCCTGAGAATCGACCCAAAAGATGGGGTGCGCGCTGCTATCGAGGGAGAACTGCGCCAGGCGTAGTTGCTGCTCAACAATCAATCGTTCGGCTATCTCGAGATTTAAGGCTTGATTGATCTCATCTAATTTTTCTTCGTTTTGCTGACTGTGTGCCAGGGCGCGATTCATTTGCCGGGTGTAGAGATGGATCATAATGAAAGTGACAATCAATGCAAAAGTCTGGATGATGACGGCCCCCTTTGCTGGCACTCGTTCTACAATGAAAACGATATAGCCGGCATTTTCTGCGTGATACAACCCGATGACTGAGACGATACAAATACCGGTGACCACCAACCCATTGCGGTGGCCTAACAATAAAGCCGCGATCAGGGCAATCACAATGTAAATGCTAAGGGCTGGCACGCGGACCCCACCCAGTAGATAATATGCAAATGAGAAAGTCCCCCACAAAACCAGAATAAACAGCCAACTACTTAATTGAATGTGACCAAAGCGCGATATGACAAATATCACGACACTCATCAGAGCAACTGCAGCAATGACATAGGTGCGGATATCTCCCGATCCAAATACAGGGAAAAGTGACAATGTGGTCAGAAACACTAATGGAATGAAACCCATCAATATTACATTTAGCAGATTGGCGACCCGGTTCTTTTCTTTGTCGTCAAAGATGGGTGGGGCGATTATTTTGGACAGATATGCTGGAATAGACGTTTCGATTTTCATACCTTACTCCTCCGGTTTATCTCTTTGGCAAAGCCACGATCTGTAACCAGTATTCACAGAGCACATTCATGCTCTGCACCAGGCCATCGAAGGATACCGGTTTGGTGATGAAACCGGCCACACCCAGATCATATGTTTGGAGAATGTCCTCTTCGGATTTGGAGGTTGTCAGCACCACGACTGGAATGGAGCGCAAGTGTGGATCGGCCTTGATTTCCTTAAGCGCTTCCTGACCATTTTTTCGCGGCATATTCAGGTCTAGCAAGATCAGGCTGGGACGCGGGGCATTGTGACCATTGGCATATTCCCCTTGTTTGGTCAAGTATTCAATCAACTCTTGACCATCATGGACGAATTTTAGATCGTTAGCCGCTTTTGCCTCGGATAAGGCCTCCTGGATCAAATAGCAATCATCAGCATCATCATCAGCCATCAAGATTGTGATTGGCTTTGCTTGGGTTTTCATGACTATCTCCTAAACGGGATTATGCAATTTGCGAATCGTTTCGATAATTCTGTAAAATGGCGCGGGTTTATTAAGATATTCGTTGGCGCCGCTGGTTAACATTTTTCGAATCAGACCAGCATCTCCGACACTGGAATACCCTAAGATGACAACCTGGGAACAAAGTTGCCGGATTTCCTTCGTGGCATCTATTCCATTCAGCTTTGGCATTTCCATATCCATGAGAATGACATCGGGTTGAAATGCTCGGAATTTGGCGATGGCATCCATACCATCAATGGCCTCGCCAATGACATGAAAACCATCCACAAAATTCAGGATTTTTTTTGCAGTTTGACGATTCAAAGCCGAATCGTCAACAATCAAGATTTGGGTTTGGGTCAGGTTCCTCATTATTACTCCTCTGACTCATCGTTTTCCTTAGGAACGTGTCTCTGAAAAATCTGTTGAATGCTGGTGTCCAATTGTTGGACAGCGAAACCTTTGAGAATACAGGCGGATGCCCCAGCATGTTCGGCCGCGATTTTATCGGGGGGATTGTCAGCTAAGACGAGGCTAGGGGTAGATATTTTTGCCAGTTTGATTTTGTTGAGAATCTGCACCACGCTATCTTTTGAGTTGTTCATATCGATAATGAACAGGTCGATTTCGGTCTCTTGAATTAACCGTAAGGCCGATACTTCGTCCACTGCCAGCAGAAATGTCTTCATCTGGGGCATGGTTGATAAAAATGCCAGAATGCTATCCCGTAAAGGACCGGGTTTTCCTAAAATCAGCGTGGTTTTTGGGTTGTCAGATAGGCTCATAGCAGTTGAATGGAAGCTTTAGTCGGTTGGGTTGCTCTGTCACTGCTATTTTATAGAATTTCTCCCCTGGACACATCGGCGCATTAGGCGATTTCTTAAATGACAAAAAGACCACCTTTAAGGCAGTCTTTTTGTGACAAAAGTACTAGTGTTGCGGGGCTGTAGTTCGTAATTGGCTATGTTACTAACCCGCAACACTTTAGCAGTTGGGCAAGGGGAATGCTTTTCTCAACGTCTACGTTTGCCCAACTACACTAGCGTTGGTGACTATTGGCAGAAAATGATCAGTCCTCTAATTTGGCTAACCCCTCTCTCAGGGCATATAAAGCGGCCTGGGTGCGATTGGCCAGATGGAGTTTGTCGAGGATATTGCTGACATGATTGCGAACGGTTCGTTCAGTGATCACCAATTGGTCGGCGATTTCCTGGTTGGTAGCTCCGGTAGCAATGAGTTTCAGGACTTCTATTTCCCGCGTGGTTAGTGGTTCTTCTAGGGGGGGCAAATCCGGGGGCTGCCGAATTTCCTGGATCAGTTTCAGGGCAATTTGTGGATGGAGAATTGTTTCTCCCCGGTAGACCCGCCGGATGGCTCGCAATAATTCAATGGGGGCTGAATCTTTTAAGAGATACCCTTGGGCACCGGCTTTGAGGGCCTGAAAAACCTGGTCGTCATCTGAAAAACTGGTGAGCACTAGAATGCGCGCCTGGGGATTTTGCGACTTGATCTCACTCGTGGCTTCGATCCCGTTTGTTACAGGCATCATCAGGTCCATCAGGATGATATCGGGTTGTAAATCATGCGCTAAGCGGACCGCAGCTTGCCCATTGGATGCTTCTCCCACCAGTTCTAAATTGGGTTCAGATTGAATCAGACCCCGCAAACCTTCTCTAACAATGGCGTGGTCATCGGCCACCAGAACTCGAATTTTTTCTACCATCACAATTCTCCATTAGAAAAGCCAAAGAAATCCTAGCATACCATCTATCACAATGGAATCACAGCCTGGATCGCGGTTCCTTCATCAGGAATCGCAGCAACCTTTAGCGAACCACCTAATTTCTCTGCCCTTTCACGCATCGTGATCAGTCCTAAACCGCCAGCATCAGCAATTTCTTCCATTTCAAACCCGCGACCATTATCCTGAATTTTTATAATCACTTGTGCTTCGGTCTGGTGCAACTTGATTTTGACAGCCGTTGCTGCCGCGTGTTTGAGCGCGTTATTCAAAGCTTCTAGGGCAATATTGTATAGGGCATCTTCCACCGCTGACGGCAAATTAATATCTATGTTGGTGGCCAAATTTGTTTGAACGCCAACCCGCCCCTCAACCGTATCCAATCGCTGTTGGAGTGCCCGTGCCAGCCCTTGCTGCTCTAATACCTCTGGTCGTAACTCATAGATCATCAGGCGCATTTCTTTGAGAGACAGTTGGGCTACTTCGCCGAGGCGATTAACGTGATGGGCAACGCTTTCAAAGTTTTGGGCTTCGGCTGCCCGGCGTCCAGTTTCCGCCAGCAGGGATAAACTATATAAGGATTGGGTAACTGAATCATGCAGATCGCGCGCTAATCGTTGGCGTTCTTCAAACACAACTTTTTGTTCTTCGGCTTTTTTTCGTTGGGTGATATCCTGAACAAGGGCAAAGCAACCATCGATCTTCCCGTCTAATTCATGGGGCACATAAACCACATGAAAAGTTCCCACCCGCCCATGGGGCAGAGTAAACGTTGTTTCATATTCCTGTCGCTCACCCCGAAATGCACCATCATACCTGGATTTAACTGCCGCAAAACCATCTTCACCAATTATTTCTTTTACGGTTTTGCCGATTACTTTCGAAGGCTCAACCTGGAGTAATTCTTGATAATAGGCGTTGGCAAACTCGTACACATAATCTGTGTTGATGTAGGCAATTAAGGCCGGCATGGAATCTGTAATAAGCTGCAACTTGTTTGTGCTAATTTCAAGCTCTCGCGTTCGTTCCGCTACAAGTTCGCCAAGATTTTCCTGATATCTCTTTATTTTTTCTTCAGCTCGTTTACGATGGGTAATGTCACGAACAATGGCTAGTAGGCCAGGTTGGTCGCCAACCTCGATACGATTCACGGCAACCTCGGCGTCAAAGTGAACTCCGTCCAAACGGCAATGACGCCACTCGAAGAATTGGGGTTCCCCTGCTAGGGCAGCATCTACAATTTCCCGAACTCTTTCTTCCGAAGATCTTCCATCTGGCTGTAATTGGGGGGAAAACGCGGCCGGGGATTTACCAATTATGTCATCGGCATTAACCCCAAACATCTCCAGTGTGCGGGGGTTGCAGTTCGAAAAATATGCGCCTTCGTTAGTAACTTTTAATGTAAAAATCGCATCACTGGCGGCATTAAACAAAGTTTTGTACAGATTTTCACTGGCTTGTAGCTTCTCTGCGACGCGTTTGCGTTCGGTGATATCTTCAACCAATCCCAATCCAGCGGGACTGCCCTCCCATTGAATTTGAGAGACATTTCCATGCAGCCATTTTATTTCCCCAGATTTGTCGATGATCCGATATTCGACCTGCTCCTCAAAATAATCACCCGTTAATATCTGGGTGTTGATTTGGTTGAGTTGCTCCTCATCGTCAGGGTGAGCCAGATTTAACACGGGGAGACGCGCGTACTCTTCGGCAGAATACCCCGTAAGGGTCAACCATCTTGGGTTGTAATAGACTCGCAGTGCGTTCTGAAATACGATAATCCCCTCATTAGCACTTTCCACAATGGACCTAAATTTTTCTTCACTGTCACGATAACGTCGTTCTGATTCCCGGCTGTTGATCACTGCTTGCATCAATTGGCGGGTATACAAATTCGTTATGATGAATGTGAAACTGAGAGCGAAAATTTGGACAACGAGGGCTCCTTGGGCTGGTACGTATTCGCTGACATAGACAATTAAACCGGCATCTTCGGCCAGATATAACCCCAACAGCGTGGTGATGCATACGAACATAATCAGCAAACCTCGCTGGGATCCCAATAAGAGCGCCCCGAGGAGCACAATTACGACAAACATACTCACGGCAGGTAACCGGACGCCCCCGACAACAATGAATGCGAGTGTGAATACAGCCCACAAGCTCGTAATCAGCCCCCAACTCGCCAAGCGAATAAAACCCCGGCGTACTAAGAAAAAAATCCCGAGTAGGAATAGGAATAACAAAACAAGGGTAAATACTCGCGGTTCGATAAAGGTCCCATACAAAACCGCGAACATGAATATAAATATAAAGGTGAGTGGTATGAACCCCACCAAGCACCAGTGGAGCAAATAGGCATTGCGACTATTGTTTTCGTCTTCAAAAGTTGGGGGGGCGAGTAATTTTTTCATCTGCACGTTTTCCTGTTATCCCGTTGGAATAAATGGATTGGGATCTGAGTCGTTAAGCGCGTGCACTGATCTGATTGTATTTGGATTACCAAAT
>CAYVQU010000254.1:0-6152 GCA_964453155.1 uncultured Anaerolineales bacterium | reverse complement strand
TAATGTTCTTCAGCGAGAAATTTTCTTTTCTCGTTGTCTAAACTCGAGTTAAGTAGTTTTCGGAAAGAATTTTAAATTAGATTGGTTGTTCAAACCGAAAACTGCTCAGGCGTGACGGTAAGTTTTGCCGGTTTTATTGAAAACATTTCCCGTCACGCACTTAAGCAGATATCGGATGAAGCGTCATTTTAATTTCAGATTATTCCGAAATCTGCTTCACACTGCCCGTCGGTTGATTACACCCAGTTTATTTTGGGATCTGCTGCAAGGCCTCCAAAATCTGATCATACTTGAAATCCTGGGTCAATATGTCCATTGCAATAGCCAGGGACTCGTCTTGTTCCCGAATCTGGGCAATCAGTAACTCAATAGTCTCCACATCCAGACGCTGAATGGCAGCTTCTAATTCGGCTCGGATTTCAGGAGAAACAGCCGCCAAAGATTCGGGTTGAATCTGGACGGTTTCTTCTGTTGGAGCAATTTCTTCGGCATCATCATACACGAAGCGAACCCCAAGGTGTTTTTCCATCATGGCATACACGTCCGCGATGCGGTAAGGGCGGCGCAAAAAATCATCGCTGCCAATGGCCTCAATATTGGCTCGTTCTTCATCGAAGGCGCTGGCAGTAACCGCAATAATGGCCGTATTCTCACTATTGGGACCTGATTTAATCCTGCGGGTAGCTTCAAAGCCATCCATAACTGGCATGCGCAGGTGCATCCATATCAAATCCGGCTGCCAGGCTTCCCAGATTTCAACTGCTTCGACCCCATTACGCGCCTCCCGCAAATCAAAACCCATGGGCTGTAAAAGTTTGAACAATATTTGGCGGTTGGCCCATTTATCGTCCGTAATCAATACTTTGTAGGTGGGCTGGTTGGGGGCAATGGCAACCACTTCGGGACCTTCCGTCTCAGAGTCTGGCTGCAAGTCAGAAAAGATTTCAACCGGCAGGTTGAAATTAAATTTTGTTCCCCGGCCACTCTCAGTGTGGACATTTAAGTCCGACCCTAATAATTTGACAAATTCTTGACTGATCGCCAAACCCAGTCCAGTGCCATTCTGGGCTTCTTTGCCGGCCTGTCCCTGATAAAACGGTTCAAAAATTTGACCTAATTCATGATCCGGGATTCCAATGCCACTATCTTCAACTTCAAAAAATAAAGAATCCAGATTTTGGGCTGAATCGGTCCCCTCAGGCAGCCCAACCCGTAAAATAACGCCCCCTTCAGTTGTATAAGCCAGGGCATTACCCAACAGGTTTATCAATATTTGCCGCAGTTTCACCGGATCGGTTTTTACAAATTGGGGACAATCATCAAGTGGTTCAACATGATATTCCAAACCCTTGTCACTGGCCTGGAGGGCAAACATATCATCTAAGTCGCTGAGAAAATGATGCAGATCAAATTCACGCAGTTCAACATCCTGAACACCGGCCTCTATTCGTGAAATGTCCAATACATTGCCGACCAGGGTGTTTAAATGTTCCCCGCTGCGCAGAATAACGCTTAGATTATCCCGCTGCTCGTTTGGCATACTACGGCTGAAGCGCTGCATCAGGCTGGCGTAGCCAAGAATGATATTCAGGGGAGAACGCAGCTCATGACTCATATTCCGCAGAAAGGTAGATTTGGCGACATTGGCAGCATCAGCAGCCTGACGAGCGGCGGCGAGTTCATCGAGAGTCCGCTGCAGCTTCAAGTGCACACTAACCCGCGCCAGAACTTCTTCAGCATGGAAAGGTTTCGTGACATAGTCCACTCCACCAGCTCGGAACGCTTCCAATTTATCAGCTGTTTCGGTCAGCGCACTGATAAAGATGATGGGGATATCATTGGTTTCCTCGTCTGCTTTGAGGCGCCGGCAAACTTCGTACCCATCCATTTCCGGCATCCGGATATCCAATAAAACAATATCCGGGCGTTCAGCTTTTACCGCCCGCAGCGCCAGACGACCACTCGGGGCCGGTCGGACTTTATAACCATGATCACGCAAAATTCCGGCCAAGACATCCAGGTTGGCGCGGGTATCATCTACAATGAGAATATTTCCTTGGGGTTCTGTGTTTGGACTCATGGCTTACTCCTGAATTGAAAAGGGTCTGATTATATTGTAGCAATAAGTGCATGACGAAATGAACTTAAAAACAAATCTAACAAGATTTACCGTCATACGGTTTTGCTAAAATTAGTCGTAGTTTTCGGTTTGCGATTGATTTCTATTTCAAGACTTTCTCCGAAAACTGAATCAAACTGTCTATCCTTAAAAGATTTCTTCTAATGTATCAAAATCAAACTGATCAATTAAACTCCGGACATAATCAGCGATTTGGGGATCGAAATCGGCAGCCTGATTAACGAGTTGTAACAATTTCTCTGTATCCAGGGCTTCGATCGCAGATTGGAAGTCAAGCAGTTGTTCCGGCGGGAGAGATTGAAGGGCACCTTTGATCATCGTCTGTGCATCGGCACTCATAGGCTGCTCTTCAGCCTGGGTTTCAGATTCTTCATACACAAAATCAATTTCCAGGTGTTTTCCGATTCGGGCAAACAGATCCGATTCCCGGAAAGGCTTACGCATAAAATCATTCACATCTTTCTTCATCAATTCGTAACGTTCGTCTTCTGAAACACTGGCAGTCACTGCGATGATGACGGTATCTTCTCCACCAGGATTTTTGGCCCGAATGGTCCGGGAGGCCTCCCGACCGTCCATCTCAGGCATTACGAGATCCATTAAGATCAACTGGGGCTGCCACGCTTTGTGGATCTCTACCGCCTCCAAGCCGTTGACCGCAGATCGGGTCTCAAAGCCAACCGCCGCCAACATTTGGTTTAACAGATCTCGGTTAGTATCGCGATCATCGACTATTAAAGCGCGAAAGGGACCTTGCCCAGGTTGGATGCCAATCACGCGTTCTTGGGAGATACTTAGGACCACTGCGCCTTCTTCACCAAGCTGGGTCTGAATTGTGAATGAGAAAGTACTGCCAACCCCCGCGGCACTACGAACAGAAATTTCGCCGCCCATCATGCGGGCATATTCTTGGCTGATTGCCAACCCCAATCCGGTGCCCTCACCAGCCTTTTGCCCACTGGTAGCCTGCTCAAAAGCACCAAAAATCAAGTCAATTTCATCCTCCGGAATACCAATACCGGTATCTTCAACTTCAAATTGGATTCTAACTTGACCCACCCCGAAGTTATCTTCTGCAGCCAAATCTTGATTGACAACCATCGTGCGTAACATAATGCCACCCTGTTGGGTAAATTTGATCGCGTTCCCCATCAGATTGATCAAAACCTGGCGTATTTTACCTTCATCACCGTACACAAATTGGGGAAGATCGGGGCTAATATCCGTACTCAGGAATAAGCCCTTGGTCTTAACCCGAATGGCAAACATTAACTCAATATCGAGCAAGAGGGCGTGCAGGTCAAAGGTTTCAGGCATTAGCACAACCTGTTGGGCCTCAATCTTTGACATCTCCAGGATATCGTTGAGTAATGCCAATAAATGCTCACCGCTGCGTCCAATCGTCGCCAGGCTTTGTTGTTGATTGGGGTTGAGGGTTGAATCGCGCTGCATGATCTGGGAATATCCCAATATGGCATTGAGAGGTGTCCGAATTTCGTGGGACATATTGGCCAGGAACATACTCTTGGTACGAGTAGCCGTTTGGGCTTCCTCGAATAATTGCGCGTTTTGGATGGCAATCGCGGCCTGTCCAGCCAGCATTGAGACTAAATCGAGGTCATCTTGGCCAAAACAAGATTCATCCAGGTTACGGATTGCGGTGAGGGTCCCGATCACTTGGTTTTCTACCAATAAGGGGGCAATGGCCGCACAAGCTGGGTTATCCTTTTGAGCTGAGGCTAAGGCTGTTTTCCGATTACGGTCGTCGGATTGAATACTCTCAGAAATCGTTGGTTCCTGGTTTTCTATCACCCACCCACTAATCCCATCCATAATCTCCTCGAAGGTATGGTGGGCCAGCACTTCTGGGGAATAACCATGCCCGACAGTATGAACCAGTTCGCTGCGGGTCATATCAACCATGAGGATAATGCTGCGATCCGCGGCTACTAAATGGACGGTTTCTGAAACAATTGTTTGCAGAGTTTCATCAAGGGCTAGTGAGGCAGCGATCCGATTACCAATTTCATGTAAAACCGTCAATTTTTCAGCATTCAACCGCGCCTGGTTGTAAAGTTTGGCATTGTTGATCGCGATGGCGGCCTGGGTGGCCATTGAACTTAACAAATCACAGTGCCGCTCATCATATGCAAATGAACGCTCGTAACTCAAAGCCACCATCGTCCCTAAGATTTGATCTCCCAATAAAATGGGGACCCCCACCCATGATTTCGAGACCCGATCGGGACGAAGATTAACGGGTAAAATCTCCAAGTCTTGGGCATGCTTCAAGGGGTTGTTTTTAAACAACAAGGGTTCACGATTCTGCAACAAATAATCTGTAAGTCCACCCCGCGGGGTCGGCTGGGGGGCTTCAAACCTTCCATCGACCACTCGCAATGCCGAGGTTATGGTATCTGTATCTTCATCGTAAAAAGTGATATAAAAATTACTGATGTCTAATATTTGTACTACCCGTTGATATACTTCCTGAAGAATTTCATCGGTCTCCAACGTAACGGCCAGCTTACGACTAAATTTGTTCAGGACAGCCAGTTCTTCCACCCGGCGATTAGCAGCAGCATAAGAACGGGCATTGGAGATGGCAATTGCGGTCTGGTTAGCGATCGCGCTGAGTAAATCACAATGACTTTGTTCGTAAGCCCTGGGGGTTGTGTAGCTCAAGGCAACCATGGTGCCGACTTCTTGATCTCCTAAGAGAATAGGAACACCTACCCACGATTCTGATACCCGTCCCGGAGTCAATTGGTTGATTGGAATTCCTAAAGTATTGACTCTCTCGATCACATTATCCGATAGTAAAAGGGGGTGCTTGGTTTCGATAATGTAATCGGTTAGTCCCCCGCGTCGAGCTGGTCGGGGGTTGACTTCCTCCCCATCCACAATCCGCAAGGCAGTCCGGATTTCATCTTGCTCAGCGTTATAAATTGTGACATAGAAAGTGCTAATTTCCATCAACTGGACTGCGGTGGAATAGGCTTCAGCCAATACCTCATCAACGGTAAGGGTGACCGCCAATTTTCGACTCAAGTCGTTAAGAATTGTCAATTCGCGCGCCCGTTGAGCAGTTTCATCATACAAACGGGTATTGCGAATGGCAATCGCGGCCTGATTCGATAAGGCGGTCATCATTTCTACCGCTTCGGGAGTAAAATCGGATTGATCCGGCCGATTGATTGCAGTCAAGGTGCCCATCAATTGTTTACGATAAAGTAATGGAACCACCGCAATCGCCCCACAATTGGTCTCCACTCGACGTTGCTGTACTTCAGGGCTTTCCCGGGGATCAGGGTCACCTTTCGGTGATATTACTGGTTTTCGTTCCCGTAAAGCCCAGCCACTCAAACCGCTCCATAGTTCATCAAAAGAAACTTCGACCACATCTTCTAGCCCAGGCCCTGATTTAACAAACCAGGGTACCTGTTTTTTATCCGTATCCATCAAAATGATTGTGGCCCGATCCGCAGGGATACTTTCGACAACATTGTCCACAATGATCTGTAACATCGTATCAATTGCTTGACTGGCATTGATCGCCTGGCTGACCCGATAGAGGGTGTCCAATTCATCTACTCGCTGCTGGACTTCTCGGGTAGCTTCTTCAACCCTGATTTCAAGCTCAGCGGCGTGGCGTTGGGTCTGTTCATGCAACCGTGCATTTTCGATGGCGACCGCCGCCTGATTGGCAAAGGTGGTCATCATATCCAAATGCCCAGCATAAACATTGGGCTGCTTATTTTGCAGATAGAGTACGCCCAAAAATTGATCTTTTGCAATGAGTGGCAACCCTGCAAAAGATCTCACCCCAACAGCCATTAGCTGGGGATTTGCAAAGATGGGTTGTTCTGGGTTCGGCTGGGGATCGAGGCTACCTTCTTCATCAACAATATTTAAGATGACTGTTTTCTGATTTTGGACGATCCAACCCGTCAAACCATGAGAGTCTATTCACAATAAGGGGTGAACATGGTAAACCAGTCCAAACTGAGCA
>CAYVQU010000253.1:0-6291 GCA_964453155.1 uncultured Anaerolineales bacterium | reverse complement strand
AAAGGAACCAGCGTGCCAGGGTTGGGAGCTTATCTTATTGCTGTTATTGTTTTTGTGGTGTTATTGTAGGTGGGCGGTATTGGACGTGTTCCGAACCGCCATCCCTATGATTGTGGTGAAAACATCGTTATTGGGGGCGATGTGTCTTGAAGATATTACCTATTCGGAATGGTAATTTGAACATCTAAAGGCGTCAAGTAACACCAGCAGTACCTATTACGGAAATATTGACCAAGTTTCAACATTCAGGTATTGTTGGCACTCAGTTTCCGTCAAAGAACGAGTCAAGCGCTCGCACTCCAGAACGATCAACTCATCGATGGGCAGAGGTATTTCTTCTTTACTCACAGAATGGTTCGATGCGATAGAGTTCCCGCTCATCACAGGCGAGTTCACGCACATATCGGTTCTTTGATATCCATTCAAATAATTCGTTTTGGGAAGTCAGTGGCAACCGCCATTGGATGATGAGACTGTCAACTGCCACCGAAATGATGGATGTCCCATCCGGGCTAAATGCCACATCGAAGATGAAATCGCTGGGATGGCCATGGTAGCGGTAAATCTCTTTGTAGGTTTCGAGATCCCATAAAGATATGCTGCCATCCCAACCACTGGAAACGGCCATATGGCCATTGGGGTGGACTGCAACCCGCACCCGGTCGACGACGCCAGTTTTGCCGTGAGCAGCCCATTGGTGGAGCATATCCCCTGTTTCTAAATCCCAGGTTGTTATTACGCCACGGGAATCCCCCGCAATTGCCTTTTTACCATCTGGATAAAAGGCGACACCCGTAAATCCGCCTTCTGGCCCATCGAAATGACGGATTTCGCTCCCGGTTTCCAACTCCCACAACCGGATGTAAGGATCATCTGCCCCAGAAAGAATCATCTTTCCATCTGGGCTGACCGCCATGGCCCAAATGGGTCCCGTGTGTTCGCTAAAGCGCTGAAGCAGCGTACCAGTTTCCAGGTCCCACAAGGAAATTGTTCCGTCGAAATTGCCAGAGATCCCCCGTTTTCCATCTGGAGTAAATGCTACGTTGAATATTGGAAGTGCTGAATCTGGATGCTCCTGATAGGTCCGGATTTCCTGGCCAGATTCTAAGTCCCAAAGTCGGGTAGTGACATCCACTATGTGAGCTACAAGGGCCTGATGCCCATCCGGGCTGATGGCAATCTGGAAAACATCACTAAGGGAGTGTTCCAAAGAGCGGATATGTTTTCCGCTCTTTGCATCCCAAATTCGTAGGCTTTCCTCTTGGACGAGTTCTGCACCTGGGTCTGGTACGCCGGAGGCAGACAGGATAAATCGTCCATCGGGCGTGAAGTCGGCATCCAAAACAGGTGCTATGTGACCCTTAAAACGCTGGATTTCACCTTCGGTGAACAGATCCCACAAGATGATTTCACCCTGACTGTCGCTTGAGATCGCGGTTCTGCCATCGGGAGAAAAGCCGATATCTGTAATTAAGTAGCTATGGATGGCAAAATGGGCGATTTGTTCTCCAGAATTCAAATCCCATAATCGCAGTTTACCCCTTCGCGACCCTGATAATAGCATGCTTCCATCGGGACTGTATTCCAAAGCACTGATGCCGCTTGCGTGACCCTCAAGGGTATCGATGATTTCGCCGCTGGAAGTATCGAAGCGATAGATATTATGGTCTGCTGAGCCGAAGGCGGCGGTGGCACCACCTGGGTGGATGGCAACTGTGGGGTTCTCCAGAAGAAAATCATCAAATCGATGGGCGATCTCTCCAGTTTCGGTATCCCAAAGAATCACCGAATAGGCCTGCCCTGTTAATCCGGCGTAATCTGTCTCTCCTGTGCTAACCAAAATTCTATGTCCATCTTTGCTAAAAGCTACATCTACAACTGCCTGAAATTCCCCTTTGAGACGGGTAAGTTCAGTACCGGTTTCCAGGTCCCACAGAATGATCTCTCCAGGATCCCTGGTTTGTTCGCTTGAAAGTCCGCCTGATACCGCTCTGCGGCCATCTGCGCTGAAAGCCACCGACCGAATTGCGCCCGAATGCCCGATCAGATGGTTTATTTCGTGTCCGTTAGTCATATCCCACAGGATGATTGTTTTATCTTCTCCGACTGAAATAGCAGTGGACCCATCCAGGCTGAGAGCCACATCATTTACGCTGGCTGTATGACCTGTCAGACGTTGATTTTCATCCCCGGTTTCGAGATCCCAAAGGAGAATGGTGCCATCATTCAACCCTGTGATGACGGTGCGGCCATCGGGATGAATATCGATACTGGTCGGCATTACATCCATGTCTGGGGCGATCTCACTGATATGGAACCGTTGCCGCGCACCAGGAGCATAGGCGGAATCTAACAGGGTCCTTTGAGCCATAGCCGGTGCATCCTGAAGTTGGTTGGCTGCTAACCCTAAAACCAGCCCTGTAGCCGTGTCGCCATCCCGTAGCGCGTTCTGGGCATTGGCAGCCAGACTCACGCTGTAGGCTTCGAGCGCTTCCCGGCGTTGCGAGAAAGCAAATACCGATAAACCAAGCGCCAGGAGCGCAGCCACGGCAAAGACCCCCACCAGCGCTCTCAAGAAGTTGCGCGAACGACGTTCCAATTTGATTTCACGGGCTTGGCGTTCAGATTCTTTGACATCACGGGCCTGTTTCGCTTCTAGAGAGGCAGTAATAAAATCACGCTCATTTTGCGTGAGGGCCAGGTCTGTTTCTGTGGCCCAGGTTTCAAAATACGCCAGCCGGGAACCGCGCAAGAGAAAACTAGGGTCCTGATTGGCATCGGTCCACTCTGCCGTGGCGCGGCTTAGAGCCTGTTGGTTCCGAATGTCGGCCCGACTTTCATTCAACCAACCGCGCAGACGCTCCCATTCGCGCAGGATGGCTTCATGAGCCACTTCGACGGTGGGGATACGGGTGCCCGGGTCGTGGTCCATGGAGAGCAGGCGGTAATTGGTGAATGTGTCGATGACTTCTTCCATGAGATCGACGTTATAGGTGATGGCAAGTAACTCGCCATGCTGGACGCGTCTGCGGGTGTCTTCTACACCATCGCCCAATGTAACCAGTCGGAGGAACATTTGCCGGGCGAGGGCTTGCCCCTCAGGGGAGATGTGCTCGAAGATATCCTCGGCCCGGGTTGCCAGTGCGCCGATGGTGCCGCCCATCTCATAGTAGGCTTTTTGAGTGAGTAGACGACCCTGGCGACGGTCAAAGAGTTCGGTCAGGGCATATTGCAGCAGGGGCAGCGCGCCGGGCTGGTAAAGGACTTCGTCGGTGATGATGGGTACCAGACCTTCTTCGTAAGTCACGTCAACCAATTCGGCCGGACGGCGGATGGCGCGTTCCAACTCGTCGGCGGAGAGGGGTAATACGGTTTCCATCCGCCCCCGTAACAATTCGCCAAAATCAGGGTAGTGCAACGGGCGGTCGTAGAAATCGGCCCGCAGGGTCACCACCACCCGCACGCGACTGCGCGGGTCGGTCACGGCGGTGTAAAGCAAATCCAGAAAGTGGGTGCGGGCGGCTTCGTCTTCCACCAGGGAGAAGACCTCTTCGAATTGATCGACGATCACCACCAATTCGGTGTCGTCTTTTGGCAGGATGAGTTGAGCCACCCGCTGCAGGCCGCGCACATCCCGGTCGAGTTGTTCTCTCAGATTGGTTGCCTGGTCGGCGGCGACTTGTAAAAGGGTAATTTCCAATTCATCGAGCGGGTGCGCGCCGGGGAGCATATCTACCACGTACCAGCGCTCCGATCCGGATAGGTCGCCGCGCCACAGGGCTGGGATCAATCCGGCCTTGACCAGGCTGGACTTGCCACTCCCGCTGGGTCCCACAACGCCCAGGAAGCGGTGGGTCAGAGCTGCATCGCGTTCATCTAGGCGTTGGATCAGTTTGTTCACCAATTTTTCGCGCCCGAAGAAAAAGCGGTGGTCAACAGCCTGGAAAGGGCGCAAACCGCGGTAAGGATTCTCTGGCTCTGGCAAACTAACGCTGGTGACGCCTTCTGCGGTTGCTGGACGTCCGTCGGTCGCGGAGGCTGGAATCACCAGGTTGAGCTCGCGCGCCCGCACAATGGCCTGGACCCGTCCCCTGACTCCTAGCTTGCGGTAGATCTGGTTGACGTACCATTTAACCGTGCTGAGGGTGATGACCAACTCGTTGGCGATCTCCCGGTTGGATAGGCCCTCTACGATATAACGCAAAACCTCTTGCTCACGCAATGTCAGCATCTCGACGATATCTTCATCTGCAGATGGTGCCCCAACACCAACGGCCCCCCGGAAAGCGGCCGCCAGTTCAAGCACATCCCCGAAGCGATCGGCTGGATTTTTGGCCGTGGCTTTTTGGATCACGGCGTTGACTTCCCCCTGGACACCATTTTCCCCAAGGCTGGTGATCATCGGCAGCGGGTCGTTGAGGTGTTTGTAAAGTCGTTCGACCGAGGAAGCGTTTGGAAAGGGGTGCTGCCCGGTGAGTAATTCGAAGAGTACCACCCCCAGGCTGTAGATGTCAGTTCGAGGGGTGACGGGTTCGCTACGGGCTTGTTCGGGCGAGATGTAATCCAGAGACCCGATCACGCCGTCTTTGGTCAGGTCGCCAGTGAGATCACCCAGGAACTTGGCGATACCGAAATCGGCCAGGTAAGCGTTGCCATCCTCGTCGAGTAGGATGTTGGCGGGCTTGAGGTCGCGGTGGATGACATCGTTGCGATGGGCCAACGCCAGGGCGGAGGCCACCTGGTCAATTAAACGAGAAGCAGATTCAGGTTCGAACGGTTCTTTGTTGATTGCATCTCGCAGGCTGCCCTCTCGAAGGTAGCGCATCACGATATAAGCTCCACTGGGATCGCGCCAGTAGTCGTGGAGCGGCACGATATGGGGATGCTCCAGCCGGGCGACCAGCCGGGCCTCGGTTTCAAAACGCCGGATGAAGTCGGGGTGGCTGGCAAACTCCGGCAGGATGATCTTGATGGCGACTTCACGCCCCACGGTGGCTTGCCGGGCGACATAGACCGCGCCAAACCCACCCGCACCGATCCGTTCGCCGAGTTCGTATCCTTTAATGATTTGTCCGGTTAGATTTTCCATTCTGGATCCTTTCGGGAGATATTCCGATGAACGCGGTTCCGTTGGATGGACAATGTCCCCTTCATTATACAGAAGATTCCGCTGAGATCAGGGTAAAAATTGCAAATCCCAACTTTTCCCCACCCCCCAGAGAGACCAAAAATAAACCAACTTGCATTATAGTTTTGAACGTCATATCCTACTTGTTTTGCGAACTGGAGGTTCAAAATGAAGAAAATGTACGTTTCGATTTTAGTCTTGGGCTTACTCGTCATTTTATGTTCAGGTTGCGCACCGAACCATGAAAAATTGTCCCAGAAAATGACGGAGGCCATCAATTCCCAAGACCTGGAGGCTGCCCTGGCATTTTACGCCGATGATGCGGTGGTCAACTCTGTCAGCCCGGAACCCTTCGTCGGCAAGGAGGAAATTCGAGCCTGGCTAGAAGGAATGTTCGCCGACAATTTCCACCTGGAGGAAGAAATTGTAGCGGTGAACGATAACGTGATCATCGGCCACGACACCATGAGCATGGACTCGATGAAATTCTATGGCATCGATATCCTTACCGGAACCAGCGAGGCTACCATCGAAGACGGTAAGATCAAAACCTTCAACTTCAGTTGGAGTGATGAGACCCTGGCCGACCTACAGTCGGCTCCCTTTGTGGCCCCTGAGGACCTGATCGGTGCCTGGTCCGTTGGAACGCATATGAAAATTAATGAAGATGGCACAGTGCGGGTTGCAGAAAAAATTGAGGATCTTTCTGAACCGGTCAGCGAAGAACACCCAGGCAGCCTCGGGATCTGGACCTATGATGGTATGGTATTCACGTTTCTTGAATATTTAGATTCGGCTGGGGAAAATCATGAAGGGCTTTGTGAAGGTCAAGTCGGCACCTATTTTGTACGCTGGGCTGGCAGTGATGGTGACCGGCTGAAATTCAAGCCAATCGAAGACCCCTGCGGAGAACGCTACGGCGGTATGATGTGGGGAAATTGGGTTTCTGTATCACCCTAAGAATCACAAATTGAACATCTCAATTATCTCAAATTATCTGAGGTTCATTCAAGTTGAACGAACCTCAGATAATGTATCAACTAAAACTGACCTTGAATCGTTAATCGCTGAAGTTTTGAGTCTTTGTATTTGTTTATAATCACAAATCTCGGGATGGTTCAGAAATAAGTAGACAAATAAGTGTCAAAAAGGACATTAACAAA
>CAYVQU010000252.1:0-6299 GCA_964453155.1 uncultured Anaerolineales bacterium | reverse complement strand
GGTGTCTTTTTCTCTATTCTTTTTTTCTCCCTTGACAACTGCATTTATCGGTAGCCAGCCGAATCAAGTTATCATCATAATAGCGCTTCAACAATACTATAAAAACCAGCAATGACATTCCCTACAACTACGCTCGCATTACTGATAAAACCAGTAACAGAATATTTTGGGTCTTGATCGATTCCAATCATATAGATTATCCATTTTCCTTCATTCGAAACAAACATATCAAATACTTCAATGAAACATGGTAATTGATATATTGTTGGATTTCTTCTATCAAATGGAACAACAACTTTGTCACCAATTACTCGTGGAGCTCCCCCGTTACTTAAGGCAACACTAGTTATATTTGGTTGGATTACTTCAACTGGAGTAGTATGAGTAGTATCGTTACTTAACAGTTTTATTGTCCAAAGAATTGAAAACTCATTGTGATATGGTTGGCAAGATTCAATATAATCATAAATCGGGGGAAAATATTCTTTAAGATGTCGAAGAATTCTTACTCTTGAATTTTCAAAACTTAATTTATCATTTTCAATCGGAAAATCATGACTCCATTTTATTCTTTCAAACTCATCATTTGACAAAACAGATGTCAAACCTTTTCCTGCAAAATCCCAAATCATATTATTCAACGAAGAGCGCAATGTATGAGACATTATTCCCAAAAGAACACTAATTTCTTGCAGAATAGAAATATCTGGCTCTACTAAATGTTGACAACAGAGATCCATTATTTTTCTAGGTGCCTGATCTGCTTCTCTAACCATTATCTGTATATGTTTGGGAATATTTGTCATGCTACTTCTCAATTTTCAAGCAAGGGATATTTATACTACAGTGGTAATTATCCAAAATCTGCGAGTTGGTCAAGAAAACTCAGAATTTTACCGGCCAAAACAATGGATTTCTGTTTTGAAAATGCAATTTTGACACCGAAATTCTATTTGCAAACCATATTTATGTTTAAAAAATGAATCCTAGATCGTAACTACCACTGTAGTAATTTAGCTGGCTAACGGTTTGTTGAGCAGACCCGGCGGCTCTTGCTCTCAGAGCATTCTAACTTACGCTTCTAGCTGGGCTACTTGCCCCGCGTACCCTCCAGGCGAAGCCGGGTCTGCTCGAACTTGGGTTGGGTTGCCCACGATTTTTATAGGCAGAAAGTCGGACAATCCATTCTTTGTACTTCATACCCACGAAATATCAATACATCATTTCATTGACATAGTGTTCGGGGTGATGCTCTTCCAGGCAGGCTTCACAGACTAAAACATCTCGTTGTTCGCGGCTTGAACACTCGATGCAAATCCAAGTCGCGATGGCTTTCTCAGCGTTCTCTTTACAAACCTGGCAATATTTGTATCGGGGCTTGTTTTGGGCCACGATCTGGGGATAATCATCACCCTTTTCTGGAAGGGTGATATCTTCCAGGGTGATTTCGTGTTCGATCCAATCTCCAAAATCATAGACATACTTCAGCCGAGAACCGACTTCCAAACCCAGACCTGCGATAGGCATATCGGCGCCATCGCCTTCCCCAAGTGGATTGACAGAACCGATATCCACTTCACGATAGCGCTTCTTTTTCGTCCCACCACGCGGCACAAGTTTCCAGAAACCACCCATGTGATCCCAATCATGGTCAAAGGCACTCATCAATATTCGGTTGAAATCTGCTAGGGTTTGGTTTCCTTGAATCTCGATTTTTCGCCATAACCCCTTACGGTATTTCAATGCTGCTTTGAATCGATATACTTGTTTGCCCTCGGTCATTGTAAATTTCTGTGGGGGCGGTGTGGTCGAATACCCCTGGACATCCGCGATCATGCGTTCGATCATATTAGGTGCCCCATCGCTGTAACGTATATCTCCATCACTCATGTACATTCGGGGGTCGTCCGCAATTATTTTTGACACAGTATCAGGCGGATAACCATTTTTTTCCGGCAGACGGACATAGGCCGTTGGAACGCTTTCGTATGAGAACAACCTTTCATAGCGGGATTGCTCTAATAAATCGAAGAATATTTCTGCCAATTGCTGGTTCCGAGACTCAAGGAGTGCTTGATCCAGGTGTTTATGAGGTTCTAGCTCCAGGCGGAAAATCTTTCTGTCATAGTTATGAACCGTCACCAAAACATGATCATTCCCTTTGGCTTTTTTCTGTTTGAACCAGCTTTTCAAGAGAATATAGTTTGTGTCCTGGTCATATTCGCCCAATAGCGATTTCACTTTCCTGGTGATCGTCATTAGATGGACATCCAATGCAGTGCCATCTTGATCTATGAATTTTATCTCATCCAATTTTGTGTGCGCTGGCAGGTAGGGGCGAAAGTCTTCTAGTGGAAGCAGACCTTTATATCGCATTTTCTTCGTCAGCCTGACCCGGAATCGGATCCCCTCGTAAGCCATCCATAGTGGATAGATAAGGTCATCGCAGCCAAATACAAGCAAACGCCCCTTTTCCTCCGAGAGTTTGGAGCGAACACTCGATCTTGGATTTTTGGTTTTAGGAACCCGGATTTCTAAAAATCTATCTATTAACTCATTGACACCGATGGGGCCATCTAAATCTGCAAGTAGTTGCTCGATGATTTCTGAATACGTTGGGAGTTCGGTTTTAGGCATTGCGCACCTCTGACATTCTTACAGACCAATTACCATTGTGAAAACGGACTGCCATTATTTTACTTTACCACCAACCAGATGAGCAACCCAACAAGATGTTCACCTGCCTGCCCGGTTTTGCCCCGAATGATCTTCATACCGAACCCAGACCAGGCAAAACGCCCCGCGTACCTCCCTGCCGTGAGGCAGGTCAGGTGCAACTAGGGTTAGCACGCCGCCCGGTTTCATCTACTCCATGTTTCTCGGATTTCATTTTTGCCGGAAATCAATTGAAGCCTTCTCTAGCAAATTATCTTAAATGTACCACAGTGAAGGTGATCAGATTTTGCGTTCGCAATGATCGTTTTTTCCATTTTCTCCAAACGCAAATATCTGATGACCGGGTTTGCGATCCAACTCATACGCCTGCTCAAAGCGGCTTTGCCGGGGGGGACTATTTCGATTTGAGCAGAGCGCTGAGGCAAGGCCGCGCTCACTCACATTTGACTTCAACATAATACCGCAAAGCATTATGCGTTTGCTGAAAACCTGTTTTTTTCGAAAGTGCGATGGCGCTTTCATTATCACTCGCATGATCGACTTTGATCATCCGCGCGCCGTGTTTTTTGAGAATTTGATATGCTGCAGCTTCTAATGCTTTACCCAAACCCATCCCTTGATTTTCGGGATGAACACCTAGCGGTTCTATCTGACCAACTTGGTCTTTCAACCAACAAATGCAGAAACCTACTGGCATTTTTTCTTCATTTTCGATGATGAGGTCAATTTCAGATTGATATGCAGGTTGTTGGAGTATTCGCTTGCGCCAAGAAGTTGTCATTACTTTAGAGCCAAAAGCAGCCCGATGAAGATCGACATACGCCTGAATTTCATTCTCGCCATGCAATGGTCGAATTGTGAAGCCTTTAGGGACTTGCCCAGATTGTATTTCTTGTGACAATTCAAGCTCGAAACGAAAAACACTCCAATCAAATGGTTTGAAGCCGACTGTTTCTAGATTTTTGATCGTTTGGGAAACATTGGGGTTATCTTCAAATATCTCGACTGAACCCCAAAATTCTTCTCCTGTGCGGCAGGAATACATCTTCATTTGATCCTTCCCCCACGTAAAGATTTCTTGCTCTAGAATTGAGCCGCGAAATGATGGATGAATGACATAATCGAGATTCCACCATCCCGGTTGAAAAATTGCCCAAGCAACAACTTGATTGTTCTCTTCCCATATTCCAACTTCACAACCATAATCTTGCCAAATTGACGCTAGTCGATATGGCATATCTAGATTGTGAATGTGCGGATGCCTATCGTCTGCATTCAAAAGACCATTTAGTTTTTCATAATCGAATTTCTTTGCTGTTTTCATCTTTGGAAGACTCTTTTTTCCGCGTGCTAACCCTTAATTAGTTGGAAAATATATTATCTACTGGTAGATAAAGACAATCAAGATGGGTAAAAATATCTATATCTATATAGTATATGATTTCATCATGGGTTTTGCTGATGGATAATACGATCCTCAAGACCCAATGAAACAACTTGCGAATAAGGTAATTCCCAGCCCTTATGGTCCGGGTTCCATTGACCTCCTGCGCGCTTGACCTGACGAGCTAAATCTATCTCACCCCAAATAATTTCAACAACAACAATTGCATCTGCTGCTGGAATTTTAACCCAGTCAGTCTCATCTTCTATGAGTTCTACAGTTTTATAGCGTTTCTTGTTGATATCATCGTAACGGTACCGTACGCAAATGAGACGGTCACCATACTTCGCCACCATTTTTTTGGTTCCGGCTTGTCCTGGCTTTAGAACCAATTTTATTCGCATGAAAATCACCATACCCTTCGAAATCTCATGATATTATATTCACAAAATAGGTTTTTCGCAATTGGGAGGCAAACATGATGACAAAACCTCGGCTTCTGGATCAGGTTCGCATGGTTATTCGGCGTAAACACTATTCCATCCGAACTGAACAAGCCTACGTAGATTGGATCCGCCGCTACATACTTTTTCATAACAAACGCCATCCTGAGAAAATGGGGGTTCCGGAAATCGAAGCATTTCTGATCCATCTCGCTAATGATCTTCATGTGGCTGCGAATACTCAGAATCAGGCTTTTGCAGCACTTCTCTTTCTGTATCGAGAAGTGTTACAAATTCCTCTGACTTCGTACGTTCAGGTTCTGCAAGCCAAAAGACCCAAGCGGTTGCCCACAGTACTGACAAAAGCAGAAGCTAAAACTGTAATCGAACTACTATCTCATCCTTACAAACTTATGACCCAGATTCTGTATGGCAGCGGACTGCGTTTGATGGAATGTGTCCGCTTGCGGGTTAAGGATATCGATTTCAATCGGCGGGAAGTTCTAGTGCGGGATGGAAAAGGTAGCAAAGATCGTATAACAATATTAGCTGAAAACACAATCAAACCCCTTGAAAAACACCTGCTCCAGATCAAGAATTTCCACCAAATCTATCTAGAAAAAGGTTATGGTTCTGTTTACCTGCCACATGCATTAAGTCGAAAATACCCAAAGGCGGGGAAAGAGTGGATCTGGCAATGGGTTTTCCCAGCCAGAAGCATTTCGAGCGATCCCCGGACAGGAAAGAAACGTCGTCACCATGCCAGTTCCAGCAGCCTTCAAAAGGCTGTGAAAGCAGCTGCCAGGTTGAGTGAAATCCCAAAACGGATTACACCGCATACATTTCGGCACAGTTTTGCGACCCATTTACTCGAGTCGGGCTATGATATTCGCACTGTTCAAGAACTACTTGGTCATAAGGATGTTAAAACAACCATGATCTATACTCACGTCCTAAATCGTGGTCCGCTGGCGGTAAAAAGTCCATTGGATGATTGATGAATAGATTGTCAAATTTTCTGTTATCCAGGGATGAAAATCTCAGGTTACTCTCTGGGAAAATACTTGGGAAAGCCAAGGTCTGTCAACGACAATGACGCAGTGATGGTAAGATTCTTACATGATGCAATATGAATGAGTAATTCTAATTGTCGTTAAGCGCCAAGTTCACTTTATGTCTTTTTCGCTAAAATCAAACAGTCGAGTTTCCAAAAAATTTGACAGTCAGTCATTAATTGACATTGCCGCCGCACTTGTTTCTAGCATCTGATTTAAGGTTATGCTCCACAAGCTGTATTGTCCCCTTCTACATCAAATTGATGAATATCTCCCCTCGAAACCCTGACAATATTCAAAACAAGCTTAGGCCTCACTCTGCTGAACTAAACGAATCACAATTACAGTCGAGTATTGATCCGCCAACAAGTACACGGCAGTTCTCCGTGGACCGGGGGCGGCCAGGGCGTATGATTTGGTTTCCATATCTCATCGTTTGCTGACTTGGCCTGTGCCTCTGCAAAGGCCAACATATTGCCATAAATACTCACACCCTACTACGAACTACGTATCACTCTGCAGTGTCATCCACCGGTCCACAACCAATTATCCGACATCAAATCTAGACGATATCGCCTCAAAATCATCTGGCTTTGTAGCTTTTTTTGCCAAAAATTCTCGCATAAGGAGTGTTATGCGAATATGATATTTACATGAGCGAACCACACCCGTAAGATATAGTGCAGTTATCAATACATTCGCCAAAAAGTAAGTAAGTAGGGCTTCTTGTAGTAAAGTTGA
>CAYVQU010000251.1:0-6340 GCA_964453155.1 uncultured Anaerolineales bacterium | reverse complement strand
TGGTTCGGGATGGGTACAATCAGGTGGACCTGGCGGGATTCGAACCCGCGACCTCATCAGTGCGATTGATGCGCGCTCCCAACTGCGCTACAGGCCCGAGAGCCCCAGAATTTTATCTGAGGGGGTATTTGATGTCAAGCTTTAGAAAGAAGTGGAAGAAGACCGTCTCCGACGGCGACGACCCGGTTTCCGCAAACCAGTCCAGTCGCAATCCGGATTGGCACAGCGATAACGGTTTAGGGGTAAAAACAACACTTTACTTATCAAATGATCCATACTACTGCGATGTATCCTTTGGTACCCTCCCCCACATTTTGGGCACTCCTTGCCTCGATAAACTCGAGCTTGAACAAATCGCCAGCGTGCTCGCCAGACCACAAAAATTACGCCACCAAGAATTAGAACGTAGGCAATTAAATCAATAGGACTAATGCCTTTGAAGAAATCGACGATGGCGTTTACCTGACCCTGCAACCACGCTATAAAATTTGTCAGGCTCCCAATTATGATGGGAAGAATTGTTTCCCTGCCAAAAACGATTACCAGTCCAATGATGACAATGAACAAAAAAATTATCTCAATTCGGTATTCTCTCAAGAACTTTCGCATAAATTTCTCCTCATTCGCATATCGGGGAAATAATAGCATAAATCATCAAGAAAAGGGATAAAATTTTTGGAGTTTCAATAATTCTGGCCTACCTTCTTTGATTCTTTCCAGCTATAATCAACCTACGCTAACCCTAACAACCGGAGATCTGATGAGCACACCCCAAGACTTGATCCAAACTCGCCAATATAAACTGGCCGAACAACTGAAGGCCACCAAACTCGATGCTTTGATTTTAAATCCCAGCCCGAGTTTGGACTATCTGACTGGGTTGCATTTTCATTTGAGTGAGCGGCCAGTGGTTGCCATTTTCACCCCGGAAAACCCAGTTACCATCATCCTCCCAGAATTGGAAGCCGCCAAATTAACTGAACTCCCCTACGAAGTTCAATCATATACCTATGGTGAAAATCCAGCACACTGGGCCCAGATTTTCAAAAATGCACTGGCCCATCTCGGTTTGGAAACTGGCAAAATTGGGGTTGAACCTCGCGGCCTCAGGTTTCTTGAACTTCAGCTATTACAGGAGGCAACGCCCGCAGCCCAGTTCGATTCAGGCGATCAATTGGTGGCGAGCCTGCGAATGTACAAAGATCAAACTGAACTGGAGTACATGCAGCAAGCCGTAGATATCGCGCAGCAGGCGCTCCAGGCCACGATGCCAAAAATAAAAATTGGGATGACCGAAAAACAAATTGCCACCGAGTTAACCATGCAATTGTTTCAACATGGCTCAAACCCCAAATTACCCTTCTTCCCAATTGTATCTGGCGGTCCGAACAGCGCTAATCCCCATGCGGCCCCATCTGATCGGCCCATAGCTAACGGTGATTTACTGGTTATTGATTATGGGGCGAATGTTAATGGATATCTTTCAGACATTACCCGGACCTTTGCAATCGGCACAATAGATCCAGCGTATCACCACATCGCTGAGGTCGTTTTAGAAGCCAATATTGCCGGGAGGGCGGCGGTCCAACCTGGGGTAGCCGCCCGGCAGGTTGATAAAGCGGCTCGAGACGTTATTGAGGCCGCGGGTTATGGGAAATATTTCATTCATCGCACGGGGCATGGACTTGGGTTAGAGGGCCATGAATACCCCTACATCCGTGAAGATAATGACTTCGTCTTGGAACCAGGTGTAACTTTTACCGTTGAACCAGGGATCTACCTCACCGGTCGCAATGGGGTTCGGATTGAAGATAATGTGGTTGTATCGTCGGATGGAATCAAATGCTTGACTTCGTTGCCACGAGAGTTGATTACTTTAGGCTAAACTCGCGCGTAGACTATTACCAGATCACCAAATAGGCAAAATGACCAAAGATAACCTTCAAACTCCAAATGCATTTTTTATTATCAATAGTTCTAATCTATTTCCAATTCAAGAACTAAAAATCAAAATTGGCCGTGACGTTAGCAATGATTTAGTACTGGATGATATTCATGTCTCCAGACAGCATGCGTCACTTACCTTTAGGCGTGGTTTTTTTTGGATTCAAGACCTTGACTCAACCAGTGGCACGCTGGTTAATGGGAAGAAAATCTCCGAACAATTTTTAACCAAAGGGGATGTCATTTCAATTGCAAATATTCAATTAATATTTGGGCAGGATGATTTTCCCCAAAACAATGATATTACCCAATATCAAGTTCCACCAAAGAAAGAACAGGATCATCTCCAAACTCGGCTCTTATCAACAGAACCTACAATTCCGGTTTCCAAACGAGCAAACCCCCCCAAAAAGGAATGATCCACCTTCGGTGGGTATATATTTTTGGGAAAATTTCCAATAACTGAGTTTTCATTATGAGTCGGGATTTACTATTCGTCGCCCTGGCACTTTTTACCTGGGGGATGGGTGAAAGTGCTTATGTTTTTTTTCAGCCCCTGTATTTGGAGCAATTAGGTGCTTCACCAATTATGATTGGCACAATATTAGGGGGAGTTGGGGTTGCGATGACAATTGCCCATATCCCGGCAGGCTATTTGGCCGATCGATTTGGTCGCCGATTGATGATGTGGGCCGCCTGGTTTACGGGGGTTACCGCCGGGGTTTTCATGGCAACCGCTAAATCTTTACAAGTTTTCACGATTGGGGTTTTGCTTTACGGGATTACCATGTTTGTGGTATCCCCCATGAACAGCTATATCACTGCCGCGCGGGGAAAATTATCTATGGGGAGGGCATTGACAATCACATCTGCAGCCTATAATGCTGGGGCCATCCTTGGTCCGACTTTGGGCGGAATTATTGGAAACCAATTTGGTTTGGGAAGAATTTATATTTTTGCCACCAGCGTTTTTATTATTTCAACGCTAATCATCCTGCAAATTAAACCCCAACCGGTAAAATACGAACACCACAAAACGCCCCTAAAAGCAGTACTGACACCAAATTACGTCCGGTTTTTACCAATTTTGTTTCTGGCAATTTTTTCGGGTTACTTAGCCCAACCCTTGGCCCCCAATTTTCTCCAAAATACAAAATCGTTATCCATCCAACAAATTGGCACCTTAGGCTCAATTGGCAGCATTGGTACTGTCATTTTAAGTCTAACGTTAGGCTCATTAAACCCGAAATTTGGCTTTGTCCTAGGTCAAATGCTCGTGGCTTCTTTTGCCGCTCTACTTTGGAAGGGAAGTGGCCTACCCTGGTATGCCATCGGTTATTTTTGTTTGGGGGGATTTCGGGCCGGCAAATCGATGGCCACTGCTCATATTGGTAGCTTGATTCGCCCCGAAACCATGGGGTTAGCGTATGGTATCGCGGAAACTTTTGGCGGGTTAGCCTTGATGTTGGCACCCCCATTGGCTGGTTTACTGTACAATAAAAACCCAGAATTTGTTTTTCAAGGAGCCATTGGGTTTATTTTGATCTCACTCATCATCAGCATAATTTTTACCCGCCAACCCGATCCAAGAAAGTCATTAGAAGGAGAACCTCATGGAAATATTCTATGATTCTGGAATCCAAATAATCCTTTTTCTGCAAAATTTAGGAGATTGGCTTATCCCAGTTATGCAAGCCTTCAGCTATATGGGAGTCGAAGATTTTTATCTCATTGTTTTGCCCACCATTTATTGGTGCTTCAATCCAAAGTTTGGATTGCGGTTAGCGCTCGTTGTCATGTTGAGTGGCAGCTTTAATGATTCATTCAAAGTGCTGTTCCATTCCCCGCGGCCATATTGGGTTTCACCTGAAATCAAAGCCCATTTTCATGAATACCAATTTGGGTTACCATCGGGCCATTCCCAACACGCCGTGGCATTTTGGGGTTATTGGGCGAGAGAAGTTAAGAAGCGGTGGTTCTGGTTAACTTGTCTGGCCTTAATGGTCATCATTGGGGTTTCACGCCTTGTTTTGGGGATGCATTTTCATTTTGATGTCCTGGTCGGTTGGACGATCGGTCTCATTTTCCTGGTGCTTTTCATCCGACTTGAACCGAAGTTTACGACCTGGATGCAATCCAAAAATCCGACTTTCCAGATGGCTACCATTTTTATCATCTCACTCGCCTTGATCGGTTTATTTGCCCTTTCAATCGCAGCGTTGGGAGATTGGCAAATTCCTGAAATTTGGCTCGAGAACTCTAAAGCTCAACTTGGAGAGGAACTCTCCCGGCCATATTCCTATCGGGGTATCGTAGCAAAAGCCGGCGTCATCTGTGGATTAGGGATTGGTGCAGTTCTCATTCAAAGTCGGGGAGGTTTCTCGGCTGAAGGGTCAAATGGACAAAAACTCGGTCGCTACCTAATCGGCATAATTGGGGCCGGGGTCTTTTGGATTGGATTGAAAGCGGTATTTCCTGAAGGTGAAACCCTAGTCCCGATGATTTTCCGCTATCTGCGTTATTGGTTGACTGGGTTTTGGGTTGCAGCTGCGGCCCCCATGATCTTCAAACGTTTAAATTTGATCACGTAATCTGTCCACCACGCTTTATAGAATAAAAAGAGTCGGTAAGTTTAGCATTTACCGACTCTTTTTTTGGAGGATAGACCGCCTGGACATAATGTCTTGGCGACAGAGCAGCATCGGATCAATCCGATTCCCAGCCTACATTTACCACCACGGGCAAATGATCAGACAACAGCACTTCAGGAATAATGCAATTCGTGAACGCTAATTCCCGAGATCCGAGAATGTAATCCAACCGTAAAAACGGATCCATAGACCAATAAGTATCTTTATTTTGGCACCGGCCTTCATCAACCGCATCTACGAACCCCGCGTCTTTGATAATTTGCATGGATTTAGAAGTCGGGTTGGTGTTCATATCTCCCAAAATTATGGCGGGGGTATCACTGGTGCAATGAGTAATCAACTCAAAGCTTTGGGCATCCCGAACCGGGTCTTCGGTGCCGCTCCAGGAGGGATTGAGGGCGGCTTTAAGCAATCCATCGCCATTATCCCAACTCAAATGGGTCAGAGCTAGCCATAATGGGGCCTCAGCCATTTCCATTTGAGCCGCCAAACACCCCTTCGAAAACAAAGTTGACCGAGAAGCATACAAATGATTTTTTTCAATACTTAGCGGGTATTTGCTCAAGAAGGCGTTACCCTGTAGATGGCCGACCACAGGGCCAAATACATAGTGATAACCAAGTTCTTGCGAGAGCCAGATCAACATATCAACACCCCCATTTATCGTCCATCCCAAACTCACTTCATTTAATCCGACTACATCGACCTCGTATTTATGGATGAAATCTGCCTGATCTGCCAATGCCATTTTACCAATTGGATCGAGCCCTTGATGAGCGTTGAATGCCATGACTTTAATGCTTTGGGGAGCATCAGAGGGGATTATAGGAACATGTTGCCGTAATTTTACCCACCCGAAACCGGCAATAGCAACGATGGCCAATGTTACCAGTACGGATAAAAAAATTCTGCGAGGCATGTTGAATCGGATCCGTTCGGCAAAGGCAACCACCCCAAATGCCCGATAAGAAAAGTAGGCAATCATTGTGGCCGTTAATGGAATGAACAACAACGAAGTTCCCAACCCAAAATAACCACCTAAAAAGAAGATGTACAATCCAAAACCAGCGATATAAAAGCGCCGCATGGTAAAGATCATGCCATGACCCGGGGCAGATAATATTAGTTCCAACACTAAGGCTAACAAAATACTCGCCAAAAATTGAAATAAAAATAACAGCGTCACAAAAACGCTGGGGGAAGGCTCCAAGGCAATCAAAAGGGCGGTACATACGAAAAAAACCGTCGTTATTTTGGTCCAAACGGGAGCAAGCTCACGATAAATAAATACCCCTCCCATACCCCCAGCAATTCCTAATAAGTTTCCACCTAAAACGACCAACACAACTGTGGGATAAGACCAACCCGTACTGATCAAAATTCTTGAAAAATCACCAAATAATTGCTGAATCAAAAAGATATACAAACCAAAAATGATACTGGCACGTGAAATTTGAGCAATGGGCGCGGTTACCCGACCGCGGGCTTCAGACCGCAAACGTAAGCTCAGAATGATGATCACAACAGATAAGCCGATCACGGTCATTATTGGACCCGGCCCCCTTTGCCAGCTCAATGCCATCGTCCAAGATATCCCTCGAAAGAGGCTATCCAAAAAAACGCCGGTCAGGATTCCAACGGCCAAATCACGACCTCGCACCATGAACCTGCTACGCGCAATTTGATATACCACCGTATAAAACAACACAAATGAAATCACCCCAAAACTGGCCAATATAAAATCC
>CAYVQU010000250.1:0-6346 GCA_964453155.1 uncultured Anaerolineales bacterium | reverse complement strand
GCAAAACTTGAAATCAGAACTCTCTCATCTGCCCGTTACTGCGTAACGTGAGTTATTACCTTTGTTTGGTTTGATTTTTCTGGGTTATGGTTCGATTTTTTACCGACCCCCAGAAATCCACTGGGGGGTTTTGTTGTTAAACGTCCTATTTGTGGCGTTCTTATTTAATTTCCATCTCGATTTACAGAATTATAAGGTTACGCTGATTCAGGTGGTGGCCCTCGGTGGCGGCTTGCTTTTTGGCCCAGTAACCACCGCTTGGTCGGTCGTCGCCGGGATTATGCTTGGTTATTTCGTCCACCAAATCCAGTGGATGGAGCGGGAGCATCACTATGATTGGCTAGATGATATTGCCTCCCTGATCAGTATCAATATCATCCCATTGTTGGTGGGGTTGATACCCTTTGGTTTGGCTAACGGTTTAGCAAGTGGGGTTATTGATCGATCAACAGTCTGGTTAGATACCACTGCCCCCGCTATTGTTTTTGCTTTGGCTCATGGGCTGCTCGTTCTTTTGAACTTGACCCATAAATCTCAGAAACCAGATAAAAGAATAAACCGCGACCTCGTTTCGCTGCTTATCATCGAGTTTTTACCGTTGCCCTTAATTTTGTTGGCCGTTGAGGCTTATCCGGCAGTTGGCAACAAAGTGATGATCGCGATCGGGATTATTCCAATGATCCTGACGGTTTTGATGCACGGCATGGGAATTGCGCGCGAGGCCCAAGATCGGCGAGTTCAAGAGCTATCGATTCTGGATCGAGTTAGTCAAACTTTGCGGTCAACCCTGGAATTAAATGAGCTGCTGCCGGTAATTCAAGAACAAGTTACTCAAATTTTAGGGTTAGATAATTTCTATGTTGCCCTCTATGATCAGGAAACGGATGAAATTTGGTATCCCTTGGCGGTCAAACATGGGCGGCGGCAAAATTGGGACCGGCGGCCGATTGAAAACCGTTTGACGGATCGGGTTATTCGAGAAAGCCGACCAATTTCTCTGACACCCCAATCTCAGGCTGGACCGAATCCAGTGGGGCTGCCTCCCAGTGAAGACACTCCCACCTCCTGGTTAGGGGTCCCCCTAATTGCCTCCGATCGCTCAATTGGTTGTTTAGCAGTGAGTGAGTTAACTACCGGAGTCGAATTCACGCCAGCCGATATTGACTTGTTGACAATATTGTCTGGCCAGGTGAGTGTCGCGATTGATAACGCCTTGCTATATGAACAGGCTCAAAAGCGCGCCACCCAATTAGAATCACTCAACCAGTTAACGGGCATAATTACCGCCAGCCTAAATCCCCAAGAAGTGCTGGCGCATGTCTGTGGGTCGGTTTCATTGGTTGGAGGCGGACAGCGCAGTGCTGTCTTTCTCCTCAATCCAGGGGAAGATGAGGTAACTTTAGCCTATAAACATGGCTTGTCGGCCGGATTTTCGGAACGGAATGCAACCTTTTCCATTGCCGACAGCACCCGGACCCGCTGTTTACGCACCGGACAGCCCTATATTATTGCCGATATTCAAAATACTACCCTATCCCGTGAATTAGTCCATCTCTTTCGTGCGGATGAAATCTTAGCTTTTGCCGATTTTCCATTGGTAACCCCCGATGGGCAAATTGGGTTTTTATCGGTCTTCTTTGATACTCCCCATGAATTTTCGCGCGAAGAAATTGAATTGTTGCAAACTTTTGCGTCTCAAGCGGCACTCGCGGTAGCCAATGCGCGTTTACATGCCACTACCGATGCCCAGCTGGCCCGGAGGGTCAACCAGTTATCAATTTTGGAAGCGGTCGGGCGTGAGTTATCCGGAGCAATTCATTCGAATGAATTGTTTAAGCTCATTTTGGATTACGCCTTGGATTTCGCAAACGCGGTCTGTGGGGCCGTAGTGATCTATCATCCTGAAACCCAGCAAATAGAATTGAAAGCCAGTAGCGGATATTCGGCCACGGAAACATTCATTCAATCGCAGGAGACGATTACTGGACGGGCGATAGCGACCATGCAAACGATCAATATTGGGAATATTGCCAATGATCTTAGTTTTATGGACTTAAGCTGTGGAAACACCCTATCACAATTAAGTGTTCCCATCATTCATGAAAAGCGGGCGTTAGGTGCTGTTACTCTTGAAAGCCCCGAAATTGATGCTTTTGATCAGAGCGAACAGTCTTTTACCGAACAACTGGCGAATCAAGCAGCTATTGCCCTGGTTAATGCTGAACTTTACAGTGAAACCCAAAATCGCCTCCGGGAGCAGTCAACGCTTTACCAGGTTAGCACTCGGATGGTTGGAGTTTTGGATTTAAATGAAGTCGTCCAGGTTATTGAAAGAGCATTAAATGCTGTTTTTGTACCCACAATTTTGGGAACTTACTTGTGGGATGCCGATCAACAGTTATTTGTTTTGGAGCCTAATGCAGAAAGACCTGGAGAAGTTAATCCGGCATCTCATGCCATAACCAGAGAAGACATCGACTCATTAACGTCCACTAGTGCTGATTTGGATCATATTCATCTCGCCAGGACAGAGCCAGGGATTGAGCTATTCGTTCTCCCAGATAAAGAAGACCAAATCGTGCTGCTACCCTTAATGGTAGCTAAGGAGTGGTTTGGGTTCATTGCAATGGGGGTTTCCTCGGAGCGCAGTATCCCTGAGAATGAATTCGATTTGATGCGAACGATTGTCGCCCAGGGATCCCTGGTCCTCCAAAATGCTCAATTATTTGCGGATGCGACCAATGGGCGAGAACGGCTGGCAGCCATCATCAATTCGGTGGGTGAGGGGATCATCATGGTAAATACCCTGGGGCAAATTCTGTTATCGAATGACCCCGTCCGAATATTTACCGGGGTACCCATTAACAAATTAATCCAAACTTACCTGACGGATTTGCCGCTGTCTGTCTTGAATGTAATTGGATTTACTCATGAAGAAATTGCCAATATTCAGGGTGAATTATCCAGCGGGCAAATTCCAGTGTCCCAAAAAATTGAGTATCAGGTTCCCAATAGTTCCCCAACTCGAGTAATCGAACGTGAAACGTCGCCGGTACTCAGCCAGGATGGCAGCCCGATTGGGTGGATGATTGTATTGCGCGATACGACCGAAGAATACGAAATCAACCAAGCCCGCGAAATGATTACTGAAACGATCATTCACGATCTGCGTTCTCCTATGAGCGCGGTCGTGGGGGCGATGGACTTAATTGAATCGACTCTAACGGATGATGATCGCGATGCGCTGATCCACCAATCGATTCGAGTTGCCAAGAGTGGGGCGAATCGAGTGTTAGGCTTAATTGAAGCCCTAATGGATATTGCCCGACTTTCATCTGGCCATTTAGAATTAGCTTTTATTGAAATGGATGTTGGGGAAATTGTTAATGAATTGATCGAAGATTTTGCCTTACTGGCCAATGAATATGGCATCATCATCCGGGAAGAAATTCCACCAGATTTACCGACCACTTTTGCAGATCAAGAGAAAATAATTAGAGTACTGACAAACTTAATCGATAATGCGGTCAAATTCACTCCCCAAGGGGGGCAAATCGTGATTTCTGCTGAGCAAGAAGGGACCGATTGGATCAGTATTGCGGTCGCTGATTCAGGCCCGGGGATTCCCGAAGAATATCGCGAGAAAATTTTCGAGCGCTTTGCTCAAATTCCTGGTCGGCGATCACGGCGGCGCGGCTCGGGATTGGGCCTGGCGTTTTGCCAATTAGCGGTCGAAGCGCATGGGGGTCGCATCTGGGTTGATTCACCTCCAGAAAATGGAAGCATTTTCTCGTTTATGCTGCCCATAAAAACCCTAGATGATATAAAATAGCAATTCAAGACAAATATAAAACCATCTGGTAATCACACCAACCCAGGTGGTTTTTCGCATATCGGTTATTTTTTTGGCGCAAGGATAGAAAAAATCGGTAACCTAAACCCCTGGGTTCTCTCTTATGTTTACAGAGATCTATTCAGAGCGCTGATAAACTGACCTCGGCCCTGGCGTTTCATTTCCACTGAGCGCAGGTGAAGCATAACGCTAGGATACAGTTTCTGCAGCCTTTGTAGCGCTGCGGCGGGCAAGGCCCAGATTTCAGATTTTTTTGAAACACAAGCGTAAGTATTACGGTGAGTGCCAAACAAAACTGCGCGTCCGCCAAAGAATTCCCCACTAGAATCAAAAGTAAAGACCGGTTTCAAGTTTTTATCTAGGAGTGCAATTTCTCCGGATATCAACAGATAACATTCGTTTCCTGGTTTTCCATATTCGAATAATAAGCGCCCAACCGGCAAATGAAGCGGTTGAAAATCTAAGGCCAAATCCAACAAAGTTGCCCAGGGTAAATGCCCAAATATTGGATGGTTCCATAACCATTCTACGCGTTTATAGGCATCCTTCAACCCTAAGTATCGAGCGACGCCGTCAAAGATGTGAGGATACAGAACCAGCATCTGGGTTTGTCCGTAAGCGACAATGGAGGCCACGCGGTGTTCATAGGTTAATGCCCCTCGTTCACCGATACTGTGGCCCCGGCCCAACACCTGCACCATTTTGTCGCCCACCAGCGTTTTAACCAGTCCTTTGTGAACAATATAAGCCCGTCCATCCGATGAATCTCCCTCGTTGATGATGATTTCTCCCGGATTCCAATACTCCATTTCAACTTGTTCGGTCAGGGCCATGCGTCTGGAGATGGATAAGCGAGAATAAAGTGGACAAGCTGAGATGGTTTCCAATTTTTCTACTTTAGGATCAAGTTCTAATATTTCACCGATCGAAGCGACGTAACCATCAGCGGCAAATTCAACGTTGCTCCATTCGGTTAATGGTCCGGTAGGAAGGTGTTTGCCTCGGGGACTATGGGTTAGTATGACATGCTTACTTTTCGCCTGTAATGATTCAAGTACCGCGGGTGTTGGTGTGGTGTGAACTGTGCCCCCCCCAGCATCCTGAACCAAAATGCTGGTTCCATCCGCAAATTTCACGATTTCATTCCGGCGTACTTCACTCAGAACCCCTTGCCCAACTAATTCATCAAACCAAACTTCGTCATACCGCATATCGCCGGAATAACATAAACCATTGACTTTGACCGCGATCGTCGGAATGGTGTGAATACCATAGATGGCCTCAAATTGTTTTCCGTCAATCAGCAGCGGATGTCCGGGCTGGAGCGGGAAGAAGTCAAACAACGCGGCAACTTCATCCTCGGGAACATTGAGCATTGCGCTGAGTAATCGCAACAGGCTATGATAAATTGTGTCGGAGGTAATCACCCGAATCCGTTGTGAACTTAGCAGCAGTTCAGGCAAACCAGCGATATGATCTTCATGGATATGGCTGATGAACACTTCAGAAATCTGAGCCGGAGATATCCCCAAATTTCCTAACCGGATGCGGATATAGGCCGCAACGTCAAACAAAGTCGCCTGGTCTCGTCCCGATTCCCCAAAATAGGCCAAAAAACAGGTGGTGGTACCATCTGGATCAAAACCGTCACTACTCCCAATAAATTGAATAGTGATCTCCTGGCGTAAAACTGGCTGCGGGGGTTCGATTGTTAGAGGAACGGCCGCCTCATCGATAATTGTTGGCAGCGTTGCAATTTCGTTATCGTCTTCTGTGAAAATATATTGGTTGTCTACGTGAAGGATTTTGACCCCATTTTCCAAGACACCACCCCCAATGTCGAGGGCTGAGATTTCCACTAAATCGTAAACTTCTAGGGCGCGATCAATCGAAGCAATATAAGAAACGGCTCGGCACTCACGTTCTACCCAGGGATAAGGATAATACGCGCTAATTTCTTGAGGGCCAACAATCGTTTCTTGTAAAATTTTATGCAGCCTCTGCGCTTGTTGGGTGGTCGCAGTAATTAAATGGGTGCGCTGACCACCAAATACGAAATAATTGATAAACAGCATAAATTCTACACTGGCATAATTGATGCCCTGGTGAACGAAACCACTTGATCCGAGTTGTTCTCCAAGGCGGGCATCGGGGGGGATCAAAATAATTTTTGGTACATTAAAATCATGAGCCAGCAGCGATTTTAAGATTTCTGGAGGTGAATTAACTAAAATATCCCCGGCTTTCGTACGGACAACATAAGCGCTATTTTGGAGTTTGAAAACTTTCTGATCGGAATCGAAATCTGGCAAATTCATGATGAATTGAATAAATGCGTGACGGTATGTGCTTTAAAATAAAACTGACAAGATTTACCATCACGCCTGAGCAGTTTTCGGTTTGGGTAGGTATTCGATTTCAAGATTCTTTCCGAAAACTTGGGATGGTTCAGAAATAAGTAGACAAATAAGTGTCAAAAAGGACATTAACAAA
>CAYVQU010000249.1:0-6354 GCA_964453155.1 uncultured Anaerolineales bacterium | reverse complement strand
GTGGGGTTTTCAACGCAAATCACTTGAGATGCATGTACCGTCACCCGTTGTAACCGAGCTACCTGGGCGGCTGGGATCCCCACGGAAGGGGAAAACTCCCCCAACGAGATCATCTGACCTAAATCATCCACCAACTGCCAGGGGCCGGCGAGATAGATGTATCCGGGGTTAGGAACAAGATTAAGCTCTCGGAAAACACCCTGAACAGATAGTGAACGCCACTCAGAATGTCCAATGCGGGCCAGGCGGACCAAGGCCCCCTTAAGTTCATCGAATCGTTTGCTGTCATTGAATAAGCGCACGCTGAAGGCCCGATACGGTGTCTCGATTGTAACTGTATCCAATGCAGCCAGTGCAATCAGCAAATCTTCGTTAAAGTGGTGATCAGCTAGGCTGAAAGGTGCAGGCGATTTCCCATTTTTGATCTGGGTCAGAATGTAACGGATCGCCCGCTGTCGCCAATCGTCCTGGAAGCGGAAGTTTTCCCCTAAAATCAGATCGACAAGTTGGGCGCGTTTTTGGTTGAGCGAGGTCCGTTCGAGCAGTTTGAATAGCTGGGGCGCGCAATCTGGGGACATGGCAACCCCCTCTAAAAGATGCCCACTTTCCCCGGACTGCCAGATCAAATCCAGCCACCCTTTTTGCTCCAAGATTTGCAGTTGTTCGTTGGCAATCCTCCGCGGATTGGGATCGATTTGCGAAAAATAATCGGAGATTTCGATATCGTGAAGGAGAACCTTGATCAACCGCTTACCCACATCTGAACAAAGGTATGGCTCTGCTGTCTCTCTCAAAGAAGATACCGAACTGCGGTGTAAGTAAGATGGCCGCCGTTCATAAGCATCCAACAACGCGTTCAACAAAACAGTAACTTCATCAGACGGAGTAAAAGAAAGTTCAGCCAAATTCACAACCCAAGATAATTATCATCACGCACTACACACTGCTTACCGTCCACTGTTTACTGCACACCAGCACCTTCCAACTCCTGCACCATCTCAGTTTTGTCGATCTCAATCACAAAGGCATGGCTGTTCTTACGCACCACCGTACGGACGCTGTCCACGTAATCCAGCAGCGCAGATGACTTATCGGGAGGGGTGGCCAACAGCACCTGCAAACCAGTGTCGCGCATGAATTGCAGCGCGCTGGCCGTGCGGGCGGTGTCCATTTTTCCGAAAGCTTCATCGAACATCGCTAGTCGGATAGTATCGGAGGGGCGGGATTGGTTGAGTCGGTAGGCCTGGGCGAAGGAAGCCGCCATGGCAACATAAAATGGAGTAGTGGTCTCACCGCCGGATTTCTTGGTATTGATTTTGCTCAACAAGGCGCGCGTCCCCCCCGGGTAGTGGATACGAATATCGTATTCCAGGTAATTGCGGTAATCCTGAAGCTCACGCATCTCTCTTGTGGCAGCCTCATCTCCCTCGTGTCCGCCAGCAGTCAACCGCTCGAAGAGCAGATCCCAACCCTGTTGGTGGTGCTGACGAAAATCAGATTCGAAGAGTGAATCCCCCAGAATGCGCTGGCTATCCATCACCATATCATGGACCTGCCGCAGCACTGGAGCCGGGCGGGCAATAAACTCGAAACGCTCGCCGCCAAAACGCAGTTGGGATAGTGTAGTGTTAAGATACGCGAGCTGCTGGCGGGCCTCCATAATTTGCTCACGCAGGCGGTGGATGAAATTCTCGACCAGTTCTTGTTCGGCCAGGGCACGCTGTTCGACGATACGAGTTTCGTACTGGGGCGGTTCTGATTCGACCAGTTTTTCACGTTCGGCCAGATAACGAGCCGCGTCTTCAGCCTCATCGTAGCCGAAATCATATCGCAGGCTATAAGCTTGTTTACCCTCCCTGAGACGGTCACGGCTGCGCATTTCGGCGTTGGCATAGTCGTTCTCGTAGCGGGTAGCATTCTGTAAAATCGTTTCGAGTGGCTGACGTTCGCGGCGGCGTTCGTATTCCCGATCCACATCAGCCAGGGTCTCTTCCAATGATTGTTCAGGCGTGATCATTTGGGAAACAAAAGTCTGGGCATCTTGGATGGCCTGATCAGCTGAACGTTCCAGGCCCGGAAGCACTTCCCCATCCAGGTTTTGAATCCTAGCTTCCAGCGCCCCGATCTGGCGTTCATGCGCCGTATTTTCGGTGTGCAGGTGGTTGGCTTCGGTCTGGCAACGTTCCAGGTTGGCCTGCAAAACCGCGATGGTTTGCGTATCTAGGGTGGATAATTCGTTTTGGCAAGCGGATAAATGAGCCTCTACTTCGGAAAGCTGTGTTAATGTGGGTAGGGCGTGTTCCAACGCAACCAGCGTTCGGATTTTCTCCTGGGTGAGACTCAAGCGTTCCTGAAGGGCTTCGGCTTCTGCGGTGCTGGCAGCCAGGGCAGCCGTGATTTCATCCAGCCGTTCCTGGCGCTGTTCGATCTGCCGCGGGCCGGAGCGTTCCCCAATGAACCAGGTACTATAAATGCGGGGATCAAGATGCCGGAGGCTGTAATTGCGGTACACAAAACAATTTTGGGTGACTGCCGCGGTATGGTCGGGCAGTTTTTCAATATGCTCACATTTAATATATCGACCCAGCAGTAAATCCACAAAGGTGCGGGCTGCGGGATGGCAGGTTTGAACCTCCTCGGCCAGCGAGTCCTTCTGAGGTGTTTTCTGATTTTTCAGCAGCCGTTCGGTATTGAGCAGCCCAACACCGTGGAGTTTATCTTGATGGCGGCGTTGGTGGTAGAGTTGCACGGCGGCCTCGTAATGCTCAGGCGGCACCAACAGTGTGAAACGGGCCCGTTCCAGCAAACCTTCGACAGCATCTTGCCAGCCCTCATCTGGGATTTGCAGCGTGGTGCATAGGAAAACCACCTCATCTTGAGCCAGCCCTAATTGAGCGCGCAGCAGGTGCTGCAGGCGGATGGCTGCGGGCGCCGTGGTTTCAAAGCTAATCTGACGGTCCCCGGTGCGAAGCTGTATGATTTCCCGTTCAAGGCTGGCTGTTTCTTCTCGATACTGGCGGACTTCTTCATCCAGCAGGGTTCGTTGGGATACAAAATCGTTTCCCAGAATAGACAGCGGCGTTTGGAGGTTGCGGACTACATCTTGGATTTGACGCGCGTTTTCGGGATTTTTCTCATCCCGAAGGGTGCTGAACTGCTCAATTTCTGAGGGAATCTCGCCCCCATCAGCGCACAGCAATTCCCGCAGGTGTTCCATATCCTGATATTCGCGGACCAGGGTTTCGGAGATATCCACGGCCTGCATCTGGATGTTTCCTAACTCAGATTCAAGCGCGCTGATTTCCGTGCGTAATGCTGTTTCGCAGGCCGCGGCATGGTCTATTTCGAGCGCAATCCGGGCATCAAAGAGTGCATTTTGGGCAAAGCACAGGCGGTCGGCCAGTTCATCACGTTGCATTTCAGAGCGGCTGAAGGCCAGACGAGCCTCATCGAGTTGAATCCTGCGAGCCTTGAGTTCGGTCAGATGATCGTCGCCTTGGGAGCGGCGTTGGATATAGCCATTGGTGATCCGGCGGCGGCGGTTTGCCAGTCGCTCCTGATCGAATTCCTCGATCTGGTCGAGGTTGGCAATCCGCTCGCGAACATCGGCGGCCAGGCTTTCGAAATGCTGCAAAGTCTCCAGTTGGGAGCCGTAGGTACCGGTAGCCCAAGGGCTGTGGCGCAGCAGTTCGGCATATTGGGCTACCACCACGGCCAGTTGATAGCGGGGATCAGCCTGCTCGAAGCTGGCGGCCAAATCCCAGGTATTGAAGTTGCCGTTGATCTCGTCACCTGGTGCGTGTCGGGATCTTCCCAGCGCAGTTGGACGGTGGCGATGCGGCCATCGGCATTCGGGCGGAAGGTCACGGCGTACAGGGCGGTGGCACTGTGCCCAGCACCGATCTCACCGGCATCCACGGCGTCATTGCGGAAGTCCTGGTCAGCGACATCCCGGTTTTCATAACCGATCAGGCGGTAGTAAGCGACCACATCAGGATTGAAATCGACCTGGATCTTGGCGTCCAGGGCGATGACCTGCAGGGTGGAGGTCATATCTTCGACGAAGAGTTTACGGGCTTCATCGAGATCATCCACGTAGGCGTAATTTCCATTGCCATTATCGGCCAGCGTTTCCATCATTACGTCATTCAAGTTGCTTACTCAACCAACTAACCAGAATTCAGATCAAATCACGCTTGGCGCTCTCAACAAACCCAATCTAGCCAGAATAAGTGTCAATAACAGGGGTCTATATTGACATTTGCATGCTATAATGTCAATATAACGCGCGTATATTGCCACATTTTCCAAGGATCAAAAGCAATGGATCCCAAAAACTACCAGAATAGCTCTGCTGGCAAACCAATCCACCATCCTAATGGGTATTGGTATTTCTTACCAACCAATTTGCCACCTGAGCTGAATTGGTCCTCAACGCTGATCTCCACCCTGTCTGATGCTGAACGCAATCTTGCCAAACTTGCTAGCCAGAGCAGTTCTTCGGCGAATTTGAGTTGGATCGTACAGCCATTCATCCGGCGTGAAGCTGTGGTATCCACGCGCATCGAAGGCACCCGCGCCTCGCTCTCAGATCTATATGCATATGAGGCCCAGCAACTTTCTTTTCTAGAACCTGACACAGATGCTGATGAAGTCCATAACTATGTCCAAGCCATGGATTATGGCTTGGACCGTTTACAAACCCTACCGGTTAGCTTGCGGCTGATCCGTGAAATCCACGCCCAGTTGATGGATAATGTACGTGGAGAACACCTGACCCCAGGGGAATTTCGCCGCAGTCAAAACTGGATTGGCCCAGCCGGTTGCACGCTCCAAAATGCCCCCTATGTTCCCCCACCTACCCAGGAAATGCTCACAGCACTCAACCAATTGGAACACTTCCTGCATACACCTAGCGAACTCCCAGCTTTGGTGCGGATTGCATTGATCCATTACCAATTTGAGGCCATCCATCCTTTCCTGGATGGTAACGGCCGGGTCGGGCGTTTGCTCATCACCCTGTTGTTATATGCCTGGAACCTACTTCCGCAACCCCTGCTTTACTTGAGTGCCTACTTCGAGGCCAACCGACAAGAATATTACGATCGGTTGTTAGCAGTCAGCCAACACGGAGATTGGGAAGATTGGCTGTATTTCTTTTTGATAGCCGTGAACACCCAAAGTGTTGATGCAGTCCAACGGATCACACAATTGCAGGCCCTTTACCAGACCTATGTGGAACTGCTACAGGATGAACGAGCAGCGAAGCGGCTAATGGAAGTTATGAACCTGTTATTTGAACGCCCAATTGTTACCATTCGGCAGGTTGAAGCTGCCTTAGGGGTACCGTATCGCTCTGCATCACGGTATATAGAGAAATTCGTTCAGTTGGGGATTTTGAGGGAAATTACCGGTCAAGCGCGGAACCGCATCTTCCAAGCTAATGAAATTCTCTCAGCAATCGAAGGTTTTGCTCATCAATGATGAGCACAATATGCAAAATGAGTACACAAATATTTTTTTGCGTATCCAAACCATGAGTGCCAAAATACTACTGCCCGAAAACTTCGCTTTGGGGCAGTTGCTCAACAAAATCCAAGCCTGCTTCCCCCATCACCATCACAGCTGTTGCCACCCCGTCAGCGAGCATCACCGAAGGCGTAAGAACGGAAACGCTCGCCAGTTCAGGCGAGAGTAACTGCTGCGCGTGTCAATGATGTAGTGGTTGGCGAAGAAATGATCCAAAAAAAAGAGCCGAGTGATGTCACTTAGCTCTTTGTCCTTTATTTTGTTGATCATTTCAGATTAAGGCGCTAAAGACCAAGGTGCAGCGGCCTCAATTTCACCCGTTCCCTTGCGCATTTCGTAAATTTCGGTGGCGAGGTACATCTTCTGTTGAAGCATAAAGAAACCATGCCAGTGTGCCCAATCAGGAGCGCCCATCATTGTGCCAACCCCTTTTAGAAAATCCCTGCGTGATATTCTTTTGCTCATATTTCTTTCCTTTTGTTCTAACTTATGCCTGTGTGAAGACAAAGCGACGCAGCAACACACCCCAAACGATAGCCACAATACCCGTCATCCCGCCCATAACGAGGGCAGCTTGGGGAGCCCCTTCGCCGAAGAAGCCAACGATCAATTCCAGAACGAAGATGGCATAGATAATACCCAAGCCAGTTAGCAGCCAGTGCCACCATTTGAGCGTCAAGTCATTTTTGCGGGCGTAGTCAACCAGCAGGAGCAAGCTTGCCATAGCCAGTGCGCCAATTATTAGATGTACGATCATTTTTATTCTCCTCAATGTGTCATCTCAAAAAGTAGCGGTAGAACAGAAAATTAACGAAAAACATAGGC
>CAYVQU010000248.1:0-6427 GCA_964453155.1 uncultured Anaerolineales bacterium | reverse complement strand
CCGATTCTTCCAGACCATTTCAAAAATGGGATCTTATTTTTGCACACCTCCTATCTCTCCACTGAGACGCAGAGTTCACCGCGTTTCTCTCTTGAAAAATGTTAGATTCTCAGCGTTCTCTGCGACTCTGCGGTAGGTTTGATAGGATGTCAGTCAATCAGTAATCACACCTAAGAAAAATATTTCTTATTTTCGACTCTTTTATCCAATATTAAATTATTGTAGCAGAATTTGGGCCCACATAAAGATGACCAATTACCTAAAAATGAACAAATACTTGGGGTAAATTAATAAGACCCCTGGGGTTTCTTCTTGGGTCTGATTTGCACTCAATTATCAGAAAAGAAATCAACCCAATATCCAATGATCATAATAAAACCCCAAGGGTCTCGGAAGAAACACTTGGTAAATAAAAGACCCCTGGGGTTTCTTCAAGAATCGGATATGACCCAAATCATAAGAATAGAAAAAGACTCAATTGATTCTAGTCACGTTAAAACCCCAGGGGTCTCTGGGAGGCCGTGATACAATCAAAATACAACCAATGACAAACCAATGGGGTTTAGTACATGTCTCACAAGCCACCACCACTGCAATCCGGAAAAATCTATCACCTTTACAATCGTGGTATCAACCGGGGGAATATCTTTTTCCAGGAGCGAAACTATCGATTTTTTCTACAGCTCTATACGAAACACACCTATGAGCATTTCGACACTTTCGCCTATTGCCTACTGCGCAACCATTTCCATTTTCTGGTCCGGGTAAAGACCCCTGGGGTTTCAGCAGAGGCCTTTTCGATCAAACACGAAAAGAAAGAGAAGCAAGATAATCAATCCAGGCCACGCGTAAAACCCCAGGGGTCTCCCCCGACTCCCAGCCAAGCATTTGGGAACTGTCTTAATGCTTACGCCAAAGCCATCAACAAAACCTACGGTCGTACTGGCAGTCTCTTCCAGCAACGTTTTGGCCGGATCGAAGTTAAATCAGACACCCATTTTCTCCAACTCATCACCTATATTCATCGGAATCCCCAAAAGCATGGGGTCGTGAAAGATTTCCGAGAATGGCCATTTTCGTCTTATCACGCGCTGATTTCTGATCGAGACACACGCTTGAATCGGGCTGAAGTATTGAAGTGGTTTGATGGAGACCCAGTAACCAATTCACTCGCCCAGTTCATCGAATTTCATGACCGGGAAGTTAACGAGTTCGAAATTTCCCCCTTAGTTGAAGATGATTTTGATTGAGTTAGACCCCAGGGGTTTCCGAGGGCCACCTTCCAATCAAAGCCCCTAAGAATGACAGGTTCATAAATAACCCAAATCATTTTAAAACCCCTGGGGTCTCCCCAAGGCGGCGGTAGTCGATAAAGACCCCTGGGGTTTTAACAGATCGTTTTTTCAATCACAACCCTATCTCCCGAAACATCTGAAGTTTTTCGGAAGCCAATGGAAACCCCAGGGGTCTCTAACGTCAAATAAAAAAGGCCCCTGGAATTTAAATTCCGGGGGCCTTGATTGTTACTCGTAAATCTTATTTCTTGTGGGTCAACGCGGCGTGGGCGGCGGCCAGGCGGGCGATGGGCACGCGGAAGGGGGAGCAGCTCACGTAGTTGAGACCGATCAGGTGGCACCACTCGATTGAATTGGGGTCACCACCGTGCTCACCACAGATGCCACATTCGAGCTCGGGGCGAGTCTCACGACCTTTGGTCACGGCGATGTCCATCAATTGGCCAATGCCATCCCGGTCAATGGTCTGGAAGGGGTTTACTTCCAAGATACCATCTTCCACGTACTTGACGAGGAAGTTGCGCTCAGCGTCATCGCGGCTGTAGCCGAAGGTGAACTGGGTCAGGTCGTTGGTCCCGAAGGAGAAGAATTCGGTCACGCCCGCAATTTTGTCAGCGGTCAGGCCGGCGCGGGGGATTTCGATCATGGTACCGAATTTGTAAGCGAAGGTCACGCCTTTCTCGGCCATCACATCCGCGGCGATCTTTTCCAGCACCGGTTGGATCACATTCAGTTCGTTGATGTGACCGGTCAAGGGGATCATGACCTCGGGATGCGGCTCGAAACCACGCAGTTTGACGTCGGCAGCCGCTTCGAAAATAGCGCGGACTTGCATGGAGACGATCTCGGGCATCATCACGCTCAGGCGGACACCCCGCAGCCCCATCATGGGGTTGCTTTCGTGCAGGGCCTCGATATCGGCGAGGAGGGCTTCCTTCTCAGGGAGTTCTTCGCCTTTGACTCGGGCCGCGATAACTTCTTCGAGGATCTCGCGCTCATCGGGCATGAACTCGTGGAGCGGGGGATCGATCAGGCGGATGATCACGGGCAGGCCGGTCATCGCTTCGAACAGACCGTCGAAATCCTGGCGCTGGTAGGGCAGCAGTTTATCCAGGGCGGCCTGGCGGGTCTCAACATCGTCACCGGCCAAAATCATGTCTTGCACAATGGGCAGACGTTCAGTTTCGAAGAACATGTGCTCAGTGCGGCACAGACCGATACCTTGGGCCCCATAGGAACGGGCGCGCTTGGCATCTTCGGGGTAGTCGGCGTTAGCCCAAACCTGCAAACCGCGGGTCGGCCAACCGGCTGCGAACTCACGGACGCCGTCGGTGGCGCAAATTTCATCAGCCCAGGTGAGGAGGGTCAAGAGGTCAGTCTGCTCTTCGAGGGAAGGGGAGACGGAATCGATCTCGCCCAAGAATGCTTCACCGGTGCTGCCGTCAACGGAGACGTAATCGCCTTCTTTGACGACCACATCACCGGCGGAGAGTTGGCGGTTTTCCATGTCAATGCGAACGGAGGAAGCGCCAACCACACAGGGGATACCGAACTGGCGGGCAACCACAGCCGCGTGAGATGTGGCGCCACCTTCGCTGGTGAGGATACCTTTCGCAGCGAGCATACCGTGTACGTCATCTGGTTTGGTGAAGGGGCGGACCATGATCACGTCCTGGCCTTCTTCTTTGGCTTTGTGTTCGGCGGTGTCGGCGTCAAAGTACACGCGTCCAACGGCGGCACCGGGGGAAGCGTTCACACCAGTGGCGAACATTTTGCCTTCGGCCTCAGCGGCGCGCTTAGACGCGTCCACAAATTGGGGGTGGAGCAGGGCATCAACCTGTTCGGGTTTGACGCGCAAGACGGCCTCTTCTTTGGAGATCAGGCCTTCGTTGGCCATATCCACGGCAATGGTGACTGCGGCTTTGGCGGTGCGTTTACCGTCACGGGTTTGGAGCATCCACAGTTTTTCGTTCTCAACGGTGAATTCAACATCCTGCATTTCGCGGTAGTGTTTTTCAAGCTTGGCGCAGACATCCAGGAAATCGGCATAAGCCTGCGGGAAGGGGGCTTCCATGGTGGAAATGTCTTCGGCGTTACGGATCCCGGCCACGACATCTTCACCCTGGGCATTTTCCAGGTATTCGCCCCAAACAACGTTCTCGCCATCGGACGGATTGCGGGTGAAGGCCACACCGGTACCGGATTTGGCCATGTTCCCGAAGACCATGGTCTGAATGTTGACGGCGGTGCCCAGATCGTGGGCGATGCCGGCGGCATTGCGGTAATCAATGGCGCGTTTACCGTTCCAAGATTTGAAGACGGCTTCGGTGGCCAATTTCAATTGTTCGTAAACATCCTGGGGGAAATCAAAGCCCATGTGTTCTTTGATGATGGCTTTGTAGCTCTCGGTGAGGGCTTTCCAGTCGGCGGCAGTCATCTCGGTGTCGAGTTTGTAGCCTTTGTCTGCTTTGTACTCATCGAGGGGATGCTCGAAAGCTTCGTCGTCGATATCGAGAACAACGGCACCGAACATGTGAACCAGGCGGCGGTAAGCGTCGTAAACGAAGCGCTCGTCACCGGTCAGTTCAACCATTTTGACGGCCACTTCATCGTTGAGACCAATGTTGAGGACGGTGTCCATCATCCCGGGCATGGAGAAGACGGCGCCGGAGCGGCAGGAAACCAACAGGGGGTTGCTGGGGTCACCAAATTTTTTACCGGTGAGTTCTTCAGTCGCAGCGATAGCGGCAACTTCTTGGTCCCACATACCTGCGGGGAATTCTTGTCCAGCTGCGAGGTAGGCGTTACAGGCCTGGGTGGTGGCAGTGAATCCGGGGGGCACCGGGACGCCGATGCGGGTCATCTCACCTAAGTTGGCACCTTTACCGCCCAAAAGGGAGCGGGTTCCATCCCAACTGCCGGTAAGGTCCTCAGCCTGTCCAACTTCCTTGAACAGGTAAATCCATTTTGTGTCTGACATGTTTTCCTCCAGGAAAATTTCGCAAAAACTTGCGTTTATATGTTTGGTCTTACAAGTACTTAACGCGAAGGCGCAAAGATGCCAAGGCGCAAAGAAATCAAAATCTATACTTATTCTCTGCGTCTTACAACCTTTGCGTCTCTGCGTTGAGTATTAGATCAATTTCAATGCTTGCGCCTACACACAAAGAAGCACCCCAAGCTGGGATGCTTTTGTTCCGTGCTTAGAACTGGCGCAAAATACCGGGCAAGATTTTACCATCAAGCGGGTTTTTTCACAATCCATTAATCTTTTAAACTCAATTGTTAACCAAACGATAACCTTTCCTTTCATGATTCCTCACGCTCACTTAACAGATTTGCAAGACCTGGGTCACAGGGCTTGAATCCCAAGTATAAATCATATAGAATATATGCGACCGAAAAAGGCAAACCCAACGAAAGTTGGTGACGCAAAGCCATGGGTCTAAGACCACAATAGTGGTTATGACTGCCAGGTTGCCAATGTCTAACATCTCATTTATTACACTTAGACAGACCTGGCCCAAGTTAGGTCTGTTTTTTTAATGGAAATTCGTAATTAGGAGAACCCCCATGAAAGCCAGAAAACGAATTATTACAATCACCAATGTATCTTTGGCCTTCATTCTCTTGCTCAGCATGGCCTTTGTCCCGGGAGGCAAAAGCCAGTCAGCCTCATATATTGTGCAGGGTCTGAATGCTGAGCAGGTTGCCTGGTTGGTTGAATCTTTAGGCGGAACCGTAACATCGCAGCTGGATATCATTAAGGGCGTAGGGGCTTTACTCACTCCTGAACAGGTTGCTGAAATATCGTTAGATGAAAATATTACGGCAGTATCCCTCAACGAATCGGTTCTGGTCGCTGGCAAAGATGACGACAAAAAAGATAAAGATGATGATCGGGATGATGATAAACAGAATGATAAAAAATCTATTGTTCCTGAAACCAATTATCCGGATGTTGTCGGCGCGGACATTGCTTGGGAAAACGGGGTTACCGGTGAAGGCATCACCGTCGCGGTAGTAGATACGGGCCTGGAAAAAATGACGGGGCTCAAAAAGGATATCCACGGCAAAAACGGACGCATCATCGGTTGGGTTGACTTGGTTGACGGCAAGAATAAGCCAACCGATCCCAATGGGCATGGTACCCATATTGCAGGAATCATCGCCAATAGTCAAATTGGGGCCGATGATGAATGGAACGGGATTGCTCCGGGAGTTGATCTCGTCGGTGTCCGGGTTTTAGATGAAACCGGTGCCGGAACCTATGAACGAGTGATCCAAGGCATTCAATGGGTGGTTGATCACAAAGATGAGCACAATATTCGGGTGATGAACCTGTCATTGGTATCTCCCGTGCAATCGCCATATTGGGCTGATCCTTTGAATCAGGCAGTTACGACCGCCTGGGCGAATGGAATCGTCGTCGTCGTCGCGGGCGGAAATGGTGGTCCAGATCCCTTGAGTATTGGGGTCCCGGGCAACAACCCTTACGTGATTACCGTTGGGGCCTTCACAGACAACTACACTCCGCTAGATTGGAATGACGATTACATCACCCCCTTCTCGGCAGCCGGGCCAACCCTGGACGGTTTTGTCAAACCCGATGTGGTTGCTCCGGGTGCTCATGTGGTTTCACTAATGGAGAAGAAAGATTATTTAGCCCAGCAATATACGGATGCCTACGTAGCTAAGAATTACTATTCAATTGCCGGAACTTCCCAAGCCGCCGCGGCGGTTTCAGGAATTACCGCCTTGACATTAGCCCAAAATCCGGATTTATCTCCAGATCAAGTGAAACACCGGATTATGTACTCAGCGGCCATATGGATTGATCCGGATACGACCGAAGCATTGTACAGTATGTGGCAGCAAGGTGCCGGGCGGGTCAATGCTCCCGGGGCCGTTTTCGAAGACTTTGAAAACGTCTCCGCCAACGCCGGGATGGACATTTGGGCGGATTTAGCCGGTGAAGTTCATTACGAAGGGTACTCCTATTACGATGAAACGACCGGGCAATTCCAATTGACCAGTGGTTATGGCTCCTGGGCTGGCGGTTACGGATCATGGGCCGGTGGTTATGGCTCCTGGGCTGGCGGTTACGGATCATGGGCCGGTGGTTATGGCTC
>CAYVQU010000247.1:0-6479 GCA_964453155.1 uncultured Anaerolineales bacterium | reverse complement strand
GTCTCTTGGTCACCTTATTTTCTCACACCTTTCCCCCAAACTGAAATACACCCACAACTAAAAACAGAGGATAGGCTGCGACTTGTAGCCCTTAACAAATAAACGGATGCCGTCGAGGTGACATCCGTTTTTCTGTTAGGCTGAACGTGGTTCAGCTATACGGCATTAAGGCGCTATAACATGCCCGGGAACAGCGGTCGCTGCCAGGGAATCCCACCTAAGATCAGGAGAATACCCAGACCGAACCAGATCGCGGCCCGTTTGAATTTCGTCTGGGAATCGTCCGCTCGCTTGGGCAAGGCACTTCCGAGATGAACAAAGACGATTCCAATCACCATCAACAAGATATGTTCGACGGCGAAGAAGCGATATTCACTCTGCCCCATCACAAAAGCCATCCCCTTATCAAGTATGGCTTTCAAGGCCCAATCACTGAAAACAAAATACAACAAACCGCCCAACAATAATTGAATATCGATGGACATTGTTAAGTAAACCCCCAATTTTCGAAAACCTTCCGACCATTCTCGTTTCCCGAACCAGCCCATAAAAGCTCGAACGGTCACAAAAATGCCTAAAACGACTACGACCCACCGCAGAATATTGTGAAACGCGACTAAGGTTGCATACATAAAAAATCCTCCACATATTGGTTTTTGATTGTCTTAGAATTATAGGTGAAACTGGTTTTATTCTCAAGAAAACAGTGATTCAAATCACCTGTTTTCGGCCTAAATGCCACCTATCAACACCTACCCACTATGATAGGATTAGCGCACAAAATCTTTCTAAATCTATTAGGAAGTCAGGAAATAAAAACTTATGGCTGCCTAGATCCTTGACAGATTGACTGACAAAATGAACAATTTCTCCACTGAGACGCGGAGTTCGCAGAGTTTTTCTAGAGTAACAAAAGATTCTCTGCGCTCTCGGCAGCTCTGCGATTGGTTTATAAGATATTAGTCAGTCAACCAGGATTTCCTGATTGAAAATTTTATTCTAATCGAGGGTAATATGGTTGATCTCCCCAATGAAGAAATTCTAGCTCTATCGATGAAACACAATTTCTGGACTTGGTCGGCCCAAGCCCAAGTTGATCCCATCCCCGTGGAGCGCGCCGATGGGGTTTATTTTTGGGATACGGCTGGAAAACGTTACCTTGATTTCAACTCGATGACGATGTGCTCCAATATCGGTCACGGGGACTTACGGGTGATTCAGGCCATTCAGGAGCAGGCGGCCGAACTGGCCTATGCTGGTCCCAAAATGGCGACCAAACCGCGGGCCTTGTTAGGCAAACTCCTGGCTGAAATTACACCCGGAAATTTGACCAAGTTCCTATACACCCTGGGAGGGGCTGATGCCAACGAGAACGCGGTCAAACTGGCCCGAGTTTCCACCGGCCGGCACAAAATCCTGACCCGCTATCGCTCCTATCATGGGGCCTCTGCCGGCGCACTAGCCCTGACCGGGGATCCCCGCCGCTGGCCGTGGGAACCGGCCCTGATGCCCGGCGTCGTTCACTTCCTTGATCCCTATCGCTATCGCTCCACGTTCCATCGCAACAACCCCAATGTTTCCGAAGCCGATTTCTCACAGGATTACATTAATCACCTCGAAGAAATCATTAATTTTGAAGGACCCGAAACCATCGCTGCCATCCTGCTTGAAACCGTGACCGGCACGAATGGGATCATCATTCCACCTGATGGCTATCTACCTGGTGTACGTGCCCTGTGTGACAAATATGGTATTCTGCTGATCTGTGACGAAGTTATGAGCGGCTTTGGCCGCACCGGCGAATGGTTTGCAGTTGATCATTGGGATGTCCAACCTGATATGATCACCATGGCCAAAGGTTTAACTTCGGGCTACGCTCCACTCGGGGCAGTTGCCATGACGACTGAAATCGCCAATCACTTTAACGATAAGAAATTTGTGGGGGGACTCACCTATAACGGCCATCCAATCTCTCTCGCCGCGGCGATTGCCAATATCCAGGTAATGCAGGCTGACAATCTCCTCAGCCATGTCCAGGAGATGGCTCCCATTCTCCACCGGCAGCTAACCGATTTAGGTGAAGAACACCCCTCTGTTGGCGATGTGCGGTCAATTGGATTATTTGGCATTCTAGAACTGGTAAAAAATCGAGAAACTCGCGAACCCCTGGCGCCTTTCAACAGCACTAGTCGGGCAATGAAAAAAATACATCGTTATATGCACGACAACGGGGTTTTCTTGTATACGCATGGGAATACAGTCTTGATCATCCCGCCGTTGATCATCTCCCCCGAACAACTGGAGGTGGGGGTAAAAATATTGGATAAAGCCTTGGAAATTACAGACTCAGAGGTTCAATAAATATTTTCAACTATTGAGCCAATCGTTAGAAAAAATGGCACCCAGTGGGTGCCATTTTTTCTAACGTGATTTGCTTTTGCGCATACTTCTACGCTTTTTAGGCATGGGGGCATCTACTGTCTTTTTGGGAGCCATAGCCCGATACATAATTGAATAAACGATTACAAAAACCAGAAAACCTAAAATCGAAAGCAACACTGTAACAAATAGTTCGCCAAATAAACCAGGGTTTGAAGGGGGACCGTACAATTCCCTGGGCATTGGCACCCACTGATTACGAGCGTTGGCCGCCACCAATATGGTCGCACCAGCATAAGACATTCCTGGGATCAACACTAACATAATACAACCAATCCCTTGCCACACAGGATGAATTTTATAAGGCCGCTCCTTAATTTGGCGCGGGCTTGAATATTTTGAAAACTTACCCATGAGCCACCTCCATTTGACTGGCTTGCTCAATAGCGTCTACAATTTTGTAATATCCGGTGCAGCGACACAAATTCCCCGTAATCGCCTGGCGGATTTGGTCACGATTTGGGGTTGGAATTTCCTCAAGTAATTTTGCCGCCGACATCAAAAAACCGGGTGTGCAATAACCACACTGAACCGCACCAGCATGGATAAAAGCTTCTTGAACACTGTGCAACCGTTCGGGATGAGCCAGCCCTTCGACTGTGACGACTTCAGCCAGATGGGCCCGCGGTGCTGGAACCAGACAGGCCATCACCGCCACCCCATCTAAGAAAACGGTGCAGGCCCCGCATTCTCCTTCGGCACAGCCCTCCTTGGTCCCCACTAGGCCGACCTCCTCACGCAAAAAATTGAGTAAGGTCTTATCTTGACCCGTCGTAAATGTTTGGGTTTTTCCATTCACGTTCAGAGTAATTGGACTTCCAGGGAGATGCTGGGCTTTTTCTGGTGCAGATGGCCCATTTCCATTGGATTGCCGCCCCCAAAGTAAAGGCGGCTCAACCGGGAATTGGTTGGCTTCCTGCCCATTCATAATTGCGTGCAGTCCGCGGGCAGTTAGCACCCGGACCATCTCACGCCGATAAGCGGCTGAGCCCCGAATGTCATCAATTGGGGTAACGGTTTTCATAGTCAGTAAAGCAGCCCCTGCAATGGTGTCATCGGTAAGTGCTTTACCTTCCAGATATGCTTCAGCCTCAGGAGCAGAAATAATGGTTGGTGCAACTGCACCTAAAGTAATAGCGGCCTTGTCGACAATATCTCCAGTTTGAGACACAACCAGAGCCACATTCATGACCGAAATCGCTTGCGCCTGACGCAAACCCAATTTTAAAAACATCCCCTGCTGAAATGATTTCAGCGGCGGGAATACAATATCTACCAACATCTCGTCAGGCTGCATCACAATTTTTCGCACGCCCCGATAGAACTCAGTCAGAGGGACAACCCGCTCATTCGTTTTCGATTTAAGAGTCACACTCGCCCCTAAGGCCATCAAGGGCGTAATCGTATCGTTAGCTGGTGAAGCCGTGATCAGATTCCCGGCTACCGTACCCCGATTCCGGATTTGGGGCGCGCCGACTGACCAGGCCGCTTGGGCCAAGGGCAAAGCTCGGGTTCGGATAAGTTTAGACCCGACACAATGGTTATGGGTGACCAACGGCCCCAGATGGATGTTTTCATGTTCATCTAATAAGATCTGATCCAATTTTGGAATGCGGGTCACATCAATCAAAACTTCAACTTCAGAGCGCAAACCACGGTCCAGCTCTAGAATCAGATCAGTCGCTCCAGCGACAATCCGGGCTGTGGTTCCAAATTTGGCCAATAAATCTAATGCTTCAGCTATGCTGGTTACTGTGTAGTACCGCTGCCACATAAAAACTCCGATAAGGTTTTTGGTTATGAAACGATCCGAAAATTCAATCCAGCGTCGGATTTCGATAAACGCAATCGACGCCGCATTTTTCGAATAGTTTCTAAGATAATTTCATAATTTGGGCCAAAATACTGACCGCAATTTCACGGGGGGTTTCGGTTTTGAGATCAAGACCAATCGGGGAGTGGATGGTCTCAATAGCTTCCGCCGAAACCCCCATTTCCAATAATTTTGATTTGGTAGTGGCCCATCGCCGCCGAGAACCGATGACCCCAATATAGGCTGGTTTGGCTGCCAAAATCCCCGGGAGAGCCACCACATCAACCTCGACATTGCGGGTCGTTAGGACAAAATAGGTTTGAGCAGCCAACTCAATTCGGTCCACCAAATCATCCAACGGTCCGGGTAAGTGTTCGTCGGCTTCCGGAACGGCTTCCGGTGTGCACAATGCAGTGCGATCGTCCGCGATGATCACCCGGTACCCCAACCATTTGGCCAGAAAGACAACTTCTAACCCCACATGTCCCGCCCCAATCACCACGATCAGGGATTTGGAGAGAATTGGTTCAACGAAAATTTTAAGCTGTCCACCACATACGCCAGGATCACCCCGTTGGGGATCCGTCATCGAATATTCGAGTATTTTCGGCTGTCCACTAGCGATGGTTTCAATCGCCGCGCTCAATACCCGGTTCTCCATTTCGCCGCCGCCGATTGTCCCAACAAAGGATCCATCGGGATAGACCAGCATTTTACTCCCGGTCTGCCGAGGCGTTGAGCCCTGGGCAGCAATAATCGTACACAACGCGGCACTACCACTGCTGTTATCTAATTGGGCTAAGGCTTGAAATACGGTCGTCATCAGCTTTCGAGTAATCCTAATATGGCAGGAAGTAATTGTTTTTTCCGAGAAACAACCCCGCGTGCCAGGCGAGTTTGATCATCTTGGAGAGGATAAGGCAAATCATCCAATACGGGCGGTGTGTTTTCCAACACTAATTTGCTCATCCCTCGAACGACATCTGTAACCATCAACATCGAAAAGTCCAGGTTACGGGTTTCACGCAAGCCACCCAAAGCCGCCGCTAAATCATCTTGATGATCGCGTAATTGCATCAAATCGGTGACCTCCACTTGAGAAACCGAGAACTTCAATCCAGCCACTTCATAGGTCTTCATATCGGTTGAAACAATTTCATCGGGATCCCGGGATAATCCCGCACCTGCCTCGAGAACCTGCTCCCCATAAGATTGCAACGTCTCACCTTTGAGGGGACTACCCCAGGCAAATGCCCAGCGGCTGAGGCGTTCGGCGGCAGTTTTATCGCGATCGGTCGCGGTTGGCGAGGCGAAAATTAACGTATCAGATAACAACCCAGCCAGGAGAATCCCGGCGATATCAGGAGGTGCACTCAATCCGGCTTCTTCAATCCGCTCGCTAACCAATGTGCTGGTGCTCCCCACAACATCGACCGTAAATCGAATTGGCATCCGGGTGGGGGGGTTTCCCAAGCGATGGTGGTCCAAAATTTCGACCAAATCAGCCTGATCCAGCGCGCCTAAGGCCTGGTCTGCTTCGTTATGATCGACCAAAATGAGCCGCAAGCGCGGGGGATTCATCAGGTCTCGCTGACGACATACACCGATGTACTTACCATCATCATCGACAACGATGAAATGGTTACGCTCCTCCCGATAAATCCGCGGCAAAGTATCTCGAATGCGACTTCCAGCCTGGAAACGGGGCACCCCAGTATCGGTGGCTTCATGGCAAGGAACATCTAATATTTCGGCAATCCGCATCTCTTGGCGGCGCGGATGGGGGCCGATAATCTCTCCAAGGAAAGAAAATAGGGTCAAGCCGGTGATCAACCCGTAGGGAGTGCCGTCATCCTTCACAATGGGAGCTACGCCCCCAGTACGATTGGCAATCGCCCAGGCATCTCGCAATGAGCTTTCCGGAGAGGCCGTATCCATCCGCCGGGTAACCGTTTCAAAGCGGGGAGAAGCGTCTGACAACAATAACGGTGCGTCAATATCCAGGCGGTCCAAGACCCACACGGTTTGCAAATTCATCGCCCCGGCGCGGGCTGCAATCGCATCAATTCCATCCCGCTCGCGCAGTAACCACGCGTATCCAATGGCAGCAGCAATTGAGTCAGTATCCGGGTTGACATGTCCAATGACGTAAGTTCGATTTTTCATAATACAATATTGACTCTACTGCAGTAACTCAGGCAAAACAGAAGCGTTGAGCAACAAAAAA